>CACWUV010000001.1:0-10750 GCA_902764185.1 uncultured Eubacteriales bacterium
GGTGGCGGGGGTGGCGACGCCGTTTTCATCCACCACCACCCGCGCGCTGGTGTCGCCCTCGGCCTTGTAGCCCTCGGGCACATAGGCGCTGTTGGCGGTGACGGTGTTTTCGCCGGTGAAGCACTTGACGGTGCTGTCCACATAGAAGGGCGCGTCGCCGGTGGTGGTGCGGTATTCCACCGTCACCAGCGCCAGCCGGGGTTCGGGGGTGGGGGTGGGCCCGTCGGGGTTCTCCACCTGCACGCCGTAACGGAACACGATTTCGCTTTCATCCGCGCCGTTCTGGTCCACGGTGACGTATTTGAGGTTGCTGTCCGCCAGAATGAAGCCCGGCAGCAGATCCTCCGGCTTGGGCGTGATGGGGTTGACGCCCGGCACGCAGCGCACGGTCTGGGGCGAGGCCACGTTGTTTTCCTGATAATCGCGGTAATACACGGTGATGTCCACCGGTCCGATGAAGGTGAACACCACCTGGGCGGGATCGCACACGCCGTTCTCGTCCACCATGACCCGCACGCTGGTCTCGCCGGAACGGTCATAGGTGGCGGAAATCAGGTCGGCATTGACCTGCACCAGGTTTTCGCCGGTGCTCACGGCCGCCTCGGTGCGCAGGATCTCCGTGCCCTTCTGATCCACGTAGATCACGGGCACGGTGGTATTCACCACCGCCGCGGTGGGCGCGGGGGTGTCGGTGGCAGGCACGGGGGTTTCCGTAGCCGGTACGGGAGTCTCCGTGGCAGGCACGGGGGTTTCCGTGGCGGGCACAGGCGTTTCCGTAGCCGGCACAGGCGTTTCCGTGGCGGGAGCGTCGGTGGCAGGCACCGGACTGTATATGAACACCACCTCTGCGGGCACAGCGCCGTCGGCGGTCACGGTGACGGTCTGGGCCTGGGTGTCCGCAGTATAGCCCGCAATGGGCAGCGCGGGAACGGTGTTTTCACCGGGCTTGCACTGCCAGGCGCTGGGGTCGGCCAGGTTGCCGCCCTCCGCGTTGCGGTAATACACCGGCACGTTGATGTTCCGCACCTGGCGCACATAATGGAACACAGCTTCGCTGATGTTCGCGCCATCGGCGGTGACAGTCACATCAATGTGATCGGGATAGCTGGCGTCCAGGTCATAACCTTCCACGTTCTGGGCGTAGATGGTGCTCTGGCCCGCCGGGCATTCCTGGGAGAAGCTGTTAAAGGCTTTGCCGGTTTCGTCCACGTACTGCACAGTCACGCTGACGGCGTTGACCTTGCGGATATAGTGGAAGGTAACCTCATCGACACTCGCGCCGTCGGCGGTGACAGTCACGTCCACCTGCGCGGGATAATTGGGGTCCAGGTCATAGCCGTCCGCAGGCTGAGCGGAAATGGTGCTCTGGCCTGCCGGGCATTCCTGGGAGAAGCTGTTAAAGGCTTTGCCCGTTTCATCCACATACTGCACAGTCACGCTGACGGGGCTCACGGGCCGCACATAGCGGAATTCCACCCGGTTGGGGTTCGCACCGTTCTGGTCCACGGTGACGTTCACCTGGGAGGGGCAGTCCGGGGCCAGGGTAAGGCCGTCCAGCTCGGGGGCATAGATCACGGAGTCACCCGGCTCGTGGGTTTCCTGGGAGCTTTTGATCACATTGCCCGCGTCGTCGATGCACACCACTTCCACCGCCGCGGGCTGCACCGCCGCGCGATAATGGAACTCCACCGGATTGGGGGAACAGCTGCCGTCGGCGTTCACGGTGACATAAATCGCCGCTTCGCTCATGCGCTCCATGCCGGGCGCCATGCTGTCATCGGCGTTGACCCAGCCGTTATCGGCGTACACCGTGACGGTGGTTTCGGCGATCATCTCGCCGGTCATGGCGTTGATATAGCGCACGGTGACGGGGGCTTCGGTGATCTGCGGAATCACGGGCTCCTGGCCGGGCAGGGCGGGGGTGTCGGTCTGGCTGGAGATATACAGCCGCAGGGTGGCCGCCGTCTGGCCCAGGCCGTCAAAGGCCATAATTTCCACATAGTTCATCCCCGGCTCGGCGCCCGCGTCCATGTAGCCCAGCTGGGACAGGGGCAGGCCATCCAGGGGGATTTCGAGGCCGGTGGCCAGGGCGAAGCGGGCATACTGGCCCGACAGGTCGGCCACGGTCAGCCGGGCGTCGGCTGCCACCGCGTCCTGGGGCGCGTACAGCCACAGGCTGTTTTCATAGCCGGGCGCCGGGAGGGGAGTCGCCATGCTGGAGCTGGTATGATCGTTCCAGAACAGGGCAATGGATACCGGCAGCGGGGCCATCTCGGCCTGGGCCGAAATCAGGCCGCCCAGGGGCGACAGGGCCAGCAGCGCCGAGAGCACCAGCGCTCCCAGCCTCCGGATCAGGTTTCCCTTCATAGTCACTTTCATAAACGCCTCCTTGGAGGAAAAATCACAAAGTAAGAAGATTGTGTTTCAATTATATTACGAAAATGTATTTTCGTCAATCGTTGCGGCCTGTTAAATCCCGACATTGCAGGAACCTTGACAATGGGTGTAGAATATCTGCATGATCCGGAATAAGGAGGCGGCGGCGATGAATGACCGGGCTTTGGAAGAAGTGTTTCTTTCCTCTAAAGAGGTGTTTCAGGGGGCGCTTATCAATGTGGAACATTGGCAGGTGCTCTTGCCCAACGGCCAAAAGGCGCTGCGCGAGGTGGTCAAGCACCGGGGCGCGGCGGCGGTGGTGCCCCTGGACGACGCGGGCAACGTGACCCTGGTGCGCCAGCATCGGGTGGCGGTGGGCCGCTTCACCTGGGAGATCCCGGCGGGCAAATTGGACCACGTGGGCGAAGACATGCTGGACTGCGCCCGGCGGGAGCTGGAGGAGGAAACGGGCCTCCATGCCGAAAACTATCGCCTGCTGACGGTGCTGGACACCACCCCGGGCTTTTGCAACGAGCAGATCGGCATCTATCTGGCCACGGGCCTCAGCCAGCACCAGATGCACACAGACGATGACGAATTTCTGCATGTGCGGGTCTTTCCCCTCACCGAAGCCATCCGCATGATCATGGCCGGGGAGATACACGACAGCAAGACCATCGCGGGCCTGATGATGGCGGCCCAGCTGCAAAACCGGCTGGCGGCCATGCCCTTTGATCAGCCCACGCCCATACAACGGACGCCGGCCCCCTTTTCTTCCCAGGCGAAGGAATAATTTTTACAAAATTGTGACGGAGGCGGCCATGAAAGCATATCGGCGGTGGATTCTGTTCCTGCTGGTCCTGCTGACGGCGGGGCTGGCGCTGCTGTTTTTCGGCCTGCGGGCGTATAACCGCGAATTTCGCCCGCCCCGGGGCGTCAAAACCGCAATTGTCCGTTGCATTCCCCCGGAATTTGTGGCATAATATGACGAAATGAGGGCTGCCTATGCAGGCGTATTGCCAGAGCGTGTTTTCCTCTTTGCCGGTGCTGGACACCAAACGGCTCCGGCTGCGTCCCCTGAGCATGCGGGACGAAAAGGATATGTACCGCTACGCCAGCGATCCCGCGGTCAGCCGTCATGTGCTGTGGGACGCCCATGAATCGCCCCGGGACACCCGCAGCGCCCTGCGCGCCGCCATCCGGCAATACCGCAACGGCGCGCCCGGCTCCTTTGCCATCGAGCGCCGCAGCGACCGCCGCATGATCGGCACCATCGGCTTCATGTGGGTCAACACCGAGCACCGCAGCGCCGAGGTGGGCTATTCTCTGGCCCGGGACTGCTGGAACCAGGGCTACGCCACGGAGGCGCTCAGCGCCGTGCTGCGCTTTGGCTTTGCCACCCTGCGGCTCAACCGCATCGAGGCCCAGCACGAAACCAGCAACCCCGCCTCGGGCCGGGTGATGCAAAAATGCGGCATGACCTACGAGGGCACCCTGCGCAGCCGCGTGTTCAACAAGGGGCATTTTTCCGACGTGCGGCTGTACGCCATTTTGCGCTCCGATCCCTTGCCTTCGGGCAACGACCCCTTATAAGAAAGGAAAAACCATGTTCGAGTACAAAACCCATGGCACCTGCTCCACCCAGATTGATCTGGACATCGACGAGCAGGGCATCATCACCGCCTGCACCATCCACAACGGATGCCGCGGCAACACCAAAGGCCTGGCCACCATGGTGGTGGGGCGCAGGGCCGACGAGGTCAAGGAGCTGCTGCGCGGCATTCCCTGCCGCGGCAACACCAGCTGCCCCGACCAGCTGAGCCGCGCCATTGAAGCCTATGAACAGGAGGTGCAGTGATATGTCCGGCAAAAGAAAGACCGATACCAAGCGGATCGTCGTCGCCGTGCTGTGCGTGGTGCTGATTCTGGCCATGATCGTCCCCACCGTGCTTTCCTTCGCGTGGTAAGCGATTAAAAAGCGTTCCGCGGGATACAATTATAATAGAAAAAAGGAGGCCAACAACCATGGAGCTGAAAGGTTCTCAGACCGAAAAAAACCTGATGGCCGCTTTCGCCGGCGAAAGCATGGCCCGCAACAAGTACGATTATTTTGCCAGCGCCGCCAAGAAGGAAGGCTATCAGCAGATTGCCGCCATCTTTGAGGAGACCGCCAAGAACGAAAAGGAGCACGCCAAGATGTGGCTGCGCGCCCTTTCCGGCTTTGCCGATGGCAAGACTCCCGGCGACACCGCCAAGAACCTGGCCGCCGCCGCTGCCGGCGAGCACGAGGAATGGACCGAAATGTACAAGGAGTTCGCCCGGGTGGCCCGGGAAGAGGGGTTCACGGAGCTGGCCGCCAAGTTTGAAGGCGTGGCCGAGGTGGAGCGTGCCCACGAGGACCGCTACAACAAGCTGAAGGAAAATCTGGACAACGGCACCGTGTTCAACAAGGGCGAAACCAAGGTGTGGCATTGCCGCAACTGCGGCTACATCTACGAGGGCGAGGAAGCCCCCGCCGTCTGCCCCGTGTGCAGCCATCCCCAGGCCTATTTTGAGCTGGAGCAGACCAACTACTGACCATAAAACCAATGAAAAACCGCCCCCTGCAGACGCGCAGGGGCGGTTTTTTTCGGCATTTAGCAAGACGCTGGAAAACAAAGAGTTGACGGGGAGATAAAAATAGTCAAATAAGATCCTTCGACTGCGCTTCGCTCCGCTCAGGATGACAATGTGAGGTAAGTTTTCTCTTGTTTAGCAACTTAGTATGCTGCAAAAAGGCCGATAAACAAAAGAAAAACAACCTATTGCTGTCATCCTGAGCGGAGCGAAGCGCAGTCGAAGGATCTAAGCATGACTATCTCTAAGTCCCGTCAAACTTCTGTTTTACAATGTCTGTTTTTATTTTTCACCATCCGTGAGATGCTCCCCCGCTTTTACCCCAGCTCCCGGATCTCCCCGCCGTCCGGGGTCACCTCCACCAGCAGCCGCTTGCCGCCGGCGGTGATGGGGAAGCGCAGGCGGGTGATCTGGGGCGGCAGGTGGGGGTGCAGCGTCGGATAGCCGTTTTGCATGCGCAGGCCCGCGAAGCCCAGGGCGGCGATCATCCACGCGCCGCCGTTGGAGGCGGGATGGGTGCCGCCGATGTAGATTTCCCCGGCCCACTGCTTGCCGCCGCCCAGCACGTCGATCTGGGCGGTTTTCATAAACAGGGGCCAGGCCGCGTCCGGCCGTCCGATGCGGCAGGCGGCAAGGGCGTACATGCAGGCGGACAGGCTGGAGCCGTGCTCAGTGCGGGGCTCGTAATAGCGCCAGTTGGCGGCCACCTCCTCCGGGGAAAAGCGGTCCGGAAACAGCGCCATCAGGGCGATGACGTCGGCCTGCTTGATGATCTGGGTGGTTCCCGCCACGCCGTGGTCGCCGCCCCAGTATTCCCGGGGATCGCAAAGCCGGGCGCGCACGTCGTCCAGGGTGCAGTCCTCCAGATCAAAATAGCCGTCAAACTGCTCCACCACGCCGTCCCGGACCCGCGGCTCCCGGATGCGGGGGCACAGGTCCCTGATCAGCGCCCAATCCTTTTCGTAATCCAATTCCCGCAGCAGACGGTCAAACCACCCCGGCTGATCGGCAAAGATCTCCCGCATCCGCAGCGCGCTTTCCAGGCAATAAAGGATCATGCGGTTGGTGAAGGCGTTGTTTTTCACCCGCTCGTGGTATTCGTCCGGGCCGATGACGTCGGCAAAATCCACCCCGTCGCTGTCCAGATGGGCGTTGGCCCGGCTGAGATAAAAGCGGGCGCACTCCAGGATCACCCGCGCGCCGCCCGCCATGAGCAGCGACCGGTCGCCGGTGATGTCGTAATAGCTGCGCAGGGCATAGGCGATGTCCGCGCTGATGTGGATCTGCTTGTCCCGAAAATAGGTGCGCACAGGCCGATGGGTGAACACGTCCACCACGTTGAAGTTGGTGCAGCCCTCCGTTCCCCCCTCCTGGCTCTCCCAGGCGTAGAACGCCCCGCGATAGCCGTATTCCGCCGCCTTTTTCAGCGCTCCGGGCAGGGTTTTGATGCGGTAGCGCAGCAGGGACCTTGCAATCTCGGGCTGGGTGTGCACGAACATGGGGAAAAAGAAGATTTCGCTGTCCCAGAAGATGGCGCCCTTGTAGGTTTGGCCGGAAAGCCCTCGGGCCGGAATGGACAGGCTGTCCGCGTGGCGCGGGGCGATGCAGTTCAGATGGTACTGGCTGGCGTGCAGCGCCAGCGCGGCGGCTTCGTCCCCCTCCAGCGTGATTTCGCAGCGGTCCCAGATCCGCTCCCAGGCGTCCCGATGGGCTTGCAGACAGGCGTCGAAGCCCCGGGCCTGGGCCTGCAGACAATGGGCCCGGGCGCTGTCGGCGGGATCGCCGCCGTCCAGGGCGGTGCAGATCGCGGCAAAGGCCGATACCGTCAGGGTATCGCCTTTTTTGACCCGGCGCTTATAGGCGCGGAAAATACCCTGCTCCCTTTGCAGCAGGGTTTCCTCCGCCTCAAAATCCGGGGTCATGCACTGGGCCGCGGCCACGGCGATGCGTTTTTCACCCGTTGCCGCCCGCACCAGCAGCGCGTTCCCCGCCTGATAATCAAAGTCAAAAAGATGGGGGCCGTTGATGTCCCAAATCGCCGTGGAAATGCCCGCCAGCAGCGTCATTTCGCCGTCGGCGCGGAAGCGCAGCTCATACTGATCGGCCAGCAGATGGCAGTCCGCCATGGAAACGAAGCGGCGGCTGCTGATGGTCACCGGCCCGAAATCCGTCTCCCGCTGAAAGACGCCGTGGCGGTAGTCCAGCCGCTGCCGGTGGCTGAGGGCCTCCGTCCGGCCCAAAGCCAGCGCCTGGCCGTTGAAGCTCAGGCGGAAATGCAGCGCGCCCGGGGCGTTGACCGGCTCCCGCCAGCGGTCCTGATACTGATCGTAGACCCCGGCCAGGGTGATGGCGGAAAACTGGGCGGGGCCCGCCTCCTCTACCGCGCCCCGCAGGCCCATATAGCCGTTGGCGCACAGAAAGCGGTTGCCGTCCGCCGCGGCGTCGGCGGGATCAAAGCCGGTTTTTTCCAAAATCCACTGATTCATCGTTTCGTCTCCGGCTGCGGCGCCAGCAGCTCCTTCCCGGTCAAGGTATAGGGATGACCGTCGATCAGCAAGGTCAGCGGCTGACCCTGGATGAGCGCAAAGCCCGTCTGCTCCTTCTCCATGCGCACGCGGATCACCCGCCCCCGATACTGGAGGAAGAAGGTCAGCCGCCGCCAGCGCTGCGGCAGCCGCGGGGCAAAGCGCAGCTGATCGCCGTCGCTGCGCAGCCCGGCAAAGCCGTAGACGATGTTGATCCAGGCCAGGGCGATGCTGGTGATGTGCAGGCCCTCCCGGGTGTTGCGGTTGTAGTTGTCCAGGTCCAGCCGGGTGGCGAAGCCGAAGAACCGCACGGCCTCCTCCATTTTGTCCAGCTCCGCCGCCAGCACGGAATGGATGGCGGGGGATAGGCTGGATTCGTGGATGGTGCGGGGCTCGTAAAACTCGTAATTGACGCGCTTGATTTCCTTGCTGAAGGAAGAATTATACAGATAAAGCAGCATCAGCACGTCGGGCTGCTTGATCATATCCGACCGGTAAATGCGGTCGTAGGACCAGTGGTCGTACAGCGGAAAATCGGTGACGGGAATGGCGTGGATGTCGGTGTGAGGCAGGTCGAAGTAGCCGTCGTGCTGCTCGATGAGCCCGTCCTCGCCCATGGGAAGATACATGTTTTCCGCCACGGTCTGCCATTGCAGCGGCTCTTCCTCCCGCAGATCCGTCCTTTTCACCAGGTCGGCGTAGGCCGCGGGCTGCTCCCGGCGCATGTCCCGGAGCGCCTGGACCGCATAGGCCAGCGTGCGCTGACCCATGTAATTGGTGTAGGCGTTGTTGTTCACCATCATGTGAAATTCGTCCGGGCCCATGACGCCAAAGAAGCCGTATTGGCCCGTCCGGCCGCCCTTTTCCACCCGGCTTTCCAGGAAACGGGCGATCTGCAGCAGCATTTCCGCGCCGTATTGCCACAGAAAGTCTTTGTCGCCGGTCACCCGCACGTAATGCCAGATGCCGTAGGCCACCGCCGTGCTGGGCTGGAGCTGCAGGCTGGCGTGCTGCCACAGGGAGCAGGCCTCCTGGCCGTTGAGGGTGGCGATGGGATAGCAGGCTCCCCGGCAATCCAGCATCCTGGCCCGCTCCAGCGCCTGGGGCAAAGTGTTGTAGCGGAACAGCAGCAGGTCCCGGGCCGCCGCCGGATTGGTGAACAGATAGAAGGGCAGGCAGCCCGCCTCGGTATCCCAGAAGGCGTGGCCGTTGTATGCCTCGCCCGTCAGCCCCTTGGCCCCGATGTTGTGGCGCATGCTGCCGCCGTTGTAGGTCTGGGCCAGCTGGAAGCTGCAAAACCGGATGCCCTGCTGCTCCGCCGCCGCGTCCGGGCCGTCGGCCTCGATTTGAATGTCCGAGGTGCGCCAGAAGCTATCCCAATAAGCGCGCTGGGCCGTCATCGCTGCCTCCAGCGAGGTTTCGCCGGTCTGCGCCAAATCTTTCCGGCCTTGACGCCACAGCCCGTCCCCGCCCTGACCGTCAAAGCGGATGACCACGCGCTTGTCGATGGCGCAGGGCGTGCCCTGGGTCAAAGGCAGCGCGGCGCAAAGGCGGGCGGTTTTTCCCTCCGTCCGCGGCTGGGAGCCGGCGGGCAGATCGACCAGCGCGCCGGCGAACAGCTCCTGGCCGGAGCGCAGGGTCTGGGCCTGCAGCATCAGGCAGCCCGCTCCCGCCTCCACGCGGGGCTGCTGCCAGAAGCACTTGCCGTAGCCCTCGTGGAGCACGTCGAAGGACAGCCCCGCGGCGAACTCCACCGGGCCGGAAAAGTTGAGGGCCGTCAGGGTGATCCGCTGGTAGGCCCGCTCCCTCCGCTCCATATCCAGGAAGCGCAGGAAGGCGACGGCCAGCTCCTTGCCGGAGGCCGTCCGCCATACGAAGGAGCGGGTCAGGACGCCGGAGCGCATGTCCAGCTCCCGCCGGAAATCCCGGTATTGGACCTTGCCCAGATCCAGCCGTTCCCCATCCACCGCGATGTCCGTCAGCAGCCAATCGGCGGTGGGGATCATGAAATGGGTGCGGTCGATGATGCCCCGGTAGCTTTTGCCCAGGAGCGCCACGTCGTAAACGCCGTTGGTGTACGCGCCCCGCAGGCTGTCAACGCTGCCGCCCTCGTCAAAGCAGCCCCGCACGCCCATGGTTTCGTTGGCCAGGGAAAACACCGATTCGCTGACCCGGGAATAGGCGGGATCAAAGCCCTCCTCTATGATTTTCCAGGGGTCCACCCGGAAATAAACGTCCGCTTTTTTTGCCATACGTCCTCCTGTCAGCCCTTGATGCCCACGGAGACGGAATTCTCCGTCAGCTGTTTCTGGAAGATGAAGAACAGGATGATGGGCGGGATCATGGAGAATACTACCGAGCGCATCATGGCGTCGGCGTTCACCGTCTGCTCGGTGCTGAACACGAACAGGCGCACCATCACCGTTTGCAGTTCGCCGCCCCGCAGCACCAGGTAGGGCAGCAGGAAGTCCGACCAGGCGGCGTTGATGGCAAAGATGGCCACCACCGAGCAGATGGGCTTGGAGAGGGGCAGCACGATGCGGAAGAAGATCTGCAGCTGGCTGCAGCCGTCGATGCGGCTGGCCTCGATGATGGAGGCGGGCAGGGATTCAAAGAACTGCACGAACAGGATCACATACATGGCGTTGGCGCCGTAGGACAGCCAAAGCGGCAGGAAGGAATTGCCCAGGCCCAGCCTTTGGATGTTCATGAACAGGGGCACGATGCTGATGGTGGTGGGCATGAGCAGCGACAGCATCACCAGCTTTTTGACCATGCCGTGCCCCCTGGGCTTCAATATGCCCAGGCCGTAGCCCAGCAGGCCGTTGAAGATCAGGGCGCACACCACGCTGCCCGCCACGGAGATAAAGGAATTGAGGTAGTTTTTGGCGATGCCCAGCTGGTTCCAGGTGGTCACAAAGGCTTGAAGGTTGAAGGACGAGGGAATGATGCTGGTGCTGGATACGAATTCCTTGAGGTCCTTAAAGCCAGCCAGCATGACCCAGATCAGCGGGAACAGCGCCACCACCACCATCAGCGCGCAGAGAAGCAGAATGAACCCATAGCCGACCCGGACGGAGGGCGAATGCATATCGTATGCGCGGATCACGCCGGTGCGCTGCGTTTTACTCATATGCGTTTCCTCCCTTCTTACTCCCAGTCGGATTCCTTGCGGTTGAAATAGGGATAAACGGCGGTCATCACCAGCAATATCAGCGTGACGATCACGGCCA
>CACWUV010000001.1:10780-100299 GCA_902764185.1 uncultured Eubacteriales bacterium
ATCACGGCCACGGCGGAGGCCTTGCCATAGTTCATGGAGCCGCCGAAGGCGTACTGCCACATGAGCTGCATCAGGGACAGGCTGGCGTTGTCCGGCCCGCCCTTGGTGAGCACCATGGGCTCGTACATGATCTGGAACACCGAGATGATCTGCAAGATCAGCAGCGTCCCGGCCAATTTGCGGATGGCGGGCAAAAGGATATGCACCACCCGCTGCCACACGGTGGCGCCGTCGATGGCCGCCGCCTCGTAAAGCTCGGCGTTGATGCTGGACATGCCCGCCATGTAGATCAGCGCCGTGGCCCCCGCCCCCTTCCAGGTGGCGATGACAATGATGATGGGGATCACCAGGCGGTAATTGGTCAGGTAGGACTGGGCGGGGACGCCCAGGCGGCCCAGCAGGATATTGAGCACGCCGGATTTTTCGCCGGAGAAGAAGGCCGACCACAGGATGATGACCGCCAGGCCCGGCAGCATGTTGGGCAGATAGGCCGCCGTACGGAAAAAGCCCTTGCCCCGCCGGGTCTCGCCGATGATCAGCGCCAGCAGGATGGGCAGGCCAAAGCCGATGAGCAGCGACCAGAACGTGTAGGTAAAGGTGTTGGTCAGCGCCTGCAAAAAGTCGTCCTTGCCCGTGACGCTGATGAAGTTGTCCAGCCCGATGAAGCGCACCAATTCCACGTTGCGGGTCTTATACAGGCTCATGCGGATGCTTTCAAACAGCGGCTCCCAGACAAAGAAGGTCATCAGGAGCAGGCCGGGCAGCATGATCAGCCAGGATTTGAGGCTTTCGCCCGTTTTGCCGGTTAATCTGGCCCCGTTGCTTTTTCCGTTCATGCGGCTTCCTCCCCAAAGGGTTTTTTTGTGATAAAAACATGCCGGCGAGGGCAAACCGTGACCGGCATGTTTTGCGTTTATCAGTAGTCGTTGATCTCGTCGTCCAGATACTCCTGGAAGGAATCCTGGGCCTTTTGCAGCGCCTTCATCACGTCCGCGCCTTCCCGGGTGATCATGCGCTGGATCACGGCTGTGAGCTCGCGGTACAGCTGCTGGGCGAAGACGGGCTCCTCGGATTTGAGGGTGATGGTGCCTTCGCTGATGGAATCGAAGAAGTCGTTATACAGCCGCATGTCCACGTTGCTGTATTCGTCGATGATGGCCTGCTTTGCGGCGTTGTATTCCTCGTCGTTCCAGGCACTGATGGCGGGGATCACGGGGGCGCCGCGGTCGCGCTTGGCGGCATAGTCCGCCCGCATGCCCTCCATGATGGCGTCGTCCAGGAAGGGCAGCTTGCCGATGACCCGCAGGTAGGCCATGAGGGCCACGCCCTGATCCTTGGTGATGTTGGGGGCGAACATGTAGCAGGTGCCGCCGGCCAGGGCGTAGCGGCCCGCGTCTCCGGCGGGGAAGGGGATCAGGGCAAAGTCCGCCACGGGCAGGCCCTTGTTGGCGGTGGGCTGATCCACGCTGTCGTCGGCGGCAAAGTTCATGGCCGCCTCGCCCGTGCCCAGCAGGGAGTGGGCGCTGGCCCAGTCGGTGGTGGTGGCGTCGGCGTTCAGGATGTCATACTTCCATTTGAGGTCCCGCATGAACTCCATGGCCGCCACACATTCGGGCGATGTGAAGTTGCACACCCAGCGGCCGTCCTCGTCCTGGTATTCCAGGGCGCTTTCGCCCACGCAGCCAAAGTTCCAGGCGATGTTGGTAAAGAGCCAGCCGCCGTAGGTCTCGCTGGCGGGGAACACCAAGCCCGCCTTGCCGGTCTTTTCCTTGATGATCTGGCCGTATTCCGCCATTTCCATCAGGGTCTTGGGGTAGATGGGCAGGTCGTTTTCGTCCATCAGGCCGGCCTGGCGGAAGAGGTCGATGTTGATGTGCATGCCCAGCACGTAGCCGTCCCGGGGCAGGCCGTAGATGCGGCCGTTTTCATCGGCCAACATTTCCACATAGGAGGGGCTGAACTTGTCCAGCACGCCGTAGGCCTCCAGCGCGTCGGTCACGTCCCCCACCAGATGCTGGCTGATCAGCAGCTGGGGATCGGTGAAGGGGGGCTGGAAGATGCTGGGGGCGGTGCCGCCCTTGGCCATGGGCACATAGTTGCTCAGGGTGTAGGAGTAATAATCGGGCACCAGGGTCACGTTGGGATACTGCCGGGCCATGGTGGCCTTGTAGCCCTCAAACAGCGCCTTTTCCGCGTCGGGCGCCGTGTCCGCGGGCCAGTTGCCCAGGGTGATGGTGCAGGTCAGGTCGGGGTCGATCACTTCCTCCGCCAATCCCTGGGGCAGGACGGACAGCAGGCAGCACAGCGACAGAACCAGCGCGAGGGTTTTGTACAGCTTGTTCATGTTCAAACCTCCTTACGGTATATGCGAGGGCGCCACAGATAGGTTTAACGCTAAACTATGTATTTATTATAGTATATACGCACCGGTTTGTCAATGCGTAGGCAAAATATTTTAGAAAACCGCGGAACAAGGGGCGGGCGCGCGCCCGCGGGATCCCCCGTCGGTTTTCAACGGGTTTTTTTATTGCGCAAAATCGCCCTTCGCGGTATAATGGGCGGGAGCAAAAGAAGGAGATACGGAAAAATGAAGGGCTTCGACCGTCCATCCTATATCCTTACGCTGGACGCCGGCACCACGGGGGTCAAGTGCGCCGCCTTTGACCCGCAGGGCACGGCGCTCTTTGAGTGCGTGGAGAGCTATCCCACCCGCTATCCGGCCCCAGGCTGGGCGGAACAGCAGCCCGAGGAGGTGCTTGCCGCCTCTCTGGCGGGCATCCGGCGGGCGCTGGAGCAGGTGCCCGCGGCGGGCTGCGCCGCCCTGGTATTCAGCGGCACCATGAACGGCTGCCTCGCCATCGACCGGGCGGGGCAGGCGCTGTTTGCCAACATGATCCACAGCGATCTGCGGGCCGCGCCCCAGGTGGAGGAGATCAAGGGGCTGATCCCCCTGGCGGATTACTACGCCGCCACAGGCAACCGCATCGACGTGCACAGCGGCCTGCCCAAGTACATGTGGCTGCAAAAAAACGCCCCGGACGTGTACGCCCGGGCGTGGAAATTTGTCAACATCAAGGATTATCTCTATGGCCGCATGACGGGCCGGCCCGGCGGCACGGACCGCTCGGACGGCAGCCTGTGCAACTGCCTGGACATGAAAACCGGCGACTGGGCCTGGGGCGTGCTGGACGCCTGCGGCGTTGACCGGGATAAAATGCCGGAATTGCGGGTTTCCGCCGACGTATCCGGCCGCCTGACGGCGGAGTTTGCCGCCCGCACCGGATTGCCCCAGGGCTTGCCCGTGGCGGTGGGCGCGGGCGACGGAGCCTGCGCGGCCCATGGCGCCCGCAGCCACACCGTGGGTGACGCCTATATGAACATCGGCAGCTCCGCCTGGGTGAGCGCCATGGGCGAAAGCCCCTGCGCCGATCCGGCAATGCGGCTGTTCAGCTATTTTGACGCGGACGAGCGCCGCTACAACGTGTGCGGCACGGTGCAGAGCGGCTCGGCGGCCAGCAATTGGGCCATCGGCAACCTGCTGTGCCCCGGCGTTCCGCCGGAACAGTGGGACTTTGCAGCGTTGGAGCGGCTGGCCGCCTCCGTGGCTCCCGGCGCGGACGGCCTGGTCTATCTGCCCACCCTTGCCGGGGAGCGCACCCCCTGGTGGACGGCCAAGGCCAGCGGCGCACTGATGGGCTTCACCCTCTATCACGACCGGCGGCACGTGGCCCGGGCGGTCTATGAGGGCGTCATGCAAAGCCTGTGCCTGTGCGGGGCCATCCTGGGGGAAAACGGCCTGCCGGTGCGGCATTTGACCCTCATCGGCGGCGGCGCGAAGAGCCGGCTGTGGGGCCAGATGGCGGCGGACATGTTCGGCTGTCCCGTGGGCGTGCACCAAACGCCCCAGTCCGCCACCTCCCTGGGCGCGGCCTTCATCGCGGGGGTGGGCATCGGCTGGTACCGGGATTACGCCGACGCCGCGAAAAACATTCATATCGCCCGGGAATATCAGCCCGATCCCGCCGCCCACGCGGCCTATCAGAAGCACCTGGCCGTGTTCCGGCAGCTGTATCCCAATATGAAAAAAGCCTATGAGCTTTTATACGATTATCAACAGGAGGCACAAGGTGGACAAGAGTAAGCACATCATCGTCATTTCCGAGGACGCCCTGGTTTATGAAGATCTGGAAGAATTGAGAAAGCTCCCCAACTTTTCCAAAATCATGGAAAAGGCGGCCTTTGTGGACCGCATGCGCTCGGTGTATCCCACCGTCACCTATCCCAACCACGCCAGCATGCGCACGGGGGTGCGGTGCGGCAAGCACGGCATCGTGAACAACGAAACGCCCATCTTGACCCAGGCCAAAACGCCCTGGTCACCACGGGACGGCACCCCCACATCGACTGGCTGGTGGACGAATACTGGCCCATGAACGAGCAGGAGACCACCCTGGAATGCTTTGCGGAAAGCGGCTCAAGCCCCGAGGTGATCGACAAGGTCATCCGGCCCAACATGCATCTGGTGGACGGCATGCATCGGGTGCATCCCCACTGCGACGCCTTTGTGCACGCCTGCGCGTGCAGCATCATCCGCCAGTTCAAGCCCAATCTGCTGCTGGTGCACCCGGCCAACATTGACGAATACCGCCACGAAACCGGCATGTTCAGCGCCAAAGTGACCCACGGCCTGCATGAAATCGACCTGTGGCTGGGGGAGATATTGAAGGCCATCCGGGACGCGGGCATCAAGCAGGATACCGACCTGTTCATCGTCAGCGACCACGGCCAGCTGAACATCACCCGCTCCATCGCCCTCAACGCGCTGCTGGCGGACAAGGGATTGCTGACGGTGGACGATCAGGGCCAGGTGACGGACTATGTGGCCATCGCCAAGTCCACGGGCATGTCGGCCCAGATCTATGTGAAGAACCCCCGGGACCTGGACCGCGTCCGCGCCGTGCTGGAGCAGATGAAAGAGGACGGCCTGTACGGCTTTGAGCGGGTGTTCACCGCGGAGGAGGCCCGGCGGGAGGAGGGGCTTTACGGCGATTTCTCCTTCGTGGTGGAAACCGACGGCTACACCAGCTTTTCCAACGCCTTCACCCGGCCCTTCGTGCGCCGGGTGGACAACAGCGACTATAAGTTTGGCCGGGCCACCCACGGCTATCATCCCGATAAAGGCCCCCAGCCCACCCTGATGGCCTGCGGACCCCATATCAAGGCCGGCGTGCGGCTGGACCGCCGCAGCGTCATCGACGAAGCGCCCACCTATGCCCGTATTCTGGGGGTGGAGATGCCCGAGGCCGAGGGCAAGGCCATAGAGGAGATTTTGGCGCTGGAGTAAAAAGGAAAGACGGTTGGTTAGACAGCAAAATCCTGTTGGCCGAGGGCCAGCAGGATTTTTTCCCGTTGGTATCCTTGCGGGAACGATGCTTATCCCTGCCCAATGCCGCTTCATATTTTATTGCATTTTTTCTTCCGCTCATGTATAATAAAATAGCATGGTTTTTGCTTGATATGGACGCAGAGGAATGGAAAATGAACGGGACGGAAAAGAAACGCGGCAAGGGAGTTCCGCTGCAAACGGTCATTATCGTCATGCTGGTCATCAGCGCGGCGATCTCCTGCGTTTTGCTGTATTTTATGTATCGCACCTCCGAGAGCTACGACAGGATGCGCATCGCCACCCAGCATTATATGGATTGCCAGGCGGCCGCCAGCAGCCTGCGGGAAGGCAGCGATTATCTGACCAACCAGGTGCGCAGCTTTGTGATCACCGGGGATATGGAGCACGTGGCGCTCTATTACAACGAGGTCCAGACCACCCGCTCCCGGGACAAGGCGGTGGAGCAGGTGCGGGAATACCTGGTGGACGATCGGGCGCTGAGCCAGCTGGACACCGCCTTGCAAATCAGCGACCGGCTGATGGAAACCGAGGAATACGCCATGCGGCTGATGGTGGCGGGGCTTGCCGACGATATTGACCGCTATCCCGCGCCCCTGCGGCAGATCGCGCTGACCGACGCGGACAGCCTTTTGCCCCCGCAGCAGCAGCTGGAAAAGGCCCGGCGCATGGTGTTTGGGGATGAATACGAAGCCGCCAAGGAGGAGATCATCTCCCGCATCAACCAGGGCACCGACGTGCTGATGACCTCCATGCTGGGCGAGCAGGTGACCAGCTCCGGCCGGCTTCTCAACGTGCTGCACGCCCAGCAGATCCTCATCGGCGGCCTGATGCTGTCGCTGTTTCTGGTGGCGGTGGTCATCTTTTCCCTGGTCATCAATCCCCTGCGGCGGCAGATCAGCGGCATCAGCCAGGATCGGCTGCTCAGCGAGGAAGGGACCACCGAATTGCAATATCTGGCCCGCACCTACAACGAGATGTACGCCCAGAACCAGCGCGCCGCCGAAAAGCTGAACTACGAGGCCACCCACGACGCCCTGACGGGCCTTTACAACCGCGCCGCCTATGAGAGCATGCGCCAGCAGGCCATGCGCAGCCAGAGCAAGATCGCGCTGCTGCTGGTGGACGTGGACTATTTTAAATCCATCAACGACCAATACGGCCACGATATGGGCGACCGGGTGCTGCGCTCGGTGGCGGACATCCTGCAAGGCTCCTTTCGCGGCGAGGACATGGTGTGCCGCATCGGCGGCGACGAGTTTGCCGTCATCATGGCCAACGTCGATTCCGCGCTCACCGAGCTGGTGCGGGGCAAAATGCGCCGGGTGGCGGACAGGCTGGCCCATCCCGCGGAGGATCTGCCCGCGGTGACCCTCAGCGTGGGCGTGGCCTTCTCCGACCAGCAGAGCGAGGCGCGCGACCTGTTCAAGTGCGCCGATCTGGCCCTGTACCGGGTCAAGGAGGCGGGCCGCAACGGCTGCGGTTTTTATGATCCTTCCCTGTAAGAAAGGAACCTGCGATTCATGATCAAGACCCGCAAAAAGAAAAGCATACTGACCCTGATCCTGTGCGTGCTGGCCCTGGCCTTCACCGCCTTTATCTTTGCGCCCATCGAGCAATATATGCTCAACCAAAGCGAAATGTGGTTCAACCTGGGGGACATCGTGCCGCCCGCCGGGCTGTGCTTCCTGGGGCTGTCGGCTCTGCTGATCGGCCTGGGGTGCCTGCTGCCCCAGCGCGGCCGCCGCGTGCTCTCCGCCCTGGTGCTGGGACTGACGGTGTGCCTGTATTTGCAGGGCAATTTTCTCAATCCCGATTACGGCGAGCTGGACGGCCGGCAGGTAGCGTGGGGCAATTACACGGTGTACGCCGTTGCGGACACCCTGTTCTGGGTCGCCGTGCCCGCCCTGTTTGTCACCCTGGCCGTCAAAAAGCGCAAGCTCTTCCACACGGCGTCCCGGGGCGTGGCCGCGGCGCTGCTGATCATCCAGGCCGTCACCCTGGCCACGGTGCTTTTGACCCACCCCATCGAAACCCGCCGGGGCGACTGGATCGTATCCGACAAGAATCAGTTTGTGCTGGGCGAGGAAGCGAACACCGTGGTGTTCGTGGTGGACGCCTGCGATACCACCTATATCCCCCGCATCCAGGCGGAGGACCCCGACGCCCTGGACGCCCTGGACGGCTTTACCTATTACAGCGATTATGCCGGCGCCTACAGCAAAACCAAGATGGGCATGCCCTACATTCTCACCCAGGTGTGGTATGAAAACGACCAGACCATCGAGGATTACATCGACCAGTGCTTCGAAGGCGTGCCCCTTTATCATGCGCTGGAACAGGACGGCTGGGACGTGCGCATCTACACCGCCGAATCCTACGCCAGCCAGCGCATGATCGGCACGGCGGACAACATCCTCCGCGCCAACCTTACCGTGGGCTCCACCCCCAAGCTCTTCGCCAAGATGATGCAGTTTGTGGGCGTCCGCTATCTGCCCCACCTGCTCAAGCCCGCCTGTGTGTTTTACAGCGGCGATTTTGGGTTCTACAAGGCCTCCGACGCGGAATATCAGCCCTATTTCAAGGATAATTTCCTGTTTCGGGATCGGCTGGCGGCGGACGGCGTCTCCACCAAGGCGGGCAAATCCTTTGTGGTCTACCACATCAACGGCTCCCATCTGCCCTGCAATATGAACGAGAACGGCGCGAACGTGGGCAACTGGAACACCACCGCCTGCGAGCAGACCAAGGGCGTGCTGCGCACCATCCTGACGCCCTACCTGGAGCAGATGAAGGCCCTGGGCATCTATGACACCTCCAACATCATCATCACCGCCGACCACGGGCGCTTTGACGAAGGCCCCTCCTCCCCGGTGATGCTGCTGAAAAAGGCGGGCGAGCGGGGCGAACTCAAAACCAACGCCGCCATGGCCTCCGTCAGCGATCTCCACGCCACGCTGTACAAGCTCTGCGGGCTGGAAAGCGACGCCCCCGCCATCTTTGAACTGGACGAAAATGAAAACCGCGTCCGCCGCTACCTCTATTATCCCACCACCCGCACAAACGGCGGCACCCTGCCGCCCCTGACCGAATACCACGTCGAAAGGGGCCAGGAGTTCGTGCCCACGGGGCTGGTGCTGCAAGGCGGCAAGGAGAATATCACCCACTGACGCGGTTGAAAAATTTTCCCGCCTGCGTTATACTTTATTCTGTAAGGAGAGTTGAAATATATGAGCGAAACCGTCCGTAAAC
Organism: uncultured Eubacteriales bacterium; assembly: GCA_902764185.1. Lineage (GTDB taxonomy): Bacteria > Bacillota > Clostridia > Christensenellales > Aristaeellaceae > SFMI01. The sequence goes on from CACWUV010000001.1 coordinate 19,437, forward strand.
CCGTCCTCTATTCCGCGGTGCAGCCCAGCGGCACCCTGACCATCGGCAATTACATCGGCGCGCTGCGCAATTTCGTCAAGCTGGAAAAGGACTACGACTGCCTGTTCTGCATGGCGGACCTCCACGCCCTCACCGTGCGCCAGGAGCCCGCGGCCCTGCGCCGCCGCACCGCCGAGCTGGCCGCCCTGTATATCGCCTGCGGCCTGGACCCGGAAAAGAACATCATCTACGCCCAGAGCCACGTGCCCATGCACGCCGAATTGGCCTGGATCCTCAACTGCTTCACCTACATGGGCGAGCTTTCCCGCATGACCCAGTTTAAGGATAAAAGCGCCAAGCACGCCGACAACATCAACGCGGGCCTGTTCACCTATCCCGTGCTGATGGCGGCGGACATCCTGCTGTACCAGACCGACGTGGTGCCCGTGGGCGCGGATCAGAAGCAGCACCTGGAAATCTGCCGCGACATCGCCGAGCGCTTTAACTCCGTCTATGGCGACGTGTTCAAGATCCCCGAGCCCTACATCGCCAAGTCCGCCGCCGCCCGCATCATGGCGCTGAACGACCCCGGCAGCAAGATGAGCAAATCCGGGGAGCCGGACAGCTTTATCAGCATGGCGGACACCCCGGACGACGTGCGCCGCAAGCTGCGCCGCGCCGTCACCGACAGCGACGGCGAGATCCGCGTGGACCCGGAAAACAAGCCCGGCGTCACCAACCTGATCACCATCTGCGCCGCCATGAGCGGCAAAACCGCCGAGGAAGTGTGCGCGGAATTGCAGGGCAAGGGCTACGGCGCCCTCAAGGACGCCACCACCGAGGCCGTGGTCAGCGTTTTGTCCCCCATCCAGGCGGAGCAAAAGCGCATCCTGGCGGACAAGCAGTATATCAACGACGTGCTCAAGAACGGCTCCGAGCGCGCCAGCGCCCTGGCCTTCCGGACGCTGCGGAAAGTGTATAAGAAAGTCGGATTATATCAGTTGTGATATGAGATCCTTCGACTCCGCTGCGCTTCGCTCAGGATGACAATCGAGAGAGAACACTCCTTCCAATGTCATCCTGAGCGGAACGAAGTGGAGTCGAAGGATCTATTGCTTACATTGGCAGAATGATATAGAAATATCAAAGCATACGGAAAGGGAAATACAGTATGAAGAAAAAATGTTTCTGGATTATACTCATTCTGCTATGTATTGGCTGCGCCTGCTCCATGGCGGAAGAGCAACCGGTAACCTATACCAGCGGAGATTATCAATATATTCTGCTGCCTGATGGCACGGCAGAAATTACAAAATATATTGGAAAAGCAGAAAATCAGGAAATTCCGTCAGAACTAGATGGACATACAGTAAGCAGTATCGGAAATCGTGCTTTTGCTGGAAACAATAAAATAGTTAGCATTGATATTCCAAATAGTATAATATTTGTTGAAAATAATCCATTTAGTGGTTGTAGTAGCCTTATGTATTTTTCTGTGGCACCGGATCACCCAACTTTAGCAGTTAATGATGGTGTGCTATTCCAAGAAAAAAAACTCATCTGTTATCCATCCAATAAGAAAGAGAGAGTGTATTCTATTCCTGATGGAACTCAAGAAATTGGTGATTATGCATTTTCTAACTGTAAAAATTTGGTAGATGTTACAATCCCAGATAGTATAATACATATTGATAATATCCCTTTTATTTATTGTAACAATCTTTCTGCCATACATGTTTCACCTGATCATCCGCTTTTTGCTGATATAAAGGGAGTTTTATTTCAAAAAGATGAAAAAAGGCTGGTTTGCTACCCAGCAAAAAGGAGAGATGAATCCTATTCTATTCCGAAGGGAATTTTGGAAATAAGCGAATTTGCATTCTGTCATTGCTTTTATCTGACTAATATAACTATTCCAGATAGTGTTGTCAATATACAAAAGTATGCGTTTTGTAACTGTCCTGTTTTGAGCGAAATTGATATACCAAATAGTGTGGAAACCATTAACGAAGGAACATTCTATGAGTGTTCTAGTTTAACCAATGTAAACCTCGGGGATAAAATATCTCGTATTGGGGATTATGCGTTCTACTTCTGCGAAGAATTAAAAAACATTATAATTCCAGATAGTGTCACAGAAATTGGTGAGGGTGCTTTTTGCTTTTGCTTTAGTTTGACTAATGTTTTGATGCCAAAAAATTTAAACAGTATTGGTGATTCTGCCTTTTCGTATTGTAATAGATTAATAAGTATTATAATTCCGAACAACATTAGCGACATTAATGATACAATCTTTTCTGGTTGTACAAAACTAAGTAACATTATGATTCCGGAAAGTGTAATTTCTATTAGTGAAAATGCCTTTGTTGATTGTCCTGTATCTCTAACGCTAATCGTTGAACGAGATAGTTATGCTTTGCAATATTGCAAGCAGAAGGGTATCGGTTACAATTACCCGGATGCTTTAGATTGGCTGAACAACTGACAAACCTTCCATTGTGAAAGGAGGTTTTCGCCTTGATCATCGTCGCCGTCACCCTCTTTATCCTGGCCGCGGCCTGCCTGGCCCTGTCTGTCTGCCACTTCCGGCAGCGGGGGTACCTGTTCAACAACGCCTGGATCTACGCCTCCAGCACCGAGCGGGAGACCATGGACAAGGCTCCCCACTACCGCCAGAGCGCCGTGGTGCTGCTGCTGGTGGCGGCGCTGTTTGCGCTGCTGGGGTTTTCCGTGCTGACGCAGAAAACCTGGCTGCTGTGGGCGGAAGCCGCGCTGACCGCGGTCAGCCTGATCTATGCCATCGCATCCTCCATCAAAATCGAAAAAAATAAAAGGAGCTGATCCTTATGGAAAAAATCACGATGAAATCCGTTTCCGGCAAGCCCTTGCAGGTGTACGTCTGGCCCATCGAAAAGCCCCGTGCCGCCATTCAATTGGTGCACGGCATGGCGGAGCACATGGGCCGCTATGACCGGCTGGCCCTGGCCCTCAACGCCGCGGGCTATGCCGTGGTGGGCCACGATCACCTGGGCCACGGGCCCATCGCCGATAAAAACGAGCTGGGCTACTTTGGCCCCAAGGACGGCTGGGACTGCCTGATCCGGGACATGAAGCAGGTGACGGATTACATGAAGCAGCGCTTTCCCGGCCTGAAATACGTCCTGCTGGGGCACAGCATGGGCAGCTTCGCCACCCGGGAATACCTGATCCGCTACGGCAAGGAGCTGGACGCCTGCGTCATCAGCGGCACGGGCTGGCATCCCGCCGCTCTGGCCACCGCCGCCCGCGGCATGGCGGCCATGTGCGGGATGTTCAGCTGGACCAAGCCCGCCAACCTGGTCAACAATATGGGTTTTGGCAGCTACAACAAGGCCTTTGCCCCCGCCCGCACGGCCTTCGACTGGCTGAGCCGGGACGAAAAAGAGGTGGACAAGTACGTGGCCGACCCGCTGTGCGGCTTTGTGTTCACCGCCCGGGGCTTCTATGACATGTTCGGCGGCCTGAAGGAGCTGAGCAAGCTGGAGCGGCTGAACGCCATGCCGTCAGATCTGCCCGTCTATTTCCTCTCCGGGGCCATGGACCCCGTGGGCGCCGCCGGCGTTGGGGTCAAAACCGTGGCGGAGCAGTTCAAAAACGCGGGCATGCGGGACGTGACCGTCAAGCTCTACGAGGGCGGTCGGCACGAGATGTTCAACGAAATCAACCGGGACGAGGTCACGGCCGATCTGATCGCCTGGCTGGACAGGAAGGTGAAGTAAGATGCCCAACATTTATCGTCCTTTTCCCGGCGACATCACCCATGTCCACGGCATCCGGGTGGGCCAGGCCCAGAACCTGGAGGCCATGACCGGCGTCACCGTGGTGCTGGCTCCGGCCCAGGGAGCCACCGGCGGCGTGTCCGTGCGCGGCGCGGCGCCCGGCACCCGGGAGACCGACCTTTTGAAGCCCGGCAACCTGGTGGAGGCCGCCCACGCCGTGGTGCTCTCCGGCGGCAGCGCCTACGGCCTGGCCGCGGCGGACGGCGTGATGCAGTATCTGGAGCGCATGGGCGTGGGCCTGGATATGAACGGCAACCGCGTGCCCATCGTGCCCGCCGCCGTGCTCTACGACCTGGAGGTGGGGGACGGCGCCGTGCGTCCCGACGCCGCCATGGGCTATTCCGCCTGCATGAACGCGGGCAAGGGCATGGCCCAGGGCCGCGTGGGCGCGGGCACCGGGGCCACCGTGGGCAAGCTGGTGGTGGGGGCCAAGCCCCAGCAGAGCGGCGTGGGCAGCGCCAGTATCACCCTGCCCGAGGGCGTCACCGTGGGCGCGGTGGCGGCGGTGAACGCCGTGGGCGACGTGTATCATCCCGCCACGGGCGAATGCATCGGCTGCGCCACCATGGAGGACGGCGCGCGGGTGCCTGCCGAGGGCTTGCTGATGGGTCAGCGGGCCGCCCGGCAAACCCTGCACATCCCCGCCCCCGGCACCAACACCACCATCAGCGTAGTGGCCGTGGACTGCAAGCTCTCGAAGGAGCAGTGCAACCGCCTGGCCGACCTGGCCCACGACGGCTACGCCCGCACCATCCGTCCCGTACACACCCAGATGGACGGCGACACCGTGTTTGCCCTGGCCACCGGCCGGGTGAGCAACGACGTGAACTTCATCAAGCTCTGCGCCGCCGCCAGCGAGGTCATGGCCCGGGCCATCGCCAACGCCATCCTCTTCTCCCAGGACGCATGATCCGCGGGCTGGGCTGCGACGTGTGCGCCATATCGCGCATGCAGAAAATCATGGAAAATCCCCGCTTTCTGGAGCGCTGGTTCACGGAATACGAGCGGGAATATATTGGCGCGCGCAAAAACAGCGCCCACACCGCGGCGGGGCTCTTTGCCGCCAAGGAGGCCTTCGTCAAGGCCCTGGGCGCGGGCTTTGCGGCTTTGACGCCGGACAAGGTGAGCGTCCGCCACGACGGCCAGGGCGCGCCTTATTACGCCATCAATGAAGTCATGGAGGCGGCCATGCGGCAGAAGGGGGCCAGCGCCGCCCATCTGTCCATCTCCCATGACGGAGACGCAGCCATGGCCGTGGCCATCCTGGAGGGAGCAGCATGAAACGCATCGTCACGCCGGAGGAAATGCGGCAGATGGAGCAGGCGGCCTTTAAAGGGGGCGTCAGCTCTCTGCTGCTGATGGAAACCGCCGCCCGGGAGGCTTTTTTGCGCCTGCGAAGGCTGCTACCCCGGGGCGGGCGGGTGGTTTTCCTGTGCGGTCCCGGCAACAACGGCGGCGACGGCCTGGCCATGGCCCGCATGTGGCGGCTCGCCGGCGGCGACGCCCGGGTGATCTTGCCCCGGGAATCCGCCACCCCGGACGCCCAGGTCAACCTGCGCTATTTGCGGGCGCTGGGCGTGCCCTTCGCATCGGAAATCGGCCAGGCGGACGTCCTTGTGGATGCCCTGTTCGGCACGGGCTTCCGCGGGAGCATCGACCCCGGCAGCGACATGGGCCGCCTGATTGAGCGCGCCAACGCCGCAGGCTGTCCCATCCTGGCGGTGGACATCCCCAGCGGCATGGACGGGCTGACGGGCCAGGTGTCCGGCGCGTGCATCCACGCCGCGGAGACCGTCACATTCCACGCGGCCAAGCGGGGGCTGATTCTGACCTCCCGGCCCGAGCTGGTGGGCCGCCTGCATGTGGCGGACATCGGCCTGACCGGCGACGCCGGCCTTTTGTGGGCGGACGATCTGGCCGAACTGCTGCCGCCCCGGCCCGCCACGGCTCACAAGGGGGACTGCGGCCGGGTGACGCTGTACGCGGGCAGCCTGGGCATGGCGGGAGCCGCCGTCATGGCTGCCAAGGCCGCGCTGCGGGCGGGCAGCGGATTGGTGACGGTGCTGTGCGAAGGGGAGATCATGCCTATTCTGCAAGCTGCCGTGCCCAATGCCATGTGCCGCCTGCCGTCCGACCCGCCTGCGGCGGACGCCCGGCTTTACGGCTGCGGCTTGACGGAAAACGAGGAAACCTGGCAGCGCCTCTGCGCGCTGCATGACGAGAACATGCCCGAGGTGTGGGACGCGGGCGCTCTGAACCTGCTGGCCCGCCATCCCATGGCCCTGGGCAAGAATGCCGTGATCACCCCCCACGCGGGGGAGGCCGCCCGGCTGCTGGGCTGGACGATCCCGCAGGTGACGGGGGATATGCCCGCCGCCGCCGAAGCGCTGCGGCAGAAATTTGCCTGCAGCGTGATCCTCAAATCCCATGTTTCCGTGCTCTGCGCCGCGGACGGGACGCTGGCCGTCAATACGGCGGGCTCCGCCGCTCTGGCCAAGGGCGGCAGCGGCGACGCCCTGGCGGGGATATTGACCTCCCTCCTGGGGCAAGGTCTGGATTTTCTGCCCGCCATGCAGACCGCCAGCCTGTGGCTGGGCCTGGCCGGACAGCGCGCCGGGGAAAAATACGGCCTGCGCGGGGCCCTGACCGGCGATGTGATCGACTGCATGGGGGAGGCCGCGGGCTGCGGCTGATGTGATTGCCCAATTAAAACAAGACGCTGGAAAACAGTTATTTGACGAGGATCTTATAATAACTAACGAAGCTCTGATGAAATGAGTTGGTCGGATGACGGGCATGTTTTTTGTGAGTTAGCGAGAGCGGGCCGACAGGCCCCGGAGCCGAAGGCTAAATCGAGATTTTTATGCGCAGCAGATCGCAATAAAGATGCCATCAGCCGTGCCGTCGAATGAATCAGAGATTTCCTAATTTCTTCGGGGTTGTTTCTCCGGAAACGGCCCCTTTCTTAATGGAGGACGCCATGGAACTGATCATCGCCACCAACAACGCCGGCAAGGTGCGGGAATATAAGGAGATCTTGACGCCCCTGGGCTATCAGGTGTTTTCCCAGGGAGAAAAGGACGTGCACCTGGAGGTGGAGGAGACCGGCAGCACCTTCCAGGAAAACGCCATGCTCAAGGCCCGGGCGGTCTACGACATCGCCCGCTGCCCCGTGCTGGCGGACGACAGCGGCCTGGAGGTCCGCGCCCTGGGCGGCGCGCCGGGCATCTATTCCGCCCGGTATCTGGGCCTGCCCACCGAGCACGCGCGGCGCATGGCCATATTGGACGGCCTGCGGGATCAGGCCGACCGCTCCGCCCGCTTCATCTGCTGCATCTGCTATATCGACACCGCGGGCCAGCCCCATCTGTTCACCGGCGTGTGGCCGGGAACCATCGCGCTCCAGGAGGCGGGCGAAAACGGCTTCGGCTATGACCCCATCTTCATTGCCGAGGACGCCCAGGGCCACACCACCGCCAGCCTGCCCCTGACCTTCAAGGAGACCCACTCCCATCGGGCTAAGGCGGTGGGGCTGCTGATGAAATGGCTGGAAAAAGAGAAAGGGCTTTAAAAACAGGAATTGGATACTGTTTGTTTTAGATCCTGCTGGCCTTCGGCCAGCAGGATCTTATAATAACTAACTTACTATTTTTGTTTATCCAATTCTATGCGTACAGCAGCCGGCTTTCCAGGTCAAGGGGATAAAAATTCATGTGAAAACGTATCTGTTATATGCTATAATAAATTTGACAATCGCATCGAAAAAAAGGATGGCATTGCTATGAAGAAATTGCTTGTATTGCTGGCGGCGCTGCTGCTGTGCGTAGGCGGAGCTCACGCCGAGATCACCGCCGCGGCGCAGCTGAACGCTTCGGGCGTCACCGTGGGCGTGGATCAGGGCAGCGCGGCGGAGCTCACCGTGCGGGAGCTGCTGCCCCATGCCTCCATGGCCTATTTTACCGACAAATTCATGGGCTACACCGCCGTGGCCCAGGGTAAGATCGACGCCTTTGTGTACGACCGCCGCCAGATGCAGCTGGCCATCGAGGGCGGCCAGGCGGGCGTGCATCTGCTGGACGACACCCTGGGCGACACGGTGAAGGTCGCCGTGGGCCTGTCCCCCGTATCGAAGATCCCCGACCTGGAAGGCAAGATCAACCAGTTCATCGCGGCTCTGCGGGCGGACGGCACCCTGGACGATATGTACCGCCGCTGGGTGTCGGACGGCAACGAAGCCATGCCCAAGATCACCCTGCCCGGCAGCCCCAGCCTGCATCTGACCGTGGGCACCAGCGGCATCGTGCCGCCCTACAGCTATTATCAGGATGGAAAGCTGAACGGCTACGATATTGAATTGGCCTATCGCTTCGCCGCCTGGCTGGGCGCGGACGTGGAATTCAAGGTGTACGATTACGGCGCCATCATCCCCGCCGCCCTGACCGGCGACGTGGACTGCGTGATGGCCAACCTGAACCTGACCCCCGAGCGCCAGGAAGCCATGACCTTCTCGGACATCCTCTATGAAAGCGAGCTGGGCATCCTGGTGCGGGGGGAGACCGCCGCGGCTGAACCCGCGCCCGCCTGGGCCGCCTACAACGGCAAGCGCCTGGGCGTGCTCACCGGCCCGCTGATGGAGGACATCGCCCACGCCAACTTTCCCGACAGCGAATACATGCTGTTCAACAGCTATCCCGACTGCATCACCGCGCTGATGTCGGGCCGCATCGACGCCTATCTGGGCGACGAGCCCGGCCTCAAATCCGTCCACGCGGAGCAGCCCCGGATCGACTATATCCGCGAGCGGATCACCAACCAGGAATACAGCTTCGCCTTCCGCAAGAACGACCCGGAAAGCGCCAGGCTGTGCGAAGAACTCAACGCCTTCCTGGCCCAGAGCCACGCGGACGGCACCATGCAGGAGCTGGATGACATCTGGTTTGGTGTGGATGAAGGCCGCAAGGTGGTGGATATGAGCGGCCTCACCGGTGAAAACGGCACCATCCGCGTGGTCACCACCTCCACGGATATGCCCTGGTCCTACATCAAGGACGGCAAAAACGTGGGCTATGACATCGATCTGGTGGTGCGCTTCTGCCGGGCCGCGGGCTATAAGCTGGAGCTGGGCGACGTGGACTTTGCCGCCCGCATCCCGGCCATCCAGAGCGGCAAATACGATTTTACCACCGACATGAACGTGACGGAGGAGCGCAAGGAGCAGGTGCTCTTTTCCGATCCCACCAGCACCGGCGGCGTGGTGCTGGCCATCCTGACGGACGGCACCGAGCCGAAGGCCGCCCAGGAAGCGCCCGCCGACCCCCTCAGCCCCCTGGCCTGGAACGGCAAGCGCATGGGCATCCTGACGGGTACCAGCTTTGAAGCCCCTACGCTGGCGTTCTTTCCCGACAGCGAATACCTGTACTATAACAGCTACACCGACGTGACCGCCGCGCTGGCCAACAATAAGATCGACGGCTTCCTGGGCGACGAGCCCGCGCTGCGCATCCTGGCCGGCGAAGTGCCCGAAGTCACCTATCTGTCCGAAAAACTGGTCAGCGACGAATACGCCTTCGGCTTTGGCAAGAGCGGAGCGCGGGCGGATACCATCCGGGGCCAGTTCAACGAAATGCTGGCGGAGATCATGGCCGACGGCACCCTGGACGCCCTGAACGAAAAGTGGTTCGGTGACGATGAAGCCGCCAAGGTGGTGGATCTGAAGAACGGCTTCTCCGGCGAAAACGGAAAATTGAACGTGGCGACCACCGCCACCGACGTGCCTTTCTCCTATGTGAAGGATAATGAGTATGTCGGCCTGTCCATCGAGCTGGTGGAGCTGTTCTGCCGCCGCTACGGCTATACGCCGGTCGTCGAGAACGTGGACTTCGCCGCCCGCATTCCCGGCCTGGTCAGCGGCAAATACGACATGTGCGCCTCCTCCATGGCCATCACCGAGGAGCGCAAGGAAAGCATCAGTTTTTCCGATCCCTTCTATCAGGGCGGCATCGTGCTGGCTGTGCGGAAAGGGGACGCGCCCGCTGAGACAGCGGAAAGCGCCGGAGCGTCCCATGGGGAGGCGGCAAGGGCCCTGGCCGCGCTGAACGGCCGGCGCATCGGCGTGCAGACCGGCACCAGCTTTGACAAGTCCGTCGCCGCGCTGTTCCCCGACGCGCAGATCGAATATTACAACTCCAAGCCCGACATGATCAACGCGCTGCAAACCCGCAAGATCGACGCCTACGCCGTGGACGAGCCCGTGGCCAAGGCCCAGATGCAGCAAAACGACAAGCTGACCTACATCCCCGAATACATGGAGCACTTTGACTTTGCCTACGTGTTCCCCAAGACCCAGGCGGGCCAGGCGCTGTGCGATCAGTTCAGCGAATACCTGGCGACCATCCGGGCGGACGGCACGCTGGCCGAAATCGAGGCCAAGTGGTTCAGCGAGGACGAGAGCGTCAAGACCTTGGCGGACTACGCGGCCTTCCCCGCCGTCAACGGCACCCTGAACATGGCCACCGAAGCCATGTACGAGCCCTTCAGCTATGTCAAGGGCAATGAAATTGTGGGCTACGACATCGACGTCGCGGTGGGCTTCTGCCAGGCCTATGGCTACGGCCTCAAGATCACCGACATGAACTTTGACGCCGTGCTGCCCGCCGTGCAGAGCGGCAAGTGCGACTTTGGCGGCGCGGGCATCACCATCACCGAGGAGCGCAAGGAAAGCGTGCTCTTCTCCGCCCCCAACTTCTCCGGCGGCACCGTGATGACGGTGCTGAAGGCCGACGCCCAGCCCGCCGCCCAGACCCCGGCCGCCGCGCCCTCCGGGCTCAGCGTATTCTGGGAGGATATCCAGGCCAGCTTCAGCAAGACCTTCCTCCGCGAAAACCGCTGGCAATTGTTCCTGGAAGGCGTGGGCAACACCATGCTGATCACCGTGCTGGCCATCCTGTTTGGCACGGCCCTGGGCTTCCTGGTGTTCATGCTGTGCCGCAACGGCAACCCTGCGGCCAACGGCGTCAGCCGCTTCAGCATGTGGCTGGTGCAGGGCATGCCCATGGTGGTGCTGCTCATGATCCTCTACTACATCGTCTTTGGCCGTGTGGCCATCAGCGGCATCGCGGTGGCCGTCATCGGCTTTACCCTGACCTTTGGCTCGGCGGTGTTCGGCATGCTCAAGATGGGCGTGGGCTCCGTGGACAGGGGCCAATACGAGGCTGCTTACGCCCTGGGCCACAGCAACCGCCACACCTTCTTCCGGATCATTCTGCCCCAGGCCATCCCCCTGGTGCTGCCCGCCTTCCAGGGCGAGATCGTGGGCCTCATCAAAGCCACGGCCATCGTGGGCTACATCGCCGTGCAGGATCTGACCAAGATGGGCGACATCGTGCGCAGCCGCACCTACGAGGCCTTCTTCCCCCTGATCGCCATCACCGTCATCTACTTTATGCTGGAAGGGCTGCTCAGCTTCGCCGTCAGCCGCATCCGCATCGACCCCAAGAAGCGCAAGCGTGAAAATATCCTCAAGGGGGTGAACCTCCATGATTAAAATCGAGCATCTGAAAAAGGAATATCCCAACGTGACGCCGCTGAAGGACGTGACCGTGGAAATCCACGACGGCGACGTGATCAGCGTCATCGGCCCCTCCGGCACGGGCAAGAGCACGCTGCTGCGCTGCATCAACCTGCTGGAAACGCCCACCAGCGGCCATATCTGGATCGACGGCGACGAGATCACCGCCCGCAAAGCCAACCTGCAAAAGATCCGCCAGAAAATGGGCATGGTGTTCCAGAGCTTCAACCTTTTCGGCCACCTGACGGTGATCGAAAACATCATGCTTTCTCCCATGGATCTCAAAGGCGTCAGCCGCCAGGAGGCCTACGACACCGGCATGAAGCTGCTGCGCACCGTGGGCCTGGCGGAAAAGGCGCTGAACTACCCGGACGAGCTGTCCGGCGGCCAGAAGCAGCGCATCGCCATCGCCCGCACCCTGGCCATGGACCCGGACATCATCCTGTTTGACGAGCCCACCAGCGCCCTGGACCCCACCATGGTGGGCGAGGTGCAGGCCGTCATCCGCGATCTCTCGAAGACCGGCAAAACCCTGATGATCGTCACCCACGAGATGAGCTTTGCCCGGGCCATCAGCAACCGCGTGTTCTATATGGACGAAGGCGGTATCTATGAGGACGGCACCCCGGAGCAGATCTTTGAGCATCCCCAGCGGGAAAACACCCGCCGCTTCATCCGCCGCCTCAAGGTGCTGGAGCTGCGCGTCCAGAGCCGGGATTACGACTTCCTGGGCATGGAAAGCGAGATCCAGCAGTATTGCATCAAAAACCAGGTGCCGCCCCGCATGGCTCACCGGGCGCAATTGGCCTTTGAGGAGCTGGTGCAGCAGCAGCTGGTGCCCGCCCTGGAAAGCCCCGACATCCAGGCCGTGCTGGAATACTCCGAGGCCGAGGAAAGCGCCGCCTTCACCGTGCGCTACGGCGGCAAGCCCTTCGATGTCACCACCCAAGGTGATGAACTTTCCCTGGCCGTGCTGCGCGGCAGCGTGACCGACATGGCCTACCAGTGGATGGCGGGCCAGGAGCGCGGCAACCGGCTGACCATGCAGATCAGGGCGTAAAAACAGACAAAAAAGATCCTTCGACTTCGCTGCGCTTCGCTCAGGATGACATCGTTAGGTGAATTTTCTCTTGACTATTGACGTTTTTTGCCGCAATTTCAGTCAATAGACAAGAATAAAATCCTCCTTCAATGTCATCCTGAGCGGAGCGCAGCGAAATCGAAGGATCTCTTTTTAGGAAAGCTCTGATGAAATGCGTTGGTCGGACAACGGACATGTTTTTTGTGAGATGCAAGCGTAAAAACCGAAGATTTCGTGGGCTCGCAGCGCCTGAAAAATGATCCTGTGGATCATTTTTAGCGAGAGCGGGCCGGCAGGCCCCGGAGCCGAAGGCTGAATCGAGATTTTTATGCGCAGCAGATCGCATAAAAGATGCCGTCAGCCATGCCGTCGAATGAATCAGAGCTTCCTTAGACCCTACATATAATTGCCTTTGTCCATTCCTGTTTTTGCCGATCAGGGTGCCTGTTATACATTCTCTTCCAGCACAATGATGGCCGGATGCTCGCTGAGGTCCTCCTTGGTCACCCGCAGCAGGGGCATGCGGGGGGCGTCGGCGGCGTTCAGGGCGGCCAGGCACTTGTCCAGGGGGGCGATGGGCCAGGAGGCGTTATAGCCGGTGCTGTAATGCATGGGAATCACGATGCGGGGGCGGATACGGGCGATGAGCCGGGCGGCGCTGTCCGCGTCGATGGTGTAAAAGCCGCCCACGGGGATCAGGGCGATGTCCAGACCTTCCAGCTGCGCGGCCAGCGCCTCGTCCCAGGCGCCCAGGTCGCCAAAGTGAGCCACCCGCAAGCCGTCGGCCTCGATGATGGAGATCAGGTTGGGGCCGCGCTTGGCGCCCTGCACGTCGTCATGGAAGCAGGGCACGGCGGTGACGGTGACGCCGGTGGCCAGGGTGATTGTTCCCGCGCGGTCGGCCACCACCTGATAGCCCTGAGCCTTGGGCAGATAGCTGTGGTCGCCGTGGCCATGGCTGACGGTCACGGCGTCGCAGGCCACCTGATGCATGGGATAGCCCACATGGTCGTCAAAGGGATCGGTGAGGATGCGGAAGCCCTGGGCGGTTTCCAGCAGAAATTCGCTGTGGGCGTGATGGATGATCAGCATGGGGATTCCTCCTTTGCAAAATGCTCCTGAATCAGATAAGCGCAGGCCGCGGGCAGCGGCCCATGGGTGCGTTTGCGGATGGCGGTATCGGCGGTGAGCAGCCGGAGCAGGCGCTCCGTTTCTCCCGCGTCCAGCAGCAGCAGGGTTTGCCGGATGGGTTCCCAGGGCTGCTCCGGGGCGGGCGCCTGGGTCAAGAGGCACCGGCACAGGTGGGCCCAGCGCAGATCCCGGGGCTGCGGACCCGGGCGCAGACCTGCGATGAACGCCCGCTGCCGGGCAGGCGCGGCATCGACGCGAAAAACGGCCCCCTCCCGCCCCACGGCATAGCCCGCCGGCGCGCCGGGGTCCCGCGCGCATACAAAAAGGGCGCGCATGTCCCGGTCCCGTTTCAAAAAAACCTCCGGGCCCAGACATGCGCGCAGTTCCCCGCGAAAGGCGTCCAGGGCGCTCATGCGCGGTGGCTGGGGGCAAAGCGGATGCGCATCTCCCGCATGGACGCGTATTGCCCCTGAATATCCAGCTGGTATTTGAGCACCACCTCGCCCCGGGCGTTGTCCACATTGTACTTCACCTGGGTGGGGAAAACCCCCATCTCCAGGGAGCCGTAGGGCGTGTTGTAGCTGCCCTCGTAGCGGTTGCCCTGGGAAAAGATCATGCTGGTGGTAAATTCACCCTCCCGGTTCATGGTCACCACTCCGTCCTTCATGGTGAAGGTCACCTGATCGGTGGCGGCGGTGTCGGGCTGGGTTTCGCAATAGCGCAGGCGCCAGGCGTTTTGCTCAGGCTCACCGCTCAATTCGCCGGTGGTCACCAGGCGCATTTCGTCGGAGAAATCCTCCATCCCCGCGTCCTGCACGATCCCGGTCACACTGAGCAGCACCTTCTTTTTTCGCATACCCGCACCTCTTTTCGTCAAATATTTGCTGTATTATAGCACAGATCGGCGGTGGATACAATGTTTTATTCTGTAAAGAGTGCAGGGAGGAAGAGGGGTGGAGGAAAAACAGAAATAGACAGAGGTAATTAATAATTTTATGTAGCTAAATAAGTTGCCCAGCGAAAGGAAGAATATCTTTGACTGGCAGCTTTTATTAAACATTCTAAAATTATTCATTATTAATTTTTCATTGTTAATTCGCTGATGAATTTCTGTTTTTATAATATGTCTTTCCCTCCCGCCGTCCTTTTTTTGTATTCGCCCATCTCCGCCTTGTGCAAATCCGAACAATATATTATAATGGTTGAGCATTCAACATTATTTGACATTGGAGGCACCCACGATGCGCTCGCCCTCCCTGACGCGGTTCTTCCACATCCGGCAGATGCTGCCCGCGGGCATGCAGCCGGTGGAGGCTTTGCCGGGCAACCGGGAAACCTACGGCACGTATATCCACCTGGCGCTGCCCTCGGTGTGCGAGATGGTGCTTATCTCCCTGATCAGCATGATGGACACGGTGATGGTCAGCGGCATCGGCACGGACGCCGTGGCGGCGGTGGGCCTGGTGGGCCAGCCGCGCATGATTATGCTGTGCATGTTTTTTGCGCTGAACGTCGGCATCACGGCGGTGGTGGCCCGCAGGCGCGGCGAAAACCGCCGGCAGGCCGCCAACGCCACGGTGCGCACGGCCATCGTGATCTGCATTGCCTTAAGCGCCCTGCTGATGGCCCTCCTGATTCCCCTGGCCACGCCGCTGATGCGCTTTGCCGGGGCGGAGGCGGGGCGCACCCTGGAGGACGCCACCGATTATTTCATCATCATGGGCCTCGCCCTGCCCTTCCAGGCGCTTTCCCTGGCCCTGTGCGCCGCCCAGCGCGGCGTGGGCAACACCAAGCTGACCATGGAGGTCAACATCACCTCCAATCTGGTCAACATCCTGTTTAATTTCCTGCTCATCAACGGCATCGGCCCCTTCCCGCGCCTGGGCGTGCGGGGCGCGGCCATCGCCACGGCCATCGGCCTGTTTGTGGGCTTTCTGCTGAGCCTCACCGCCATGCTGCGGGGCAGCGCCGGCGGCTTTTTGCGCATCAGCCGCCACGACAATTGGAAGCCGGACGCCGAGGCGGGCAAGGCGCTGTTCAAGGTGGCCTCCTCCGCCATGGTGGAGCAGTTGGCCATGCGGGTGGGGTTCTTTTCCTACGCCAAAATCGTGGCCAGCCTGGGCACGGACGCCTTTGCCGCCCACCAGATCTGCATGCAGTTCATGAACCTGTCCTTCTCCTGCGCCGACGGCCTGGGCGTGGCGGGCACCTCCCTGGTGGGACGCATGCTGGGAGCCAAGCGGCCCGACCTGGCCCACATCTACGGCACCCTGGCCCAGCGCTTTTCGCTGATGATCTCCCTGGTTCTGGCCGCCTGCTGCATCCTGCTGCGGGGGACGCTAGTGAGCATGTTCATCAATAAGGATGCCTCCCAGGCCGTGCGCGCCATGGCCGAGACCATCATGGTGGTGCTGGGCCTGGTGCAGCCCCTGCAAATGCTCTCCGTGGTGGCCGCGGGCGCCCTGCGCGGCGCGGGCGACGTGCGCTATACCGCCCGGGTGATGCTGATCACCGTCACGCTGATCCGCCCCATCCTGGCTCTCTCCGGCGTCTATGTGGCCGGCACCCTCCTGGGCCGCAGCGACATCGCCCTGACCGCCGCCTGGTGCGCCACCCTGTGCGATATGTCCGTGCGCATGGTGCTGATGCTGCGCCGGTACAAGAGCGGGGCGTGGCACAGGATCAAAGTGTGAGGAAGACGGACGCTGGCAAGCTGGCGTTTTTCAAATCTGTATAGTCAAAAAAAGCTGCCCAGCGAAAGGGAAAATACCCTCTTGGCTGGCAGCTTTTATCAAACACTCTAAAATTATTCATTATTAATTATTCATTCTTAATTTCCGTAATAGCCTTGTCTTTTCCAACAGCCGCGCCCATAGGGCGCTTCCCCTCACACATGGTAATCCCCATGCACGCCGCCGGTCTTGCTGATCAGCCGCACATCGGCGATGACCATATCCCGCTGCACGGCTTTGCACATATCGTAGACGGTGAGGGCGGCGGTGGAGGCGGCGGTGAGGGCTTCCATTTCCACGCCGGTGCGGCCGTCGCAGCGGACGCGGGCCTCGATCTCCACGGAGAGGCGGCTTTCGTCCAGCCACAGCCGCAAATCCACGCCGCTGATCAGGATGGGATGGCACATGGGGATCAGATCGGGGGTGCGCTTGGCGCCCATGATGCCCGCCACCTGGGCCACGGTGAGCACGTCGCCCTTTTTGACGCCGCCGGAGCGGATCAGGTCGAAGGTGCTCCGATTGACCAGCACCCGGGCGGCGGCCACAGCCTCCCGCCGGGTAATCTCCTTGTCGCCCACGTTGACCATGCGGGCGCGGCCCTGGTCGTCAAAGTGCGTAAAATCGGGATTGGGCTGCATATCTTATCCTCCGATGCGATTCATGGTGCGGGCGGAATGGCTGGGATCATGGGCGGACAGCGCCCCGTGCTGCTGGGGCTTGCAGGCGATGGCGCGGAGGAAAACCTCCCGCATGCCGTTTTCGTCCAGGCCCTTGACGCTCAGCTCCTCCGCCGAGTGCAGGCAGGGCTTCACGTAGCCGTCCGCCGTCAGGCGCAGGCGGTTGCATTCGCCGCAGAAATGGTTGGACAGGGGGCTGATGAGGCCGATGTCGCCCTGGGCCTTCGGCAGTCGATAAAGCCGGGCCACGCCGTCGTGATTTTCGCAGGCCGCGGCCTCCGGCAGCGCCTCCAGCACCCGGCTGGCCGGGATGTAGGCAGCCTCGCCAAACAGCGTGTCCCCGGGCATGGGCATCAGCTCGATGAACCGCACGTCCAGGGGATATTTACGAGTCAATTCCGCCAAAGCCGGAATCTCGTCCTCGTTGAAGCCGCCGATCAGCACGCAGTTGAGCTTGACCTTGTCAAAGCCCGCCTCCAGGGCGGCCTCGATGCCCGCCCAGGCGTCCGCCAGCCTGCCCCGCCGGGTGATGAAGGCGTAGCGCTCCGGGTCCAGGGTGTCCAGGCTGATGTTCACCCGCTTCACCCCGGCCTGCCGCAAGGGTTTGGCCAGGTCCGGCAGGCGCAGGGCGTTGGTGGTGATGTTCACCTCCCGAATGCCCGGCACCGCCGCCACCCGACGGCAGATACTGAGGATGTTGGGCTTGGTCAGGGGCTCGCCGCCGGTGACGCGCACCTTCGATATGCCCAGGCTCCCCGCGGCGCGCACGGCGGCGATCATCTCGTCCTCCGTCAGCAGGTCGGCATGGCTGCGCTTGCAGACGCCTTCTTCCGGCATGCAGTAGCAGCAGCGCAGGTTGCACAGCTCTGTGACGCTCAGCCGCAGATAGGTGATTTGTCGTCCGTAAGAATCGGTCATATCAATACCTTCCAAAGGTGCAGTTGGGAAAATGGCAGGCGGGACACAGCTGGCACAGGCCGCCATTGCCCAGGCGGATCAGGTCGCCCCGGGTGAATTTCAGGCCGGTATAGACCTGGGGCAGCAGCACGTCAAACAGCGTGGTGGGCAGGCTGATGGCCGCGCCGGGCACGCCCAGCACGGGAATATCCCCCAGATAGGCCACCAGGCTCATGTTGCCGGGCTGGCTGGGCACGCCGTGGCTGATGACCTCGCAGCCCAGCCGTCGGATGGCGGTGGGGGTCAGGTCGTCCGGGTCCACGCTCATGCCGCCGGAGAAGATCAGCAGATCCGCGCCCTGATCCAGGAAGGCGCGGGCGGCGGACACCAGCATGCTCAAATCGTCGTCGCAGACGGTGGCCCCCAGCACCTCGCCGGGATAGGCGGAGAGCTTTTTGCGGCATACGGCCTCAAATTTATCCTTGATCCGGCCGTGATAGATCTCGGACCCCGTGATGATGATGCCCGCCCTGCGGGGCTGATAGGGCAGCAGATCCAGCAGCTTTTCGTCCCTGCACAGGGCTTCGGCCTCGATGATCTGGCTCTCCTGGGTCACCAGGGGCACAATGCGCATGGAGGCCAGCCGCATGCCGGGCTTGACGGGGTAATGATCCGGCAGGGTGGAGATGGTGATGTCGCCGATGGCGTTTACCCGGCGCAGCAGGTCGGTGTTCACCCGAAGCAACCCCTCCTGGTCCGCCAGCAGCAGCACCTTGCCTTCGCTGGGCGCGGTGTAGTGGGCGCCCGCCACGGGCGCCATGGCCGCCATGCGCAGCGCGGCGTCCTCCTCGTGGATCTCCCCCGCGTTTTCCTCCCACACGAACACCGTGCGCTTGCCGATGTCCAGCATATGGGGAATATCCTCCGCCGTGATCACATGGCCGCGCTTGAAGGCCGCGCCCTTGAAGCCATCCCGCATTTCGGTCAGGTCATGGCACAGGGTGAGGCCGACGGCATCTTCCACACGTACTTTTTTCATAATCAATAACACTCCGAATGTGAAATGAATAATGCTAATGGATATTTTCTAATTATTCATTATTCATTGTTAATTTTAAATAACGAATCCCTTTAATTTCGTTCCGGCCTCCACAGGCCCGCTGCCCGCCGGGATGACGGCCATGGCATCGCAGCCGATGGTGGAGGAGAGCACCACGTTGCCCTGATCCTTGGGGCACGCCAGGCGCACCGCGCCGCCGGTCAGATCCAGCCGTCCCCGCAGGAAGCGGGTGGCGGGGCTTTTCTTTTTGAAGGGGGTCGCCAGCGTCATTTCGATCTCCGCCGGGAGGGGATTCGCCCGTCCGCAGAGCCTGCGGATGGCGGGCAGCACGCAGGCGCAGTAATTGGTGAGGGCGGACGCCGGATTGCCGGAAAGGCCCAGCACCAGCTTGTTATCCCGGATGCCGTAGGCGCAGGCCATGCCGGGCTTCATGGCCACGCCCCGCACCAGGATGTCCACGCCGCAGCGCTCCATGGCGGCGGGGGTCACGTCCCAATCGCCCACGGACACGCCGCCGGTGAGGATCACGGCGTCGCACGCCGCCAGGCCCTCCGCGATCAGGGCGGCAATGGCGGCTTCCTCGTCCCCGGCCAGGCCCAGATAGCGCACCTGGCAGCCTTCCTTTTCCAACAAAGCGGTGAAGGTGGCGCGGTTGGCGTTGCGGATCTTGCCGTCGGGCTGCGGGTCCTCCGCCTCCACCACCTCGCTGCCCGTGGAGATCAGGCCGACGACGGGCTGGCGATAGACCAGCGGACGGGCCACGCCCTGGGCTGCCAGGGTGCCCGCCAAACCGGCGTCGATCATGGTGCCCTTCGGGGCCAGCAGCGCTCCCGCCGCCACGTCCTCGCCGCGCTTCACCACGTTGTCGCCGCTTTTCAGGGGCGCAAAGAGGGTGACGCTGGTTTCGGTAAATTCCGTGCGCTCAAAATTGATCACGCAGTCCGCGCCCTCGGGGAGCTTGGCCCCGGTCATCAGGTGGGCGGCCTGGCCGGTCTTCACGGGCAGGGTCGCCACCTTGCCCGCCGGGAGGGTCTCGGTGATCGCCAGCGTCACGGGATGCTCCCGGCTGGCCGCCACCGTGTCCGCCGCCCGCAGCGCATAGCCGTCATAGGCGGAGCGGTCAAAGGGAGGCACGTCCTCCGGCGCGGTCAGATCAAAGCCCAGCACCCGCCCGGCGCTCTGCGCCAGCGCCACGGCCTCGGCGGCCACCGGAGCCGCCAGGGACAAAAGCAGGTCCCGCGCCTCCACCCAGTAAATTTCACTTTTCATATGCAGCCTCACAAAAAAATTCCGCGCATTCCCAAAAGAAAGCGCGGAAAATAAGCATGCCAAACAAGCCTTTTCTCAGCGTCTCCTTTTCAAATGCGGAAGGTGCAGCCGTTTCCCGCCGCGCCCAGGCTCCCGCGCCATAACAATCGTCCCAGGCGGAGGAGCTCGAAGACACTGTTATTATGCCATAGAATATCGATTGCCGTCAACAGGAAATTCGAAAAAGCGGGAACGAGGGAGAGGTGAAAGCAAAAATTTGACGGGGGAACGTTAGAAACAGGCTCTGGGACCTCCGCGGCCCTAAAACCTGCGCCTGAAACTTGAAAGGCACAAAAGCGCTTCCGGGCATAAGAAAAACCGCCCGCCGGCGGCAAAAACCGGCGGGCGGGCAGGCGGTTCCCGATTCAGTTGGGCTTTTTCTGGTCGTAGCGCTCAAAGGCGTCCTCCAGGGAGCCGGGCAGGCCCAGCATGGCCTTGATCTGGATGGCTTCGTTCAGCGTGAAGGGCGTAATCGCGCACAGCTTATTGTGAAGCGTGCCGTAGCTGACGCCCAGCTGATCCGCCACCTCCCGGCGGGTCAGACCCAGCAGCGCGATGCGCGCCACCAATTTGCGATAAACGATAGAATCTGTACGCATGGTACATCCTCCTTGCTAATACGAACATATGTTCGCCTATTACGAAAAGAATTATACCTTGCTCCCGAAGAAATGTCAACCGGTGCGCAAAATATTTTTTATGCGTGCAAAAAACAGGGATCGTTGCGGCGGCGTCCGCGGCGACGGCGCTTTTTTGCCCGGAATTTTGCGCGGAATCGTATTTTTCAAAAAGTTCACATTTTTCCTGTCTCCCCGCGCCGTTATTCGCCCGGTTTGTCCATGACGAAAATTTTCCGTTCCTTGACAGACGGAACAGAATTGCTATAATAAACTGTACCCGAATCCGCATTTTGAAGGAAAGGAGGCGCGCGCATGGACAACGGACAGCCCCGGCAGCGCAGATCCCCCGGCGAGCCCGCACGGCACGCTCCGTATCCCAGCTATCCCCAGTATCCGGCCTATGGCGAAATGCTCCAGCCGGAGCAGCCCCAGTACGCGGCCTCCTATCCCGGTCCGGGCCGCCGATCCTCCCGCATGCAGCGGGAGCGTCAGGGTGGCCGCGAGGGTGTATGGCTGCTGATCCTCATCGTGTGCATCGCGCTGCTGGCAGCCGGGGGCTTCATCGTGTCCGGCCTGTACAGCGGCCATTATCCCGCCTTCCGCAAGCAGGTGGAGGCCATGGCCCAGGACACCTTCTTTGATGGCGTCCACGTGGACGGCATCCATCTGGGCGGGCTCACCATGGAGGAGGCCCGTCAATTGCTCACCGGCACCACCGTGGCCCAGGACCAGCAATACGCCCTCAGCGTCACCGTGGACGGCAAGACCTGGCGCATCACCCAGAGGGAGCTCCCCCTGCAGCGCAACCTGGAAAGCGTGCTGCAGGAGGCCTATGCCCTGGGCCGCCAAAGCAGCGCCGACGGCAGCCTGTCGCCCTTTGCATACCGCAGCCAATTGCGGGAGCAGATCCGCAATAACGGCGCATTCCTCTACACCCAGGTGACCTACGATAAGGCCACCGTCCGCGCCCTGAGCGACAAGCTCTCCAGCCGGGTGAGCAATCCCGCCCGGGACGCCACGGTGTCCGCCTTCGATTTTGCCACCCGCTCCTTCCAATATCAAAAGGAGCAGAGCGGCACCTTCCTGAGCAGCGACGAAATCTACGAGGCCATCACCGCCCAGATGGACGCGCGCAACTACAACGGCGCCATCACCCTGAGCACCTATCCCCAGGAGCCCTCGGTGACCCAGGCGCAGCTGCAGCAGAATTTCGGCCTCATCGCCAGCTATTCCACCGACACCCTGGCCAGCTTTAACCGCAACAAGAACATCGAGATCGCCTGCGCCGCCCTCAACGGCACCGTGCTGGAAAGCGGCAAAACCCTGTCCTTCAACGAGGTCACGGGCCGCCGCACCGTGGATAAGGGCTATATGATGGCCCCCGCCATCGCCCAGGGACGCAGCTATGAGGAGGCCGGCGGCGGCGTGTGCCAGGTGTCCTCCACGCTGTTCAACGCCGCGGCCATGGCCGATATGAAGATCGTCTCCTCCACGCCCCACGCCTGGCCCAGCGCCTACATCGCTCCCGGCCTGGACGCCACCGTGGACTGGCAAAGCGGCCAGAAGCTGGCGGACAGCCTGGATCTCAAGATCCGCAACAATTCGCCTTATCCCATCTTCATCGTCTCCTACCTGACGGGCAGCAACTTCAACCGCGTATGCCTGTGCACGGTGGAGATTTACGGCGTGTCCCCCGGCGACGGCACCCGCATCGCGCTGGAGGCCGTGCTCAGCGAGGAGCCCATTCCCAGCCTCACCCCCAAGCAGCCGGAATACGCGCCTTTGGACGAGCTGCACCCCACGCCCACGGCGGAAATCATCGTCAAGGGCCGGGAGGGCTACCGCTATAAGACCTACCGCGTCTATTATCAGGACGGGGTCGAGGTCCGGCGGGAGCTGCTGCGCACCGTTTACTACAAGCCCTACGCCGAGCAGGTGCGCATCTACGAATAAGAAAGGAACACAATTATCATGCGCAAAGGCGAAGTGCGCCGCCAGGCCATTGTGGACGCGGCAAACACGCTGTTCTGCCGCAAAGGCTATCTGGAAACCACAGTGGACGACATCCTGCTGGAGCTGAATTGCAGCAAAGGCAGCTTTTACCATTATTTTGATTCCAAGCTGGCCGTTTTGCAGGCCATCTGCGAAAGCAAGGCCGCCGCTGCCTTTGAGCAATACAAATTGACCCGCGTCACCAGCACCCGGGCCAAGCTGAACAGCCTGCTTTACTGGGCCCAGCCCTTCCGCCCGGAGGAGGAGGACTGGCTGCTGGTCACATTGCGCCTGCGCAAGCTGGGCGAAGGCCTCGTGATGGAGGGCACGCTGCGCCAGTGCCAGCGGGCGCTGTTCAAGCCCGAGATGGAAAACCTGCTGCTGATCCTCAACGAGACCGGCGCGGCCCATATCGCCCGCCCCCGGCTGGACGACGTGGTGTTTGAGGCCTATACCGCCTTCTGCGACGAAATGAGCGAGGTCATATTGCAGTGCGCCCGCCAGGGCCGCAGCGTGGCCCACGACGTCACCCAGGTCACCGAGGCCGCCCGCTTCCTGTGGGAGCGCACCCTGGACATGGATTACGGCTCCATGGAATTGATCAAACTGGACGAAATGCTCCCCGTGCTGGAGCGGGTGGCGGTGAAGCTGCGGAACGCGTGATTTTAGCAGACAAAAAGTGAATTCGTGCAAGATCCTTCGACTCCGCTTACGCTCCGCTCAGGATGACATCAATAGGTTGTTTTTTTCTTGATTGCTGGCTTTTTGCTGCAATTTAAGTCAATAAATAGGAGAAAACCTGCCTTACATTGTCATCCTGAGCGAAGCGCAAGCGGAGACGAAGGATCTATTTGTTCCGCTATCAATTTTCCCTTGCTTTCCCACCGCAATCATGCTATAACATGCATGTAATTCGGAGGTACGTATGTCGTATTTTTCTACGGTGATTCCCTATGTGCTGTGGATGCTGGCGTACATTCTGCTGGGCTTCGGGCTGGTGAAGGGCGGCTGGGGCGAGACCTCCCACGCGCGGTCCATTTCCGGCATCCTGGTGTACATCTGCGCGCCGGCCATGTTTTTCAACGCTTTCCAGACCATGCGCTACGATCCGGCGGATTTCCGGCGCATCGGCCTGTTTTTTGTGGTGACGCTGGCGGTGCAGATGATCGTCATCGCCTTTTTGTGCCTGCTGCTGCACCGGCGGTTTGCCGACGCCCGCTACCGCATCCTCAGCATCGCCACGGTGCTGGGCAACGTGGGCTTTCTGGGTCTGCCGCTGGTGACCACCCTGTTTCCCGATCAGCCCATCGTGGGCTGCTACAGCACCATGTACGCCCTGAGCATGAACCTGGTGGTGTTCACCCTGGGCGTTTATCTGATCACCCGGGACCGCAAATATATGTCCCTCAAATCCGCCATTCTGAATCCCACCTCCCTGACCATCCTGGTTACACTGCCGCTGTATTTTCTGGATATTCACCTGCCCGACGCCATCCTGGGCAATCTGGCGCTACTGGGCCGCATGACCACGCCGCTGTGCATGTTTGTGCTGGGTATGCGGCTGGCGGAGGTGAACTTGAAAGCCCTGTTCACCCGGCCCTACGCCTATATTGGAAGCCTGCTCAAGCTCCTGGTCTATCCCCTGCTGGCCTATCTGCTGGTCTATTTTGTCCCCGGGCTGGACAGCACCTTCAAAATCTGCGTGCTGGCCCTCAGCGCCGCGCCCTCGGCCTCCATCATCCTGTCCCTGGCGGAACTGCACCGCTGCGAGCAGGAGAACGCCGCCGCCACGCTGCTCATGTCCACCCTGCTGTGCGCCCTGACCATCCCGCTGGTGATGCTGATCCTGTAAGGCGGCCGTTGCTTCATGCAGAATGGCGGAAAACAGAAATTGGCAAGTTAGTTGATAATAGATCCTTCGACTTCGCTTCGCTCCGCTCAGGATGACATTGGAAAGAGCGATTATCCTTGTTTAAATTGCAGCAAAAATCGCAATAAACAAGAGAAAAACCACCTATCGATGTCATCCTGAGCGGAGCGAAGCGAAGTCGAAGGATCTTGCATAGACTAACTTAAACCCTCGTCAAATTTCTGTTTTTCTTTTCCCTGCATCAAATCCCCGCGTCCCTGCCAAAATAACCCCATGAATGCTTAAGGAACCTCTGATTCATTCGCCGGCACGGCTGGCGGCGAATTAGAGTCTGTTTCTAAAATGAGGAATGTGCAGTTTCAAGCGGATCGGCTTGCAGTTCAAGGCGCTTTGACGATGGTTTACTGAAGGTAAATCGAGGTTAGAAACAGGCGCTAATCAGAGCTTCCTTAAAAATGGAGGCAGGATATGAACGCGATGCAACGGCGGGCGCTGCAGCGGGCGGAAAAATATGTGTGCCGGCTGGGGGCGGAGGAGCTGCCGCCGGCGGCGGGCTGGCTGCGGGACAATGCCCGGGCGCTGTATGGCCAGGAAAGCAGCCGGGGCCTGAGCGGGTCTGCCTTCGCCCGGCTGCGGGCGGTCTGCGACCAGCTGTGCGGCCAGCTTTCCGGCCCCTGGACGGAGGCGGCTCTCTGCCGCGCCATCGCGCGCGTCACCGGGGAGGCCGCGCCCTTCACGGTGGCGGAGGCCCGCGCCCTCCAGGGGATGCTACGGAACCGGATGCTGGGATCCCTGGTGGCGCTGCTGCCCAGGATCACGGGGGAATGCCGCCTGTGGCAGGCGGGCCGACAGCTGGCGGCCCATCCGGGCAAGCCGCTGCCCGACGAGCCCGCGGCGCTTTGCCGCGCCCTGGATCTGCTGACCGCCGCCGGTCAGGCCGAGGCCGCCCGCGCACTGCAAAGCCGCATGCGGGCGGCGGGCCTGGACCCCCAGGCCGTGCGCCATGCCGCCCGGGAGGACTCGACGGCCCTGGCCACCGAGACCGGCGCGCTGATCGGGGCGCTCAAATCCCTGCCCGGCCTCCACTGGGACCGGCTGGCCGAGCGCCTGTGCGCCGCCTGCCAGGTGCTGCGGCGGCATCCGGGTTTTCCGCGCATGGAGATCGCCAGCCGCGCCCTGTACCTCAGCGCCGTTCATCGTCTGAGCCGCCGCATGGACCTGCCGGAAACGGAAGTGTGCGAAAGGGCTCTGGCCCTGTGCACGGACCAGGAAGGCGCGGCGGGCGATCCCGGCTTTTATCTGCTGGAAAATCCCCGGGCGCTGGGCCTGCGCTGCCTGACGGAAAAGGGCAAAATCCGGCTCTATTGGGGCATTCTGTGCCTGGGCGCGGCCCTGTCCTTCGGACTGGGGCTGATTTTGCTGCCCCTTTGGGCCGCCCTGCCCTTTGGCTTTGCCATGATCGCCCTTTTCCATCGCCTGCTGGAGCGCGCCGCCGCCCGGCTCCTGCCCCGGCGGACCCTGCCCCGCCTGGCCCCGGCCCATCTGCCCCGGGAGTCCCGGGCGCTGGTGGCCGTGCCCACGGTGCTCACCAGCCGCAGCCACGCCCTGCAAATGTGCCGCCATCTGTCGGTGCTCTATCTGGCCAACGAGCACGCACCGGCGGATTTTCTGCTGCTGGCGGATTACCCCGACGCCGACCGGCCCGAGACGCCCCGGGACGCGGAAATCGTGCGGGCCGCCGCCGCGGGCATCGAAGCCCTGAACCAGACCTACGGAAAGCGGTTTTATTATCTCCACCGGCGGCGGGTGCCGGACGCTGACGGGCGATATGCGGGCCGGGAGCGCAAGCGCGGGGCGCTGGAGATGCTGAACGCGCTGCTGCTGGGCGAGGAAAGCCCCGATCCGCTGGCCTGTGCCACGGTGCCGGACCGCCGCTACACCCACGTCATCACCCTGGACGCGGACACCTTTCTGCCCGCGGGCGGGGTGGAAAAACTGCTGGGCGCGGCGCTGCATCCCCTGCAAAGGGGGCGCGTCGCCATCATCCAGCCCCGCATGGTCACCCTGCCCATGCACGTGATCACCCACGCCCAGCAGCTGCTGGGCGGTCAGAGCGGGGCCGACGGCTACGGCGCGGCGGCGGCTGATCTCTACCAGGACGCCTTTGGCCGGGGGAGCTACATGGGTAAGGGCATCTACGAGCCCGCCGCCTTCCGCGCGGCCACCGCCCGCCTGCCCGCCCATCGCATCCTGAGCCACGACCTCATCGAGGGCGAATTGGCCCATGCCGCCCTGGCCGGAGACATCCTGTGCTACGACGGCCATCCCCGCCGGGTATCGGGCTTTCTCAAGCGCGCCCACCGCTGGACCCGGGGCGACTGGCAGATCGCGGGCTTTTTGCTGGATCGAAAGTTGGATCTGCTGTCCAAAATCAAGATCTGGGACAACCTGCGCCGGTCGCTGACCCCCTTTCTGCGCATGCTGGCCCTGATTTTGTGCGCGTATTTGCGGGCCTATGTTCCCTTTTTCCTGGCGCTGATTCCCTTTCCCATGGCCGAAAGCCTGCTGCTGCCCGCTCTGGCCCTCACCCGGACGGACGCCATCCTGCGCGCCCTGTGGCGTATGAAAGTCAGCCGCAAAAGGCTGCTGGAGTGGGTCACCGCCGCCCAGGCGGACAAGAGCGACCTAAAGGACCTGCGGGGGGCGCTGCCGCCCATGGTCTGCGGCATTTTGCTGCTGTTCGCCGCGGCCAACGCCGCCTTCTGGCCCGGCTTTGCCCTGGGCCTCGTTTGGCTGGCCTATCCCTTGACCGCCCGGTTCCTGGATCGTCCCCGCAGCCGCCGGGAAGCCCTGAGCGCCGACCAGGGGCTGTTTTTGATGGAAACCGCCCGGGATACCTGGAAATTCTTTGAAAAACACGTGGGGCCGGACACCTGCTTTCTGCCGCCGGACAACGTGCAAGTATCCCCCAACCGCGGCGCGGCCCCGCGCACCTCGCCCACCAACATGGGGCTGTATTTGCTGTCCCTGTGCGCCGCCCACGCCCTGGGCGTCATCGACACCAAAACGCTGCTGTCCCGGGCCGAGCAAACGGTGCGCACCCTGGAAAAGCTGCCTTGCTGGCACGGGGTGCCCTACAATTGGTACGACCTGCGCACCCTGGCCCCGCTGCCGCCCCGGGTGGTGTCCAGCGGACACCCGGCAGCCCACGGACGCCCCCGCCCGGCTGGACGCCCTGTGCGCGCGCATGGAGCTGGGCCGCCTGTACGACAAGCGGAGCCGCCTGTTTCATATCAGCTATGACGCGGAGGGCGACGCCCTCAGCGCCGGGCGCTACGACCTGCTGGCCAGCGAAAGCCAGCTTTTGTCCTTCGCCGCCATCCTGCGGGGCATGGTGCCCGAAGGCCATTGGTGGCGGCTGGGCCGCGCCTGCGCCCAGGGCAAAACCCTGCTCAGCTGGAGCGGCACGGCCTTTGAATACCTGATGGCGCCGCTGCTGCTGCCCACCTACGAGGACACCCTGCTGGCCGCCGCCCAAAAGGGCTGCGTGGCCGCCCAGATGCGGGCGGGCCGGGCGGGCTTTTTCGGCATTTCCGAATCCGGGTATGCCGCCTTCGACCCCGAGCTCAATTACCGCTACCGGGCCTTCGGCGTGGCGGACCTGGCCCTGGACACCCAGAGCGCCGGTGCCGTTTACGCGCCCTATGCCGCCGCGCTGGCTCTGCGGGTGCGCCCCCGGGCGGCCTGCGCAGCCATGCAGGCCATGAAGCGGGCGGGCGCGTACGGGGAATGCGGCTTTTACGAGGCCATCGACTGCCGGGAGGAGCAGCGCGTGGTGTTCAGCTTCATGGCCCACCACCAGGGCATGCTGCTGTGCGCCCTGTGCAACGCCCTGAGCCCGGATTATCTGCCCCGGCTGCTGCTCAAGCTCCCCCGGGTGCAGGCCCATCTGCCGCTGCTGAATGAGCTGCCGCCCCGCCGGGTTTCCCGGCTGCCGCGGCCTTTGCGCCCCCATCGGGATCGGCCCGCCGAGGCGCCCCTGCGCATCCGGGGCGGGGCCGTCCTGCTGTCCGGCGGCGGCACCAGCCTGCTGGTCAATGGCCATGGGCATGGGGTGATCTTCCGGGACGGCGTGGACTGGACGCGCTTCGATCCCCGGGCCGGAGCCCGCAGCGGGCCGCAGATCTATTGGGAGGAAAAGGATCAGCCGCCCTTGATGCTCACCGGCGGGGAATATACCTGGACGGCGGGCGGGGCGCTTTGCACCCTGGCCCAGCCCGGGCTGCGCAGTGAAATCCGCCTGTGCGTGGACCCGCTCACCGGCGCTGCGGTGTACGCGGTGAAGCTGCGCAGTTTGCAGCATCAGCCCCGGACGGGCAGGCTGACGCTGCAATTGACGCCCGCCCTGGAGCGCCGCCGGGATGATATGGTCCATCCGGCCTTTTCCGATCTGTTCCTGACCGCCGTGCCCGACGGGCAGGGCTGTTTGCTGCGCCGTCAATTGCGGGAGGGCGGGGAACGGACGCTGCGGATCAGCGCCCGGAGCCATTTTGTAACCCTGACGCCGGGCCAAAGCGAAAGCCGCCTCTTCGCCCTGGGGGAGACCCTGCCGGAGAATCCCGCCCGCTGCGAAGGCTTGGCGGCGGCGAGGTTCCAGGCCCGGCGGCGCATGAGCGGCCTGGACGGGGCCCAGCTGGCGCTGGCCGCAAAGCTGGCGGACCGGCTGTTTTACCGGCGGGACGCCGGGGCATCCGCTTCCATTCATGATTTATGGGCCCTGGGTCTCAGCGGCGACGATCCCATACTGGCCGTCCGGGCGGACGCCGAGGCGGGAACCGCGCCGCTGCGGCAGATCCACGCTCTCTACGCCTGGCTGCGGCAAGACGCCCGGGCGGAGATGGCCGTGCTGCTGCCGCCGGAGGCGGGCTACGAGCAGCCATTGCGCGCCTGCTGCGAAGGCATGCCCGGCGTGCATATGCTCTATGAAGGCGAGGCCGCCCTGCGGGCCTTTGCCGCGGTGTTTCTGGATACGGCCCGGCCCATTGCCGAGCAATTGGAGGAGCCTCCCGAGAGCGTGCGCCTGACGCCTGCCGCGCCGGGAGGCCAGCTGCCGCCGCTGCCCGCTCTGCGGCGCTGGAACGGCATCGGCGGCTTCACCGCCGACGGCGGGTATCTGGTGCAGGGCGCGGCTCCCGCGCCCTGGTGCCACATCCTGTGCAGCGAGCGCTTCGGCACCCTGGTGTGCGAGCGGGGCATCCTGTATTCCTACGCGGGCAACAGCCGCCTGCGCCGGCTGACCCGGTTCTCCCAGGAGGCAGCGGAGCCCGCGGAGGAGTATTTTGTGCTGGAAAGGGGCCAGGGCTGGTCCCTGACCCGCAATCCCCTGCAAAACGCCGACACCCGCGTGATCTATGGCATGGGCACGGCGGAATATCAGTGCGCCTTGCCGGGGCTGGAAGCCACCCTGACCTGCTTTGCGGACGCGGAGTGGCCCTGCGGCGGGCGCGTCCTGACCCTGCGCAGCCTGTCGGCCGCCGTCCGCACCCTGACGGTGCTGGGCGCGGCCCGCTTCGCCCTGGGGGAGGACGGCCGCGGCACAGCGACGGAGGCCCGGGACGGCCTGATCCTGGCCCGGGGCGACTTGCCCGGCGCGGGCTTTTTCCATCTGCCCGGCGGCCAGGGCCGCACGGCGGAGAGCAGCGCCTACGGCGTGGGCGACGGCCCCCGGCATCCCGACGCGCCGATCCCCGGCAGCGTGGGCCTGCTGCGGCGGGACATCACCCTGCGGCCCGGCGAAAGCGCGGTGCTGTGCTTCTGGCTGGGCTATTGCGCGGAGGAAAGCGGCCTGCCCGGCCTGCTGGCGCGGCTGACCCCGGAGCGGGTGCGGCTGGCGCAAAAATACTGGCGGGATCAGCTGGCGCCGCTGCAATTCCGCCTGCCGGACGCCCTGCTGAGCGACTGGCTGGGGGGCTTTTTGCCCTATCAGATCCGGGCGTCGCGGCTGTATATGCGCGCGGGCTTCTGGCAGCCCGGCGGCGCCTGGGGCTTCCGGGATCAATTGCAGGACATGCTGGCTCTCTTGTACACCGAGCCCCAGCGGGTGCGCTCGCACCTGCTGCTGTGCGCCTCCCGGCAGTACGAGGCGGGCGACGTGCAGCACTGGTGGCATCCCGACGGCGCAGGCGTGCGCACCCGCATCGCGGACGACCGGCTGTTCCTTCCCTGGGTGCTGGCGCGGTACGTCCACGTCACCGGGGATATGAAAATATTGGATGCTTCCGTGCCCTTCCTGGTCTCCGCGCCCTTGGCGGAAAACGAGCGGGACCGCTACGAGCTGGGGTCGCCCGGCCCGAACGCCACGCTGCGGGAACACTGCCTGCGGGCGCTGGGCAGCCTGCAATACGGCGGCCACGGCATCCCGCTGATGGCGGGCGGCGACTGGAACGACGGCATGAACCGGGTGGGCGGCGAAAGCGCCTGGCTGGGGTTCTTTCTGATCATGGCGCTGCGGGATTTCGCGCCGCTGTGCGACGAAAAAACGCGGGATCGGCTGGACCGCCAGCGCATCCATCTGCAAACCGCCATGCAGGCCGCCTGGACGGAGCGCTGGTTCCTGCGGGCCTGGTACGCCGACGGCCGCACCCTGGGCGCGCCGGACAGCGACGTGCCCCGCATCGACCTGATCAGCCAGTGCTTCGCGGCCTTTGCGGGCATGCCCCGGGATCAGGTGGGCAAGGCGCTGGACGCCGCCTGGGAAAGCCTGCACCGGGAAAACGGTGTGACGCTGCTGCTGCATCCGCCCTTTGCGCCGGAGGAAAACGCCGGATACATCGGGGCCTATCCGCCGGGCGTCAGGGAAAACGGCGGCCAATACACCCATGCCGTGCCCTGGTTCATGCGCGCCCTGCTGCAGCAGGGGCAGACGGAACGGGCCTGGCAGCTGCTGGCCGAAATATTGCCCTACGCCCACAGCGACACCCCGGAAAAGGCCCGCCATTACCGCGTCGAGCCCTACGTGCTGGCGGCGGACGTCACCCCGGAAGGCCGCGGCGGATGGACCTGGTACACCGGCAGCGCCGGGTGGCTCTATCAGGTGATCCTGTGCGACTTCCTGGGCTTTGACCGCCGGGGTGACGCCGTGCGCCTCACCCCGCGCCTGCCCGCCGCCTGGGATCGCTTCACCCTGATCTATCAGGTGGGCCGCAGCCGCTACCTTCTCACCGCCGCCCGCGACGTGCCCTACATCACCCTGGACGGCGAAAAGCAGGTGGGCGCCTATGTGGCGATCCGGGACGATGGGATGGAGCATGAGATACGGTTTCCGGTGAATGCATATACTTCTTGATTTTATCGTCTTGCAGCAGTACAATTTATTCGATATATATTTACTTAAAATGTAACCGATCTTTACATATTGGTACATATGACAGGATTGCCATATAAAGAAAGAGAGGCGCCAAATTCGTATGGCAGGCAAAGGAAAAGGAAAGTTTAGAGCTGGTTTGGTTCTGCTGATCTTCTTTTTAGCCGCATTTGCGCAAATTAGCGGTACGCAAGATAGAAGTATTGCCAGACCAAGAAGCGCTTCCCCGGATAAAAAGGTGGAAACCAGTGCGCCTTGGGCAACGGTATATAAAGCGCCGACCGCCAAGCCAACAGCGCAAGCACAGCGCGCCACGGCAACACCTAAGCCAACGGTAAAACGCACGGCAACGCCCCGTCCAACCGCAAGACCCACGGCAACGCCTTCGCCGCATACCGTTCCCCCCTGGCTTGCCAGCGCGTCCCTGCAGCCAGGCGATAACAACGATGCAATACTGCAAGTCAAGCAGCGGATGCAGCAATTAGGCTATTTTCGGCAAGGGGCAGAACTGTCCGGCAACTACAACAGCACCATGACCGAACGGGTCATACAGTTTCAGGCTAACAACAATCTCCCGCAGACCGGTAGGATCGACAGCGCCTTCTTGAAGGCGCTATATGGCCCTATGCCTGTCACGGGCGGAATGCTGGCAGACAGTACCTCTCAAAGAGCACGGACAGCCAGCGCATCCGGCAGCGGAGGTTCTGCCGGCAAGTCAGGCAGCGGTTCATCCGCCTCCCAAAAGAAAACCGCTGCATCCAAGGAAGAAAAAGCAAATCCGGCAGCGCTGCCTTCAGGCCGCTATTATGCCAGCAAAAAGTCAAACGTGTACCATGTGCGAACCTGCAGATATATCAATCAAATCAATGACAGTAACCTGATCTCATTTTCCTCCAAAGAGGAGGCAATTAGCAAAGGCTATCGCGCATGCAAGGTGTGCCATCCACGATGATTTTATTTGCTAATTGGTGGATAGCGAGCATGCCAAAAACAGAATTCTTTACGGAAAAATGCGTTGGAATAAAATGCTGTAATGGTATATAGAAACACAATGGAGCGTTATACAGAAAAATGATTAAAGTCTTAATGGTGTGCCACGGCAATATCTGCCGGAAAGCCCAAAAAGCGAGGAATTCCAACGGGTTTTGGACGCTGCATAACCGGTTTTGACACCATTTTTACACCATTTAGCAGAAAACTAACAGATGAAAAGCCTTGATATGACAATGAAACCGCCCCGCGCATGGAAACGTGCGTGGGGCGATTTTAGCGGGGAGCTAATCGAAATATTCCTCTTCTATTTCTCTTTTGCGATCTACATACATATCAATAAATCGATTATATTGCCATTCGGGACCTTCATCCAGCAAACGAACAAGCGCTTCCTGCAGTTCTTGTTTGTTCATCCTTTCTATGCATGCCGCCAGTCGATTATCTTGCTCTTGCGCGATTTGTTCACTTTCCAAACGTATACGGTCTTGTTCTTCTTCGTAAGCAATCACTTCTTTATAATAGTTTTCTGCCTCCTGTGGAAAGACGGTAAAATACAGCGCGATCATATGCTTGCAGATGATCCTGCGGCCATCAGCAAGCGGACAATTGCAATGGGATTTTCGGGGATGCTCAATATCGATCAGCACGTCATAGGGCTGAGCCTGACTTCCGGCAACGCTGCCACGAAACTGCGATTCATTGATAGGCTCAATTGCCTGTACCTTTTTATCCTGATAGTATTCATATCCGCGCCACAAAGACGCACCGTTGGCCATATTCATCAATCCCATAATCTGCCTCCTGCGTGTGGAATGTATGGACTATAGACCAATTATTTTTATTCTTTCCCCCTGTACCCATACTTTTCCGCGTTCCCCAGCAAATACAGGAGCGCAAAGGCCGGGATGCGGATCAGCTGACGGCCATCCGGGGTATCGTGGGTGCCGAAATCGTCGGCGCGCTTGGTGACGATGATGGCGGCGCTGGCTTCCTTGCTCAGTTCGATGATCGCGTCGTCGTTGAGGATGGGCGCCTGCTCGCGGTATTTGACCTCGATCAGGATCTTTTTGATGTTGGGATAATCTACTACGATATCCACTTCTTTATCTTTGGGGCCGCCGCGGGAATAGCCCACCCGCGTGGCCTGTTGGTAGTAGAACGCGGCCACATGCTTGTAAACCGCCGTTTCCACCACCTTGTCCAGCTCCTCGGGATCGTATATGGTTTTCAGCCATTTGTCCCAGCCGCTGGCGTATTGGATCTCATCAAAGAAATAATAGGCGTCCTGGGTGGGCCACACGTTTTTGTGGTAGCAATCCAGGATGTCGCTGAGATTGCTCAGCTTCAGCATGGGGTGATCCAGCGAGATAAAAACGATTCGCTCCGGCGCGACGCCGCGCTGTAGTAGCGTATCGATCATCTGATATTCGATGATGGTTCTGCCCACGCGCCGCGTGCCCGTCAGCACTACTGTCCGGCGGATATCCTGCTGATCCAGCCGTTTCATGGCCTCATAATACGCAAATCGGCGGTTTTTTTGAGCAGCGCAGGCATGACATTTCCCGTCGTCCACCAGGGATTGAAAGCCCGCAATACCTTCATGATCTGTTCGGGCGTCGTGATGGCCACAGCAATCACCTCCGATGGGCCCGCTTATACTCCGACGGGGTCATGCCTGTGCGCTGGCGGAAGGCATTGATGAAGGAGGACATACTGTGAAAGCCGCTGGCATCAAAGGCGAAGGACACGCTTTTGCCCTCCTCCAGCAGCCCTTTGGCGTAGCCGATCTTCTGGTTCAGCAGGTATTCCGACAAATGCATGTTGTAGTACTGGCGGAAGATCCGGCTGACGTATTCCCGGCTGTAATAGAAATGGCTGGCGATATCGGCCACATTCTGGATAGACTGGAAATGCTGATCCACATATTCCCGCAGGCTGCGGACACTGCCGGGGATATCGGCAATGCGGCTGCTGTTGACGTCAGAATAATGGGCGGCGAGGAAAAACAATTCCAGGATCAGGCTGTATGCCGTCAGGACGCTGTCGGTCTGCCAGAAGGCCAGGGTGTATTCCAACTGCTGCAGCAGATAGCGGAATTCCGCCAGCTTCTCGGGGCGGACATGATGGAAGGAGGGCGCCTCCTGGGCAAAGAAGGCGGGCGGCGCGCCGATGCCCAGATCTGAGAAGAACGAAGGCGAAAAATAAAACACATAGCGCTCATAGAGGCCGGCCTCCAGCAGGCGGGCCGTGTGCTGGCATCCCGGCGGGATCAGCAGGATATCGTCCGGGTGGGGCAGCATCTCCTGATCCGGGGAAACATAGGAAATGCTGCCGGTCACAAAAATATCCATTTCATAGAAGCTGTGGCTGTGCAGCTTTTCCGGGAAGCTGCTGGCCTCGTACCGGGTGCGGCGGTGGGAAAACAGCAGATGCCGGCCCACATAAACATCCTCCCAACCCGAAAAGTTCTTGAACTTTTTCAGGCCGGGCTGCTCCGCGTGATCGGGAAAATAAAACCGGGCGATGTGATCCTGCTGATAATGTTTCATCTGGGAACCTCTGATTGATCACAAATCCATAAATTATAATGCACAGAAAAGAAAAAATTGCAAAATAATGATGATATAATATTGATTATAGATAAATTATCCAATTTGTCAAGAAAGGTTGCGAAAAACGTGAACAGCAAACTGACGCTGATTTCGCATGAAGCAGATATATGCGTGGTGGGAGGCGGCATCGGCGGCATGTTCTCCGCCATTTCCGCCGCCCGCAATGGCGCAAAGGTGGTTTTGATGCAGGATCGGCCCGTGCTGGGCGGCAACGCCAGCTCGGAGATCCGCATGTGGATCTCCGGCGCGGGCACCCGGGTGCGGGATCTGCAGGAAACCGGCCTGCTGGAAGAGCTGCTGCTGGACAATATGTACCGCAATCCCAAGCGCAATTTTTCCATTTGGGACAGCCTGCTCTATGAAAAGGTGCGCTTTGAGCCCAACATCGAGCTGCTGCTCAATTGCAGCTGCTGCGACGCCGAAATGGCGGGCAGCCGCATCGTTTCAGTGACGGGGTTCCAGCTGACCACCTATCAATGGCACCAGGTGCGGGCGAAGATCTTCATCGATTGCTCGGGGGACAGCATCCTGGCCCCCCTCAGCGGGGCGGAATTCCGCGTGGGCCGGGAGAGCAAGGCGGAATTCAACGAGGAATTCGGTCTGGAGGAGGCGGACGGACACACCATGGGCATGAGCATCCTGCTCCAGGCCCGGGAGACCGATCACCCCGTCTCCTACACCCCGCCCGCCTGGGCCTATACCTTCAAAACCGACGAGGAAATGAACTTCAAGCCCCACGACCTGTACCAGATCAACACCAACTTTTACTGGATCGAGCTGGGCGGCATGGAGGACAGCATCGGCGACACCGAAAAGGTGCGGGACGAGCTGCTCAAAATCGCCTTCGGCGTGTGGGATCACATGAAAAACCAGGGCGACCACGGGGCTGAAAACTGGGAGCTGGAGTGGGTGGGCTTTCTGCCCGGTAAGCGGGAAAGCCGCCGGTACGTGGGCGACTATGTCCTCAACCAGAACGACGTGGAAAACCATCCCGTTTTCCCCGATACCGTGGCCTACGGCGGCTGGCAGATCGACAATCACCTGCCCGGCGGCTTCCACATGGGCGGCCATGCAGGCAGCCACCTGCAAAAGCGGCGGCTGTCCGAGCCTTACGGCATCCCCTATCGCTGCCTGTATTCCAGGAACGTCGAAAACCTGATGTTCGCGGGCCGCAACATCAGCACCACCCATCTGGGGCTGAGCACCAGCCGGGTCATGGGCACCGTCGGTGTACTGGGCCAGGCGGCGGGTACAGCGGCGGCCATCGCCGTAAGGAACGGCCTCACGCCCCGGGAGGCGGGGCAGCAGCGGATCAGGGAGATCCAGGCCCAGCTGATGGAGGACGATTGCTTCCTGCCCGGCTTCCGCCGCCAAATCCCCGAGGTGAGCAAAAACGCCGTCCTTACCTGCGATTACGGGGATTGCTCCGCCTTGCACAATGGCCTGGACCGCCGCATCTGGGGCAACGACAACGGATACTTTGGCAAGACCAACAACGCCATCACCTATACCTTCCAGCAGTCCACCCGCCTGCGCCAGTTCCGGCTGGTGGTGGACAGCGACCTGAACCGGGAATACGTGGAGGGCAACCCCGACGGACTCAACACCTCCTCCGTGCTGTTCTACCCCCGCAGCTACAACGGCACCACCTTCGGCTTTCCCCAATGCCTGCTCAAGTCCTTCCGCGTGGAGGCCCTGGACGCCGCGGGGCAATGGCAAACCGTATACGAGACCCACGAAAACCACCAGCGGCTGGTGCGCCAGGCCATCGACGTGACCACCACGGCCATCCGCCTCATCCCCCTGTCAACATATCAAAGCGAAAGGAAATGCACGGATTACGGCAGCTCCACCGCGCACATTTTCGCCTTTGATGTGAAATAAGAACGTTACAAAAAACAAGGAGGTAACCCAATGAAAAAGCTGACTGCCATCCTGCTGGCCCTCGTGATGCTGGCAAGCTGCGCCCTGGCCCTGGCCGAAGCGCCGAACACCGAACTGACAGGCGAGATCACCTTCTACACCGCCTTTGCCGGCGCCAACGGCACGGACGCCCTGATCGCCCAGTTCAACGAGCTCTACCCCAACGTGAAGGTCAACTACGAAGTGTACAAGAACAGCTCCGACGGCAACGTGGGCCTGGATACCGCCATCATCGCCGGCGGCCAGGTGGACGTGCTGCTGAGCTTCGGCGTGTCCAACACCGCCAAGCGCTGGCAGAACGGCCTGCTGATGGACCTGACCGACCGTCTGGCGGCGGATGGCCTTGACCTGGTGGAAAACTGGGGCACCGACGCCTATCAGTATGAGGGCCGCACCTATGTGTTCCCCTCCGGCGGCCTGTCCGTCTACGTGGCCATCAACCTGGACAAGTGGGAAGCTGCCGGTCTGGGCGAGCTGCCCACCGCCTGGACCTGGGATGAGTATCTGGCTGCCTGCGAAAAGCTGACTGAGCGCGACGCCGACGGCAAGGTGCTGGTCAACGGCGGCGGCGACTTCAACCAGATCGACTACTGGACCTACGCCGTCCGTCAGGCCAAGGGCAAGAACGTATTCTACAACGCCGAAGGTCTGAGCGACTTTGACAATCCCCTGTTTGCCCAGGCGCTGCATCACGAAGTGGACGCCGCGGCCTCCGGTATCTGGCACTCCAAGGCCGTGTACCAGTCCGACAGCACCCGCTCCCGCAACCTGTTCCTGCAGGGCGAAATCGCCACCACCATCGAATCCATCCTGACCCGCTATATCGTGCCCGGCGCCCCCACCTTCCGCATCGGCTATGCTCCCTATCCCACCTTTGAAAAGGATCAGACCAACTACATGGCGGGCAGCAACCCCAACTCCTTCATCGCCGTGGCCGCCAACACCCAGTCTCCCGACGCCGCCTATGCCTTCGCCAAATTCGCCGCCACCTACGGCAACAAGTACATGTATGCCGCCGGTCACGCCACCACCTGGACGGGCGTGAACCCCGACGAGGTGCTCTCCGTGGTCTTCGGCAGCGAGGAAGAGGCCGCCAAGTGGGTGGATACCGAGAGCTTCATCCGCTGCGTGGTCGCCGCCGGCGAGCCTGCCTATTCCGAGGATTACATCGTGGCCTACACAGAAATGCAGTCCCTGGTGGATGAATACACCATGTACGTGCTCAACGGCGAAATGACCGTGGAAGACGCCCTGGCCGAAATGAAGCTGCTGGGCGACGAAGCCATCGAGGACGCCCGCTGACCGGAAACAAACCCTGAAATTTCGGGCGCATTGCGGGGAACCGCAATGCGCCCGCCTCCATGGGGGAAGTACGATGAATAAAAAGCATGAAGCCCTGGCCGGATGGCTGTTTCTCCTGCCCGCGCTGACCATTTTCGCCGCGCTGGTGGTGCTGCCTGTGATCATGTCCCTGCTTTTGTCCTTTACCGAGTGGAATTTCCTCTCGGGTATCCAGGGCATCAGCTGGAAGGGGGTGGCCAACTTCACCCGTCTGTTCACCCGGGATCGAAAATTCATGCTGGCGCTGACCAACACGGTGTTCTATGCCTTTACCACCGCACCCATCAGCATCGCCATCGGCCTGCTGTTCGCCTTCATGCTCAACGACAAGGTGTACCTGCGCAAGGTGAACCGCATGTTCTTCTTCATCCCCTACATTTGCAGCATGGTGGCGCTGGCGGCGGTGTTCCGCTTCCTGTTCCGGGTGGACGGGCCCATCAACGCCGTGGCGGGCGCGCTGTTTGGCGCCGAGCCCGTTCCCTGGCTCAACCGCACCTCCCTCAACCGTATTCCCGTGGTGTGCGTCATGATCTATGCCGCCACCGGCTACAACCTGATCGTGTACATGGCGGCCCTGCAAAACGTGCCCCGGGAGCTGTATGAGGCCGCCATGGTGGATGGCGCGGGCCCCCTGCGCCGGTTCTTCCGCATCACCGTGCCGCTGATCTCTCCCACCACTTTCTATCTGCTGGTGGTGCGCCTCATCGCCGCCTTCAAGGCCTTCTCCGCCCTGAACATCATGGGCGTGAGCAAAACAGCCCCCAGCCTGGTGACCGAGATCTACTCCAACGCCTTTGACTCCTACAAGTTTGGCTACGCCAGCGCCGAGGCCTGGGTGCTGGTGGCTGTGATCCTGGTGATCACCCTGATCCAGATGGTGGGCCAGAAAAAATGGGTGCATTACTGAGAGAGGAGGCAATGCCATGAAACGCAAATTGATCTGGATCCGCACCGTAAACACCCTTTGGGTCACGGCCATCGGCATCCTGTTTTTGATGCCGCTGCTGTGGATGCTGTCCTCCTCCCTGAAAACCGGGCCCGAGGTGTTCGCCGCCAACTTCCGTTGGATACCGGACAAGGTGCAATGGATCAACTATGCCCAGGTATGGACTCACGAGCGGGTGCCCTTCTGGCGGCTGTACGGCAATTCGCTGTTCATCGCCGTGGTGAGCACGGTGGGCGAATTGATCGTGGCCTCCATGGCGGGGTATTCCCTGGGCAAGATCGAGTTCAAGGGCCGCAACCTTGTGTTTATCGTCATGCTGGTCACCATGATGATCCCGGCTCAGGCCACCATCGTGCCGCGTTTTGTGATCTTCAAATCCATGGGGCTGTACAACAACATCTGGGCGCTGATCTTTCCCGCCTGGTTCAACGTGACCTCCATCTTCCTGCTGCGCACCTTCTACATGAGCCTGCCAGGCGATCTGATGGAGGCGGCCAAGATCGACGGGGCCAGCTATTTCCAGATCTGGCTGCGCATCATGATGCCCCTGACCAAGCCCGCCATGGTGACGGCGGCGGTGCTGGCCTTTATCAATTCCTGGAACGAGTACCTGAGCGCCCTGGTGTTCCTGCCCACGGCGGAAAACTACACCGTGTCCCAGGGCATCCAGTATTGGATGTCCATGTCCGATGATCACAATCTGATGATGACCGCGGCGGCCAGCGCCATCCTGCCCGTCATCGTGCTGTTCCTGTTTACCCAGCGGTATTTTGTGGAGAGCATCGCCACCACAGGCGTGAAGGGATAAAGCAATGGATGTACGATTGATCGCCCACCGGGGCTATGCCATTCATGCGCCGCAGAACAGCGCCGAGGCCTTTGAGGCGGCGGGCAGGCTGGGCTTCTGGGCCATAGAGACCGACGTGCGCCGAACCCTGGACGGGGTGCTGGTATGCTGCCATGACGCCACGGTGGACAGCATGTTCTGCGGCAGCGGGGAGATCAGCGCCCTGCCCTGGGACGCGCTGCGGAGCCTGACCTTCCGGGAGGACAAGAAAAACGGCAGCCTCCGCAAGGAGGGCATGCCGCTGTTCCGTACCTATCTGTCCATTTGCAAGGCCCATGGCGCTGTGCCCTTCATTGAGCTGAAAACCATGGACACGGAGGCCGTGCTGGCCGAAGCCCGGCAGTTTTTTGACGATGGCGAGCTGGTGATCTCCAGCTCCCGTATGGAACACCTGCGCCTGGCCCGCCGCCTGTCTCCCGCCGTGTTTCTGCATCATATTTTCTCAGACGAGGCCTCCATCCGGGAGCTGGCGGGCATGGGGCCCGCAGGCTGCTCCC
Organism: uncultured Eubacteriales bacterium; assembly: GCA_902764185.1. GTDB lineage: Bacteria > Bacillota > Clostridia > Christensenellales > Aristaeellaceae > SFMI01. The sequence goes on from CACWUV010000001.1 coordinate 60,691, forward strand.
TGAATCAGCCCGATCTGAACGCCTTTGATCCCGCCTGGGTGGGGCGTGTCCATGCTTGCGGGCTGCAATTGTGCCTGCGTGCCGGGGATACCCCCGACGCCGTGCGGCGCATGGTCGCCCTGGGACTGGATTACGTGCCCACCAATTGCGTTTATCCGGCGCTGGTGTAACAGCAAAACAAAAAGGGGTGCGCGCTTTGAAGGCGCGTGCCCCTTTTGGGGTCCAATCAGATCTTCAGCCGTTCCATTACGTCATTTCCGCCCCGGCCAAAGTAATCCGACAGCGCTTTGTATTCCCGGTAGAGCGCGTCATACACCGCGCCCGCCGTGGGATCTGGGGTATACCGGATAAAGTCCCGGCAGTGCATGGCGTCCACGGCGGCAAAGATATCCGAAAAGCCCGTGGCGTGCCCTGCCGCAGCGGCGGCGTAGATGGCCGCACCCAATGCAGGAGCTTGCCTGCAGCGGCTGACGCGCAGGGGCTTGCCCAGCACGTCGGCGTAGATCTGCATCATCAGGGGATTTTTGCCGGCGATGCCGCCGCAGGCGGTAAGGCTCTGCACCCGGACCCCGGCCTGCTCATAGGCCTCCAGAATGGCCCGGGCCCCGAAGGCGGTGGCCTCCAGCAGCGCCCGGAAGATATGCTCCGGGCGGGTTTGCAGCGTCAGCCCCAGCATCAGGCCGGACAGACGGCTGTTGGCCAGGGGCGATTTGTTGCCGTTGAACCAGTCCAGGGCCAGCAGCCCCGTCTCCCCGGGGGCCAGGCCCGCGGCCAGCTGGCTCAGATAGGCCTGGGGCGTCAGCCCCGCTTCCCGGGCTGCCCGAGCGTAATCCTCCGGCAGCCCGTTGTCCGCGAACCATTGGAAGCAATCTCCCACGCTGGCCTGTCCCGAGGCATAGCCCCACAGGCCCGGATAATAGGTATCCGGCAGGCAGGCCGTAACGCCCTGCACCGGGCGTCGTTCGCTGTTTAACAGCATAAAGGCCGTGGAGGTACCGATCACCAGCATGGCCTGGCCCGGCGAGTGGATTCCCAGGGCTGCCATGGGCGTGTAGCCGTCCATCTGCGCCGGGGTCACGGCGATGCCGGGCCGCAGACCCAGGCGCCGTGCCATGGGCGCGCACAGCGTCCCCGCCAAGGTGCCGGGGGCCAGGGGCGTGACGCCCCAGCGATCCGCCATGCAGCGCCTCGGCAGATCGCCCAATACGCCTGCGTACCCTGCCTTGCTCCACAGCGCCTTGGCGGCGGCCATGGAAGCGCTGATCACCGGTTTGCCCGCCAGCAGCGAAACGATGTAATCCCCGGCCTCCACAAAGGCGTCCGCCGCGTTGAACACGGCGCGATCCTCCTCATATACCTGCAGCACCTTGGCCGCCAGGCACTCCGGCGAAATGCGTCCGCCGTACAGGGCCAGATCGACGCCCTGCTCCCGGCAAAGGGCCGTGAGACGCTCCGCCTGGTCCGCCGCGCCGTGATGCTTCCATAGCTTGCACCAGGCGTGGGGCCGTCCGGCAAAGGCCGCATCCAGGCACAGAGGCCGAAAAGCGGCGTCCACCGGGAGCACCGTACTGGCGGTGAAATCCACGCCGATGCCCGCCACCTGCTCCGGGGATACGCCGCTTTGTTTCAATAAAGCAGGCACCACCGTTTCCAGCGCCTGCACATAGTCCGCGGGATGCTGCAAATACCAGCTGCCTGTCAGCTTCGTGCCGTCCGGCAGGGCATGCTCCAGGATCCCATGCGGATAGGCCAATTCCGCCTCCGCCGCCACGCTGCCGTCCAGGGCCGCCAGCACGCCCCGGCAGCTCAGAGAGCCGTAATCCAGGCCGATGGTATAAAGCGCCTCACCCATGGATGGCCTCCCGGGCCGCGTCCACGCCGAACAGGCCCACGCCGCCGCCGCCCCAGGCCGTCAGATCGGACAGGACCGCCTGCCGGGCCTCCGCGGGCAGCGGGATCAAGAGCAGGGCGCGGCGATTGTTCTCCACCCGGAACACGGCATCCCCCGCCGTCACGGTGCAGCTTTTCAGCAGCCGGGCAGGCATGGAGACCCGGGCCTCGGGCCAATCCACGTGGGTGCGCATGGCAAATTTCTGGTATCGGCTGTCGGCGGAAATGCTCTCCCGGGAGAAGTCGGGGTCCAGGGCCAGCCGCAGGGCGGAAACGGGGCCATGGAGCGTCAGCGTCAGGCTGCCGCCGCCGGGCAGGACAACGCAGTTGGCTTCCGCGCCGTGGGGGCGCTCCCAGCCGTTTTCCAATATGGCGCGGTCTGCTTCGCCGATTTCCGCCGTCACCCGCCCGGTTTGCTGCCGCAGATGGCCGGGAATGAAGCAGCCGTCCTCCAGCAGCATCTGCTGCAATTCGGCCATGTGCCGCGCCGTCACCTCGGCGGGCAGGCAGCCGTGCCGCAGGGCCACCGCCGCGCCCGTGCCCGCCGCCTGGCCCATCACGGCGCAGGTGGCCATCACCCGGGTGGAGGACAGGGCCATGTGGGTGGCGCTGATGTTGCGGCCCGCAAACAGCAGGTTGGGCACGTTGTCCGAATACAGGCAGCGGAAGGGGATCTGGTACGGGGTCGCGGGGGTGATGTGCTTGGAGGAATAGCCCATATAGCGCAGGCCCTGAGGGCTGTGATTGTCCATGGTCCAGCCGCCGAAGGCCACCGCGTCCGGGAAGGTGTGCCCCTCCTCCAGATCCCGCTGGTTCAGGATATAGGGCCCCACGCAGCGGCGGCTTTCCCGCTTGCCGGGCAGGAAGCCCACCCATTCCAGCTCCCAGTTTTCCATGCCGTGGTCGCCCCGGTTTTTGAGGTGATCCCACACGCCGTAGGCCACCCGCAGCAGCTCCTCGTTGATCTGCTGGGCGTCGCGGAGGGTGTCCATTTCGCCGCCCAGCTCGATCCACCAGAAGTTGATGCCCGATTCCGGCACGTCGTGCTTTTTGAGGTACATGCTTTCGTCGTCGGGATAGACATAGGCCCATTCCGGCGGCGTGAAGGGACAGGGATGATCCGTTTTGCGGGCCTCGATGAGGCAGCTGGAGCCCATGGTGCATGCGTCTGCCGTCTCCGGCGCGGCGTACTCGTCAAATTCCGCCTGGCCTTCCCGGCCCACCCGATAGCGGGCCCCGGAAAGCTCCGCCAGGATGCTGTCGCCGGAGCAATCCATGAAAAGCTCCGCCCGCACGGTATGGAAGGTGTAGCTGTTCAGCTGCCAGCCGGTGACGGAGACGATGCGCTCTCCCTCCTTTTCGCAGCCCAGGCAGGTGGTGTTCAGCAGCAGCGTCAGGTTTTTTTCCTCCCGCGCCAGCTGATACAGCACCGAATCCCAGATGGAATAATTCATGGTGGGATTGCGGTAGATGTTCTCCAGTTCCGCCTCCTGTAATAGGCCCGTTTCCCTGTTTTCCTTGCCGTGGGAGCCCCGCACCCACATGCGGATTTCGCTGGAAGCGTTGCCTCCCAGCATGGGACGGTCCTGCATGAGCAGCACCCTTGTCCCGTGCCGCGCGGCGGATACCGCCGCGAACAGGCCCGCCAGGCCGCCGCCCACCACGCAAAGCTGCACGTCGTAGCGCCGTGTTTCCTTGGCTGTCAGCATAGATAACGCTCCTATCTATTATCCCTTCACGCCCGAGGTGGCGATGCCCTCCACAAAGTAGCGCTGGCAGAAGATGAACAGGATGACCACCGGAACGATGGCGCTGGTGGCGGCGGCCATGTTCAGGTCGTAGCGCTGCAAATCGTCCAGCATATACCAGCGGATCACCTGGGAAATGGTGTACAGGGGCTTTTTGATCAGGAAGATCAGCGGAGACATGTACTCGTTCCAGCAGCTGATGAAGGAGAGCACCATAAGGGAAATCAGGGAGGCTTTGGTCAGGGGCATCAGGATCTGGCCGAAGATGCGCAGATGCCCCGCGCCGTCGATCTTGGCCGCCTCCATCAGGTCGTCCGGCAGGCCGATATAGAACTGGCGCAGCAGGAAGATGGCGGTGGCGTTGAAGAAGTGGGGCAGGATGATGGCCCACAGGTTGTTGTATAATCCCACGGTCTTGAAAAGGATGAAGCGGGGCACGATGGTGACCTCGGTGGGCATCATCATGGTGGCCAGGAACAGGACGAACACCACCTGCTTGCCCTGGAACCGCACCTTGGCAAAGGCGTAGGCCGCCATGGAGGAGATGATCAATTGAGCCACGGTGCCGATCACGGTGATGAAGGCCGTGTTCAGATAGGCCTTGAACATGCTCACATCGGGATCGGTCCACACGGCGGCGTAGTTGCCCCATTTCCACTCCCGGGGCAGCCATTGCCAGTTGCCCGCAAAGACCTCGTTGGTATTCTTGAGGGAGCTGGTGACCATCCAGATCAGCGGCAGCAGGAAAGCCAGGGCAAACACGGCGATGATCAGGGTTTTGACCAGCGTTATGGAAAATTCACGCTTTTTCATGGCGATTGCCCCCTTTCTCAATAGTGGACCCATTTTTTCTGGCCGCCGAAGTTGATGGCGGTAAAGAATATGATGATCAGCAGCAGCACCACGGACTGGGCCGAGGCATAGCCGTGGGCGTAATCCGAGAAGGCTGAGCTGTATATTTCCTGTACGATGGACGTGTTGGACGCGATGGAGGAGCCCATGGTGAACACGTTGACGGAGCCGAAGATCTTAAAGATGGCGATGAGGCGGACGATGACCAGATAGAAGGTGGTAGGGGACACCATGGGCAGCGTGATGCGGGTGAACTGCTGGAAGCCGCTGGCGCCGTCGATGGTGGCAGCCTCGTAGAGGCTGCGGGGCACGTTTTGCAGGGCGGCCATGTAGATGATCATGACGTAGCCCAGGGAGGTCCAGATGACCAGGAAGATGATGGGGATCTTGCTCAGGCTGGGCTCCACCGTCCATTTCCAGGGTTCGGCGATCCAGCCCAGCCCCATCAGCGCGCGGTTGACCAAGCCGTCCTCCCGGAACAGGAACTTGAACACCGCGCCCAGGGCCACGATGGAGGAGATATAGGGGATGAAGAAGGCCAGGCGCAGGGGCTTTTTGCAGAAGACCCGGCCGTTGAGCAGGTAGGCGATCACCAGGCCCAGGACGATGGAGACGGGCACGGTGGTGAGGGCGTAGACAAAGGTGTTGCCGATGGACTGCACGAAGCGGCGGTCCGTGAAGATGGTGCGGAAGTTATCCAGGCCGATCCAGCTGATGTACTTGCCCAGCTTGGCAAGGCTGCGCACCTTCAAAAAGTTGAACTTGGTGAAGGACAGGATCAGCGTCAGGAAAAAGGGGAACGCGATGAGCAGCACATACGTCACCAGGGCGGGCATCACAAAGGCATACCCGGCGATGTTTTCCTTGATCTGATTTTGATTGCGGTGTTTCCTTGCCATGGGATGACCTCTTTTCTCAGTGGTGGAAAGAAGGCGGAGGAGCGGCGTGCGCCCCTCCGCCGAATGTCTGAAAGGGATCAGCGCTCCGCGGCGATGGCTTCGTCCGCCAGCTTGGTCAGTTCGGCCAGGGCGGCTTCGGGGGTCATCACGTCGTTGAGCGCGTACATGGTGTACTCGGCCATGAGGGAATTGACCTTGGAATAGGCGGTCAGCTCGTCCTCATAGTAGGAGGGGTTGGTGGACACGCCCACCACGCGCTTGAAGGATTCCACGTCCACAAACTTGGCGGCCTCTTCCTCGGTGCCAAACAGCAGGCTCAGGGCGGAGCCGGGCTCGGTGCCCTTCCAGTTGGGCTGATGGCCGGCGGCGGCCAGGTACTTGACGCCGTAGGTGGAATACCACTTCAGGAAGGCCCAGGCAGCGGGGAAGTCCTCGTCGTCAGGATCCATGCAGATACCGGCATGGGAGAAGGGAGCAACGCCGCTCATGTAGTTGGTCTGGCCTTTTTCAATGACGGGCCAGGGAGCAAAGCCGGTGATGAAGTCCACGCCGTAGTTGGCGGTGTCGGGCAGGAAGCGGACCATGTTGGGGGTCAGAGAGGAATTGCAGGTGCGCTCCACCAGGAAGGTCTGCTGGGCCTGCAGGTTGTCGCCGCGGTAGATGGACTTGGGGAACCAGATCTTATCCACGACCTCGGCGTTGTATTCGTCCTGCAGGGCCTTGATGATCACGGGGTTGTCGAAGGAGCAGGTGCCGTCCTCATCGTAGTAGGCGTTCTTGCCCACCAGGGAGCCGTACACATAGGTGTAGTAGTTCTGGCTGTGGTAGCTGGAACCGCCGTACACCTTCACGGTGCCGTCCTCGTTGTATTCGGTCATGGCCTTGGAGGCGGCGAAGTACTCGTCCCAGGTCCACTCGGTGGGCAATTCGCCCAGGCCGGCGGCGTTCCAGGCGTTCATGTTGATGGCCACATAGTAGCTCAGGCCGCCGCAGGGGAAGGTGTAGATGCAGTCATCATACTTGAAGGCGTCGCTACCCCAGTTGGCCACCAGGTCGATGCCCTCTTCCTCCACCAGGTCGGTCAGGTCCACGTACAGGCCGGCTTCCCAGCGCTTGTAGGCGTTGGACAGGCCGAAGGAGGCCAGCACGTCCACTTCACCCGCCAGGATGGAGGTGTTGACGGACAGGTTGCCGTCGGAGTTGTTGTTGTAGGTATTCAGGTTCACCTTGATGTTGGGGTAGATGGAGTTGAAGTCCGCGATCAGCGCGTCCATGCCCTGGGAGCCCTTGAAGGGCATCCAGAAGGAGATCTCGCCGGAAATGGAAGTGTCGTCTTCCAGGATCCAGCTGGTGATGTCTTCGCCCTCGGCGAAGGCGGCGAGCGTGGGCAGCAGCATCAGCGCCGCCAGCAGCAGACAGAGAACCTTTTTCATTTCGGAATCCTCCTTTTTATTTGATCACCGGGCCTTGACCCGGTAATTCACATTTTTGAAGCGCTCCAAATTATGCGAATAAAGCATTTTTACGCCTTTTGCATGCTTTACAGAAATACTTTGTTTTCCCGCAGGCAGCGGCGCAGCGCCTGGGCGTCCAGACGCCTGGGCGTAACGCCCTGCTTTACCGCCATGGCGGCGGCGGTACCCGCGGCCTGGCCCATGCCCATGCAGGGCGGCATGACGCGGATGGCTCCGGCGGCGGTGGAATCGGCGCTGACGCAGCGCCCGGCCACCAGCAGGTTTTCCACTCCCACGGGCAGCAGACTGCGGTAGGGGATGCCGTAATAATCGCCGTTGATGGGCATATATTCATTGCTGGTGGGGCCAAAGCGCCCGTGGACGTCCACAGAGTTGGCGGCCAACAGGATGCTGTCCTCCGGCACCTGGGCGGAGATCAGGTCCTCCCCCGTCAGCCGGTAATCGCCCCGGATGTGGCGGCTCTCCCGGATGCCCACATAGGAGGCCGTACTCCTGAGCCGGGCGTTCTCACACCCGGGCACATATTTGTTGAGGAAGTTCATGATGATTTCCGCCTGGCGGCGGCCCGCCACCTCGGCGGCGGAGAGGCTTTCATTATCGGTGCTGTCCACCCCCATGATCCGGGAGGTGTTGATGCACCATTCGTCCGGCCGGGGCTGGCGGAACATGCCGATGGACACCCGCTGCAGGGGCCAGTCGCCGTTTTTCCGGGCCTGGGACACCCGCCAATGCAGGGAGCGATAGTTGACGCCGTCCTTGCGGTAGAAATTGTGGATGTTGGCCTGGATATCGGCCTCCAGGGCCTGGGCGTCCACGCCGTACACGTGGAAAAACATGGTGGCGGGCTGGATGAGGCCCAGTTTCTCGTTGCCCATCTCAAAGGGCACCCCCGCCCGGGCGGCCACGTCGCCGTCGCCGGTGCAGTCGATGAATACCTGGCCCCGAATGATCTCGATGCCCCGCTTGGAGGAAACCACGATGCCCACCGGGGTATTTCCCTCCATGACGGGTTTCAGAAAATCGGTATGGAACAGCACCTTGACCCCGGCCTCTTCCATCATATCGTCCATCACGCGTTTGAGGCCCTCGGGCTCGAAGGGGGTCACATGGTCGTGGCCCACCACGATCCAGGAGGTGAAGCCCGTGCCCGCCCGGACGGTGGAGGGATGCAGGGCCCAGCCCCGCGCCACCATGCGGTTTACGATTTCCTCAAACAGGCCGCGGATGATCATGTTTTCGCCCTTGCGGTCATAGCAGGTCATGAAGGGGCCCACCAGTCCCCGGGTGGCGCTGCCCCCCAGGAAACCGCCCTGCTCCACCAGCAGCACCCGCACGCCCAGCCGGGCCGCGGCGATGGCGGCGCACATGCCGGAGGGTCCGCCGCCGATGACGATCACATCGGCGCGCAGCGTATCCCGTTCCGGCGTCAAATCAAACTGCGGCATAAAAACCCCTCCAAATCGCGTATCAGCGCGTCAAAACGCTGTCTCTATACACCATATACGGCGGAACGCTGATGTTTTTCACCGGGCGCTCCGGCTCCCGGATGCGCGCCAGCAGGCATTGGGCCGCCTGCCGCCCCATCTCCTCCTTGCGGATGTTGACGCTGGTCAGCGCCGGGATGGCGTAGCCGCACACCGAGGAATCCTCATAGGCGATGATGGACAGCTGATCCGGTACCCGCACGCCGATTTCGTACAGATACCGCATGGCGCCCAGGGCGCTTTGGCCATTGGCTGCCACGATGGCGTCCGGGCGGTTGCCCGCCTCCCAGAAGGCGCGGAAGGCACGGTAGGCGCTGGCGCCGTTGTTGGAGGTGGACTGGATGTTCCATTTTTCCCGGAAGGGCGTCCCCGCCTCCTCCAACGCCTTGCGGAAGGCCTCCAGGCGCAGATTGCGGGTGTCCAGCTGGGCGGAACAATTGAGCAGGCAGATGTTTTGATGGCCTGTATTCAGCATATCCCGCATGGCCAGGGCGACGCCTTCGCCGGGATCGGCGTAGATGGAATCGAACTCCTCCTCAAAGCAGCCCACGCCCACCAGCACAAAGGGCAGTCCCGTGTCCCGCAGGGCGTTGAGAAACTCCATGCTGTAAGGCCGCGCCACCACGAACAGGCCGTCCACCCGCTTTTCGGTGACCACCCGGGGCAGGGTAGGGGCGTCCGGGCTGCAAACGAAGTTTTCGGTGATCAGGCCGTAATCCGTCCCCGCCAGGCCCGCCATGATGCCGTTGAAAATATTGAAAGAGCACAGACCCACGTGCTGGTCGCTGTCATAGGAGACCTGGGTGCTGTTGTGCAGATAATCCTTCATAAAAATGACGCCCAGGTTGTTGGTCACCCGGGCGGACAGCCCCCGGGCGTTGCTGTTGGGCACATAGTTGATCTCGTGGATTACCTGCTCCACCAGGCGGCGGGTGTCCTCCTTGACCAGCTTGCTGTGATTGAGCACCAGAGAAACCGTGCTGCGGGAAACGCCGGCGCGCTTGGCGACATCATTGATGGTAGGCAAGCGGATTCCCTCCGATCTGCGGCAAAATAATAAAGAAAAAAAACAAATGTTTCAGGTTTTGGAGCGCTCTTATTGAACACAGTGTAGCACCGGCGGGACAAATTGTCAACCCCATATTTAGATCGATCCAAAAAAATATTTTTGCCCCTTGACAATGCACGCGGAATGGTTCTATACTCATATCAGCGGTTTTTTTCACGCTTTATTTAGATCGTTCCAAATTCCCGGTGAGAGAGGGCGTGCAATGATGGAGCAGCTTCAAGGCAGCTATCCCCATACCTATGACGTGATCGTGGCAGGCGGCGGGCCTGCGGGCGTGGCCGCAGCCGTTTCCGCCGCCCGGCTGGGAGCCAAAACCGCCCTGGTGGAGCGCTTCGGCGTGCTGGGCGGCATGCTGACCTCCGGCCATGTGCAGCCCATCCTGGGCCGGGCGGAGGCCCATACCATGTACGACGAGATCGTGGCCCTTCTGCGGGAGGGGCACCCGGACGCGCCCCGCGTCAAGACCCGCAACGGCGACGAGATCGGCCTGGATCTGGAGGAAGCCAAGCTGCGGCTGCTGGATCTGTGCCTGAAAAACGGCGTATGCGTGTACCTGCAAACCCCGGTGGTGGCCCCCGTCCTGGAGGGCAAGCGCGTCACCGGCCTGCAGATCTGCACGCCTCAGGGTCTTGAGACCCTTGCTGCCCGCGCCGTGGTGGACGCCACCGGCGACGGCTTTGTGGCTGCCCTGGCGGGGGCGCCCTATGAAGTGGGCCGCGCCGACGGCCGCTGTCAGCCCGCCACCCTGGAATTCACCGTGGACAATGTGGACGAAGGCCCCCATTTCGCCTGCTATGGCGGCAGCGACCCCGTAACCTTGCCCGACGGGCGCAAATACAGCCAGGTGTGCAAGGAGGCCTGCGCCCGGGGCGAGCTGCCGGAGAACGTCAGCATCGTGCGCATCCATTACACCCTGCATCCGGGCGAGCGCAGCATCAACGCCACCCAGGCCAACGGCTTTGACACCCTGACGCCCGAAGGCGCGGTGGGGGCGGAGTATCTGCTGCGGCGGCAGGTGGAGCCCATTCTGGCCTTCCTGCGCAAATACGCGCCGGGCTTTGCAAACTGCCGCCTGCGCTCCACCGCCACCGCCCTGGGCGTGCGGGAAAGCCGCCGGTTCGTGGGGGAATACGTGCTTTCCGACCAGGACGTGGAAAAGGGCGCGCACTTTCCCGACGTGGTGGTGCACAAGGCCTGGTTCCTGATCGATATTCACAATCCCGCCGGCGGCGGCCAGGCGGAACGGCATTCCCAGCCCGCCGAGCCCTACGACATCCCCTACCGCAGCCTGGTGCCCCTGGAGGTGGACGGCCTGCTGCTGTCGGGCCGCAACATCTCCGGCACCCATCGGGCCCACGCCTCCTATCGGGTGATGGGCGTGGCTCTGGCCACCGGCCAGGCCGCGGGCGTCGCCGCCGCCCTCAGCGCCCGACAGGATGCAACGCCCCGGCAGCTGGATTATCATTTGGTTCAGCAGGCCCTGATGAATTACGGCGCGCGGCTGTTTGACGAGGAGGCGCGGGCATGAAGGATCAGCAGCGCATTCTATGCTACGGCGATTCCAACACCTGGGGCACCATCGGGCGCTGGAAGCAGACCGAAATGCCCTCCGAACGCTATGACCGGGACACCCGCTGGACCCAGGTGGCCCAGCGCGTCCTGGGGCCGGATTATTGCGTCATTGAGGAGGGGCTGGGCGGCCGCACCACCATCTATGCCCGGGCCGAGGAGCCCTGGAAATGCGGGGAAACCTATCTGCTGCCCTGCTTGCACAGCCAGCGCCCCCTGGACTGGGTGGTGCTGATGCTGGGCACCAACGACCTGCAGGTGTGCAAGACCATCACGGCGGAGGATCTGCCCCGGGGCATCAGCCGCCTGATCGATATCATTCAGGCCTGCCCCAAGGTGGGGCGGAACATGACCGTGCCCCGCATTCTGGTGGTGGCGCCGCCGGAGGTGCGCCCCTCCGATCCCCGGGGCCGCACGGAGGTCTACGCCAAATTCCGCTGCGGGATCGGGCGATCCCTCAGCCTGCAATTTCCGGCGATATACGCAGAGGTCGCCCGGCAGAAGGGCTGCTATTTTCTCAACGGTCAGGACTACATCCAGCCGGGGCCGCAGGACGGCGTGCATTTGGACGCCGCCTCCCATCGGCGGCTGGGGGAGGCCATCGCCGCCTTTATCCAAAAGCACGGGGAGGATGCGCCATGAGTGCGAACATACGGGACGGCAGCGCCAGCACGCTGTATATGAAATTTGATAAGATCCTGCGCTCCGCCCAGGGCATGGCCATCTGGCAGGATCGGGCCTTTATCCTCTACGACACCGGCATGTGCGGCGTGTACGACCTGAAAAGCCGCACCGCCGCGCCCCTGGCCTCCTTCCCCCTGGGCAGCTACAACGAGGGCACGCCTGCTCGGGATTATCTGAACCACGCCAACCATTGCATGTTCGGCTCCCTGCACTGGGGCGATAACCCCATCCCTCTGCTCTACGTCACTGTGGGTACAGGCATCGGGGCGGACGCGGACGGGTACTATTACCGGCTCAGCGTGGAAAACATCGTGGAGACGGCGGCGGGTTACCGGGCGGAGGTGCTGCAGACCGTCACCTATCAGCCCTCGGAAAGCGTGCCCGCGCCCTGGGAGGCTCCCTGCTGGGGCTGTCCGGCCTTTTTTGTGAACAACGAGGAAAAGGCCCTGTATATTTTCTCCGCCCGCTACCGCACCAAGCGCGGCTGCGTGCCAGAGGGGGAGCATAACGCCTACATCATCACCCGTTTTGATCTGCCCTCTCTGGACGCCGGCCCCCTGGTGCGGCTCACCGCCCGGGATATCCGGGATCAGTTCAGTGTGGAATCCGATATTCCCTTCACCCAGGGCGGGCAGATGACGGACGGCATCCTGTATTACACCTTCGGCTGTCCCAAGGCTGATTATCCCGTGCACGTGATGGCCTTCGACCTGCGCAAAAAATGCCTGCTGTGGCAGGCGGGCAATATGGATGAGGCATTCCAGGGCGAGGAGATCGAATGCTGCGACTGGTACCAGGGGCAGCTGCTGTGCAACACCAACGGCGGCAGCCTGTATGCCCTGCGTTTTCGGGAGGAGGCGCAAGATGGCTGAGGTTTTGCGGCAGTCGCGGGATGTGCCCGTGACCGCGTACTGTGACGTGGCGGTGATCGGCGGCGGCCCGGCAGGGGTGGCTGCGGCTGTTTCCGCCGCCCGCGCCGGCAAGCGCACGGTGCTGGCAGAGCGCCTGGGCGTGCTGGGCGGCGCCGCCGTGGGCTATGTGAACCCCATCAGCGGCTTTTTTCAGCAGGGGCAGCGGGTGGTGGGCGGCATCGCCTGGGAGTTTGTCCAGCGCCTGCAGGCGCTGGGCGCCGCGCAGATCGAATACCCCAAGGGCCACGTATCCTTCCACCCCGAAGCCTGGAAGCTGGTGGCCCAGCGCATGGTTCTGGAGAGCGGCGTGGAGCTGATGACCAACATGACCCTGAGCGACTGCGCGCGCGAGGGCGCGCGTGTGACCTACGTGATCCTGGACGGCAAAAGCGGTCCCGAGGCCGTGGACGCCCGCTGCTTCATTGACGCCACGGGAGACGCGGACCTGTGCCGCCTGGCCGGGGCGGAGATGCTGCCGGAGGCGGGGGAGGGCTATCAGCCCGCTTCCCTGTGCTTCGTGCTGGAGGGGGTGGACGTGACCACCCCGCTGCTCAAAAACTGCATCCATCACACCGGCGCGGGGGGCTCCCATTCCGCCAACGACACCATCCATGCCTATCTGGACGCCTGCGTGGAGCGGGGAGAGCTGGAGCAGTTTGGCGGCCCCTGGTTCAACACCATGGTGCAGGGCGGCGCGGTGACGGTCAATGTGACCCGCCAGGGCGGCAACGGAGCAGACCGCAGGGAGCTGACCCGCATGGAATGCCAGCTGCGGGAGGACATGTTCCGCATCGTGGCGCTGCTCAAAAGGGAGTATCCCGAATTCCGTTCGTGCAGCATCGCCGCCTCCGGCATCAACGCGGGCATCCGGGAAACCGGGCGGATCCGCGGCCTGGACACCGTGACCGGGGAGGATATGCTTTCCGCCCGGCCCTGGCCCTGCCCCGTGGCCCGGTGCGCCCATCCCATGGACGTTCATTATGCCTGCTCCTCCGCCCAGACGGTGGATTACTATGCCAGCGCCGCCTACGTGCCCCATACGGCCCTGATCCCCCGGGGAGCGCAATCCCTGCTGGCCGCCGGGCGCTGCGTCTCCGCCGACGCCCGGGCTTATGCCACCCTGCGGGTGCAGGCCACCGTCATGGCCATCGGCGAATCCGCCGGGCTCATGGCGGCGGAGCTCTGTGACCACGGGGAGATCGATCCCCAGCGCCTTCGGACGGCCATTCGGCAGCGGGGCGTGATCCCCGCGGGAATGTGACGCGGACGCCTGAGCGGAAGGATATTCATGGCGATTTGCACTTCACAGCGCATCATTTAATGCTTTTCCAAAATGAAAACAGATGGGGAGACGTTCGAGGCCTCCGCGGCCTCGAGCTCCGCGCCAGGAGACTTCGCCTCCTGGACCTCAGCGGGCGAACCGGCCTAAAGACAATAACAAACAATCTGCGCCTGTAACTTGGAAGTCGTAAAGAGAGCTTCCGGGCATAAGAAAAACCGATGGCCAGCCAGAAAATGAATTGATTCATTTTTTGGCCTGTCCAACGGTTTTTCGCTGTGCGCTTTGCGCACAGCACGCCAGCGAAGCTGGCTGCCCGGAAGCGGTGGACTGCGTTATCCAAGTAACTGCGGGAAGCTGTTTGTTATTGATGTTACGCAGCTTCCGCCATTGGCGGGGTCTGGGGTGCAACTTGCACCCCAGTGGGGTATGGGGCAACGCCCCATCGTAACCCCGTCAAATTTCTGTTTTAGAAAATCATTTTCAGAAAAATGGACTCAGACAGAAAACCATTTTCCGAAAAATGCGGCTATAATAAGAGTGAAAGATAGATTGGACAAAAAACATCCCACGCTCAAAGCATTTCCTGCTCCAGCAAAAGCCGTGCCGCATCCGGTTCTTTGATCAGGGCGATATACTGGGCGATACACCGTGTAATGATCATGAGGGGAATGCGAGAGCTGAAACCGGCTTTTCTGACGCCGGGCTTGGATGCTGAATAACCGAAAATCGTGATATCGGACAATTGCTGCAGATCAGTACCCAGCCGGCAGCAGCATGTGACCACAAAGCAGCCCACCTTTCGGGCCCGCTTCACCGCCTCGGTCAGATCGGGCGTGGTGTTGTAGAGGGTCAAAACGATGATCATATCGTCGGGTTTCAGAAATTCATCCATGCGCTCCATGATTTCGCTGTCGCAGATCACCATGGAATTGCATTTGAGGCTGATGAGCTGAACGCAGAAATATTCCGCCACGCCGCGGGAGATGCTGCGGGTCAGCAGGATCACTCGGGGAGCCTGGATGATATGCTGGGCGGCGGCCTGGATATCGTTTACGTTGATCTTTTCCACCGTGCGCACACATTCGTCATAGCATTCGGACAGCACGCGGTTGGCCTGGATCTGGTTATCCGTGGCGGCGTGCTCCTGCGCCAGATGAAAGCGAGCGGCGAAGAAACTGGAAAAACCGCATTTACGGATCGCCCGGGACACGGTGGCGTTGCTCACAAAGGCGCCCTCCGCGATATCGTTGATGGATAACGAAGCGATCTCCCCTATGTTCTCATTCACATAATTCACCACATGCATTTCAGCCGTGGTCAACGGATGCTTCGGGTCTTTGCACTCCAGCATGATCTTCCTCCGGTTGCACTCAGTTTTTATTATATCATAGCGAAAAAAAACGCGCAAGCGAAGGGCCGCCGAGGCGTTCGGCGCGGCTTCACACCCGATCCCGGAAGCGCTTTTCCGCGGTCAGACAGGAGGGAAAAACATTGCAGTCACCGGCACACCCCACATACAGGGCAAAACCTTTAGGCCAGCGCGCCGTCAGGGCGCTGCGCATGTATTGGCCGCTGTATCTGATGATCATTCCCGGCATGATCTTCTTTCTGGTGTATAAGTATGCCCCCATGTTCGGCATCCAGATCGCCTTTAAGAATTTCTCGCTGAAAAAAGGCATTTCCGCCAGCCCCTGGCTGTGGGAGGATGGCAAGGCGTGGTTTTATTGGTTCCAGCGCTTTTTCAGGAGCCCGGCCAACACCCAGATCATCGCCAATACGCTGATCATCAGCATCGGCAAGCTAATTGCCCAGATGATCCCGCCGCTGATCTTCGCCCTGGCCATCAGCGAGACCTGCCTGAAGCGCTATGCCCGGGTGATCCAGACCATCAGCTATCTGCCCCATTTTCTCAGCTGGGTCATCATCTTCGGCATCTGCGCCACCATGCTGGGCGAAAGCTCCGGCGTGGTGAACAACCTGATCCGCAAAATGGGCGGAGAGGCCATTCCCTTCCTCAACAACAAGGCCTATATCCGCGGCGTGCTGATCGGCACCAGCCTGTGGCAAAGCCTGGGCTGGAGCAGCATCGTATTCCTGGCGGCCATCGCGGGCATCGACACAAGCATGTACGAGGCCGCCACCATCGACGGCTGCGGCCGGTTCCGCAAGATCTGGTATATCACCCTGCCCAACCTGGGCCGCATCTTCGTGGTGCTGCTGATCACCAAGGTGGGCCATATCCTGGACGGCGGCTTTGAGCAGGTCTATATCTTCCTCAATGACCGCGTATCCTCTACCGCCCAGATCATCGACACCTGGGTGTACACCCAGGGTCTGGGCAAGCAGCAGTACAGCCTGACCACGGCTGTGGGCCTGCTCAAATCGGTGCTCAGCTGCGGACTGGTGCTTGGCACCAACGCGCTCGCCAGAAAGTGGGACAGCTCACTATGGTAAAGTCAAAAAACGATCTCCTGTTTGAAATCCTGATCGCGGTGATCATCACCCTGGTGGGGCTGGCCTGCCTGATCCCCATTCTGTTTGTGATCAGCTACTCCTTCACCCCCATGGAAGAGGTGCTGCGCAACGGCGGCTTCGTGCTGATCCCCCGCCACGTCACCCTGAGCGCCTACCGCTTCATGCTGAAAAACGAGATGCTCATCAGCGCCCTGCAAAACAGCGCCTTCATCACCGTGGTGGGCACCGCCATCAATATGGTGGTCACCATGATGCTTGCCTATCCGCTGAGCAGGACCTACCTGCCGGGCCGGGGCCTGTTCATCAAGCTCATCGTGTTCACCATGATCTTCAGCGCCGGCACCATCCCCACCTACCTGGTAGTCAAGGAAACCGGCGTGATCAACAGCCTCTGGGCGCTGATCTTTCCTAGCCTGGTGACGGTGTATAACTTTATCGTCATGAAGTCCTTCTTTGAGGGCCTGCCAAACGACCTGTTTGAAAGCGCCCGCATCGACGGCGCGGGGGAATTCAAGATCCTGTTCCGCATCGTGCTGCCCCTGTCCCTGCCCATCATCACCACCATCAGCCTCTACTACGCCGTTTCCCACTGGAACGTGTACACCGCCGCCATCCTGTATATCCAGGACGCCAACAAGATGCCCCTGCAGGTCATCCTGCGCCGCATGATCGACGCCGCCCGCACCATCGACCTGAACGTGGAGGACGAGATGCCCCCGGAAACCATGCGCATGGCCGCCGTGTGCATCGCTACCGCCCCCATCATCGTCATCTATCCCTTCATCCAGCGCTACTTTGTGCAGGGTACCCTGGCCGGGGCCGTGAAGGGCTGACGCTGCCGTTTCATCCGTTCTATATATGCGAAACGCATATAAAAATAAAAAGGAGCGTGTCACCATGAAAAAATTGATTTCTCTGCTGCTCACCGCGGTCATGCTGCTGAGCCTGTGCGCCTTCGCCCACGCGGAGGAGCCGGTTGAGATCCGCATCGCCGTCAACACCCTGGGCAACGGCTGGCCGGCCGATCCCGCCGACGACTTCGTCTATCAGAAGATCCTCAAGGACATCGGCGTCTCCGTCAAGTTCGACCTGGTGGACAACTTCTACGAGAGCATGGGCACCCGTATGGACGTCTATGACATGTACCGCATCGACGTGGACCACCTGATCAGCTGGGGCCGTCAGGACCTGCTGCTGGATCTGGCTCCCTATAAGGACAAGGAGCTGGCCGCCTACTTTGACTGGCTGGGCGCCACCCAGCTCAATGCCGCCTATGTGGACGGCACCCTCTACGGCCTGCCCCAGCTCTACGACGGCTCCAAGAGCCAGCTGAACGTCACCGTCCGTCAGGACTGGCTGGACAAGCTGGGCCTCAAGATGCCCGAGACCGTGCAGGATCTCTATGACGTGGCTTACGCCTTCACCTTCAACGATCCCGACGGCAATGGCCAGCAGGATACGCTGGGCCTGACCGCGCAGAAACCCGGCAATGGCGGCATCTTCCTGTTTGACACCATCATGGGCAGCTATGACACCGCCCTGGGCAACTATATCCTGATCCGCGACGGCAAGGTGACCAACGCCCTTCTGCAGCCCGGCATGCTGGAAGGCCTGAAATGGTGCAAAAAGTTCGTGGACGCCAAAATCGTGGATAACGACGCCCTGACCACCACCGGCACCGATAAGTTCATCGCCGGTCAGGTGGGCATGAACGCCGTCACCTGGCCCGGCATCTGGAAGCAGTATGGCCAGGATAAGATCCACGCTGTCAACCCCGACGCCGTCACCAGCTTCTTCACCACCCTCAAGAGCGAAGTGGGCGCCGAGGACGCCATGTTCACGGGCGATCTGAGCACCACCAACATCATCATGGCCATCAACGCCGACATCAGCGAAGAAAAACTGCAGGCTGTCTTCAAGTACATCGATTACATCATCAGCGACGAAGGCAGCGACCTGATCTTCTACGGCATCGAGGGCGATCATTGGGTGCGCGATGAGAACGGCAACGTCAAGATGACCGAGAACGCCACCGCCGCCAACTACATCTCCACCTACCAGATCTTCAGCCGCAAGGAGCTGGAATACCTGAAGGTCAAGTTCCCCGAGGCCCAGCAGGTGTTTGAGGCCACCACCGCGGCCAACCGCATCGAAATCTACAACACCCTGGTGCTGGAGCCCGAAGAAATCTACCTGGAGGACATGGAAAGTTACGTCCGTCAGCAGCTGCTGGCCTTCATCTACGGCGAGCGTGAGCTGACCCAGGAGGAGTACGACAAGTTCATCGGCGAGCTGAATGACAACTTCCAGTTTGACGTCTATATGGAAGCTGCCCACGACCAGCTGGCCGCCTACGGTCTGGTGGACTGATAACGGATCGCTCCAGGCCCCCAACCCACAGGACGCCTGCCATGTCGCCGCGGCGTGGCAGGCGTCTTTTCGGACAGCCCCTCCCCGAAAAATATTCATTCTTGTGAAAGTGAAGTGATTACGATGCGCCTGGGAACCATGACATCCTTATTCTTCACCCGGAGAGGCCGGGAAGACCGCATCAGCTATCTGGAATCGGTGCGCCGCTGCCATGACGCGGGTTTCCGGGTGCTGGACGCCAATCTGTGTCCCCTGTCCCGACGGCAAACCACCCTGCACCTGGACGATTGGCGGCAGCAGGTGGATGAGATCCGGAACGAGGCGGAAAAGCTGGGGATGGTGTTTTCGCAGTCGCATCCCCCCTATCGCGGCAGGCTGGATCGGCTGGAAACCGAGGAGGACCGGCAGTATTTTCGCAGCATGCTGCTGCGGGCCATCGAGATCAGCGCCATGCTGGGCGTCAAGTGGGCCGTGCTGCATCCCGAAACCGCCCCGGGCTCCAGCTGCTATGACCTGGAGGCCAACATCCGGGAAAATCAGCGGATCTATGATCAGGAGCTGGAATTGGCCCACAAGCTGGGGGTGGGCCTGGCCTTTGAAAACATGTGTGACCGGGGCCAGCGCCGCCGCTTCGGCACCACCGCCTACGAGCTGGAAAAGCTGATGGACGCCTGCGCCTCCCCGCTGGTGGGCATCTGCTGGGACGTGGGCCACGCCCACCGCACCAGCGAGGATCAGATTCCCGGCATCATGCGGCTGGGCAATCGCATCAAGGCCCTGCACATTGACGACAACCACGGCGAAAAGGACCTGCACCTCATGCCCTTCCTGGGCAGCGTGCCTTGGGAGGACGTGATGCACGCCCTGTACGTGTCCGGCTGTCAGGCGGATCTGATCTACGAGATCCGCATCAACGGCAGCATGCCGGACGAACTGATGGATCTTTCCGCGCGATATTGCCGCCAGGTGGGCGAACATCTGCTGAGCCTGTACCGCTGAACGGGGGAAAAGGACATGAAAAGACAAGCTGAACGCTTTGCGGAAGCGCAATTTGACGTATTGATCGTGGGCGGGGGCATGAGCGGTCTGTGCGCGGCCCTGGCCTGCGCCCGGCATGGCGTGCGCACCGGCCTGGTCAACAGCCGTCCCGTGTTGGGCGGCAACGCCAGCAGCGAAATCCGCATCCATATTTCCGGCGCGGATCAAAGCCTCAAGCAGCCCGACTATGCCGAAGGCGGCATCCTCTATGAGCTGATGCTGGAAAACAAGTGCCGCAACGAAAATTTCAGCTACTCCATCTGGGATATGATTCTGTTTGAGGCGGCCCAGAAGCAGCAAAACCTGACCGTCTATCACAACACCGTCATGTACGACTGCGAGACGGAGGGATCGCGCGTCACCGCCGTCCGCTGCGTGCAGGAAACCACGGAAATGCGCCTGCGGCTGACCGCAAAAATCTTTGTGGACGCCACGGGCAACGGCACCCTGGGCTATTACGCCGGGGCTGAATACCGCACGGGCAGCGAGGCCCAAAGCGAATTTCACGAGCCCGACGCCCCGGAGGAGCCCAACGACGACCGCATGGGCAACACCATCATGATGCTGGCCAAGGATCTGGGCCATCCCGTGCCCTTCCAGAAGCCCGCCTTTGCCAAGCATCTGACGGAAAAACAGCTGGCCAAGCGCATCCACTGCCGGGATATGCGCGACCAGATCGACGTCAGCGACGCCCCGGACCCCGAGGAATACAAGCGCACCAGCATGACCAGCAGCGCCGCCAGCGACTACGGCTACTGGTGGTGCGAGCTGATGGGCGAAGGGAAGGACATCATTCCCCAGTACGAGCAGATCCGCGACGATCTGATGGCCTATGCCTACGGCATCTGGGACCACATCAAGAACAACGACGAGCACGTGCACGACCACCACGCGGAAAACCTGGCCCTGGATTGGGTGGGCGCCCTGCCCGGCATGCGCGAAAGCCGCCGCATGGAGGGCGACTACTGGCTGACGGAAAACGATGTGCTGGAGCACCGGATCTTTGAGGACGCCATTTGCTACGGGGGCTGGTGCGTGGATCTGCATACCCCCCACGGGCTGCTGGACGAAAACCGTCTGCCCAGCGACTGCGGCTTCTATCAGGGCGTATATACCATTCCCTACCGCAGCTATTACAGCCGCAATATCGACAACCTGATGTTCGCGGGCCGCGATATCAGCGCCAGCCGTCTGGCCATGGCCAGCACGCGCATTCTGGGCTGCTGCGCCATCGGCGGCGAGGCCGTGGGCCTGGCGGCGGCGCGGTGCGTCCAGCACGGGGTGGACCCCCGGGCGCTGGCTCCCTACATTTCCGAGGTGCAGCAGGATATCCTGCGGGACGGCGGCTATCTGCCGGGCTTCAAAAACGAGGACCCCGACGACCTGGCCCGCGCCGCCCGCTTCACCGCCTCCTCCAGCAAGGCCGGCTGCGGGCCCGAGCAGGTGGCAAACGGCATTTCCCGCAAGATCGGCGAAAATATGAACGGCTGGGTCTCCGACGGCATGGGTCCCGAGGGCGAAACCCTGACCCTGCAGCTGCAGTCCCCCGCGGCCCTGCGCCAGCTGCGGTTCGTGTTCCACAGCGATTTTCGCTATCCCATCCGGGTCACCATGAGCCCCAACCGTCAGGCCCAGCAGCGCCCCGGCGTGCCCGCGGAGCTGGTGCGGGATTATGTGGTCGAGCTGATCAAGGATGGCCAGACCGTGCGCACGGTGGAGGCAAAGGATAACCATCAGCGGCTCAACGTGCTGGATTTCGAACCTACCCTGTGCGATACGGTGCGCCTGCGCGTGCTGTCCACCCACGGGGCGCCGGACGTCACCGTGTTTGAGATGCGGGCCTACGGCTGACTGAGGAGGTTGCAGCATGCACATCCTTACGATTCAAAAAAGCGTGCCCGTGGTGGGCGTCTATGATGTGGTAGTCTGCGGCGGTGGCCCCGCGGGCTTTATCGCCGCCGTCACCGCCGCCCGGGAGGGCGCCCAAACCGCTCTGATCGAGCGTTTCGGCTTTCTGGGCGGCATGGCTACGGCGGGCTATGTTACCCCAATCAGCGAATTCAAGTTTGACGACGCCGTAGTCATTGGCGGTATCCCCTGGGAATTTATCCAGCGGCTGGAGGCCATGGGCGGGGCTTTTGTGGAGCCCACCATCGGCAATGTAGCCTTTGATCCTGAGTTGTACAAGCTGTGCGCTCAGCGCATGGCTCTGGAGGCAGGCGTTCACCTGTATATGAACAGCTACCTGTCCGGCTGCGTCCGTCAGGATGGCGTGATCCGCCAGGCGATCATCGAAAACAAAAACGGCACCGAGGCTGTTGAAGGCCGATATTTCATCGACGCTACCGGCGACGCCGACCTGGCGCACCTGGCGGGCGTGCCCATGCAGCCCATGAACGGTGAAAGCCTGCAGCCCCTCTCCACATATTTTATCCTGCAAGGCGTGGATACAGATTCTCCCATAATCCGGGAGGCGATGCATCATAGCAAGCAAGGCGAAAACTGCCATTGCCTGCCCATCCGTGAGCGCCTGCTGGAAATGACGAAAACCGAGGACCTGCCCAACTTTGGTGGTCCCTGGTTTTGCACGCTGCTACGTGATGGGGCGGTGACCGTCAACATGACCCGCGCCACCGCCGACGCCTGCGACAATCGGGATTACACACGGGCCGAGTGTGAATTGCGGGAGGATGTTTTCCGCCTGACCGACGTGCTGCGCCGAAATTTTGAGGAGTTCAGAAACTGCCGCGTCGCCGGGGTATCCGTGCAGGCGGGTATTCGTGAGACCCGCCGCATCCGGGGCGTGCACACCATCACCGGGCAGGAATACCTGAGCGCTGTGCACTATCCGGACAGCATCGCCCATGGAATGCATCCCATTGATATCCATTCCTCCCAGCAGGGACAGCAGTACACGCATTTCCTGGATCGGCCATCCTATGTACCCTATCGCGCCCTGATTGCGCCGGATTATCCCAATCTGCTGGCAGCAGGGCGGTGCCTGTCCGCTGATCGGCAGGCCTTTGCCTCTTTGCGTGTGCAAGGAAGCTGCATGGAAATGGGCCAGGCTGCCGGCGCGGCAGCCGCGCTATGTGCGCAGGAAGATGTTCCGCTGCAGCAGGCCGACATTTTCCGGCTCCTCGCCCGGCTTCGGGCGCTGGGCGCATTGCTTTGATTATCCGGAGAACAGGAGAGGACAATGAAACTGTACGTATTTCGGCATGGGGAAAGCGTGGGAAATCAGCAGCGGCTGTTCAGCGGATGGAGCCAGATGCCCCTGACCGACCAGGGCAGGAGGCAGGCGCTCGCCCTGCGGGAGAAGGTAAAAGACCTTTCCTTTGACCTCGTTTTTTCCAGCGATCTGCGGCGGGCCGTGCAGACGGCGCAGCTGGTGCTGCCGGGCAGGGAGCTGAGCCTGGACCCCGATCTGCGGGAGGTGGACGTGGGCAGCCTGACGGAGCAGGGGGTGGACGCAGCCGCACGGCAATACGGCGATCAGCTCCTGTACAGCAGAAGGACCCGCGATTTCACCTTCTTCGGCGGAGAAAACGGCGAGGTGCTGTGGACCCGGGCAGGGAACTTCCTGCAGCGCGCTTCCCGGTTGGACGCCCAGCAGGTGGCCGTTTTCACCCATGAGGGACTCATGAAAGGCCTGCTGTCCGCCGTGCTGTTTTCCGCCTGGATCCCCGATCCGCGCGTCAAGCACCACAACTGTGCTTACAGCGTGTTCACCTATTCGCCCGACCAGGGCTGGGGCTTGCTGAAATGGAACAACGAGTGATCCCCGGCAGGGGGCTGCCGCAATGCTGCGCAGCCCCTGCTGCTTTTTTGACAGGCAAAAAGGCGCAATATCCCGATTTTCCAGCCTATGCTGTGCCTTTTTCACCGGCTGAATAATAATGGAAACGCTGATTCATTTGTGGGCGCGGCTGACGGCATCTTTTTCAAAAAATATGCCCGTCATCCGACCAACGCATTTCATCAGAGCTTCCTAAGAAACAGGAGAATCATCATGAAAAAAACGGAATTGACCTATGATATTTGCGTCATCGGCGCAGGCCCCGGCGGCCTGCCCGCCGCCATTGCCGCGGCCCGGGAGGGCGCCCGGGTGCTGCTGGTGGAAAAAAACGGCTATCTGGGCGGCAACCTGACCATCGGCCTGCCGCTGCTGGGGTACCTGGACAAAGACGGAAATCAAGTGGTCCGGGGCATCGCCCAGGAGCTTATCGACGCCCTGGCCGAAAAAAATGCCGCCAGCCGCCATTACTGGTGCCCCATGCACGATTCCGTGACGATTTACGATCATGAGGTGTTCAAGATCGTCGCCTTTGAAAAATGCCGGGAGGCGGGGGTGGATCTGCTGCTGCACACCGAGGTGATCGACGTCAACGTGGACAACGGCAGGCTGGAGAGCGTGACGCTTTTCGGGAAATCCCACCGGATCGAGGTCAAGGCCCGCGTCTTTATCGACGCCACCGGCGACGGCGACGTGGGCTATATGGCCGGCTGCCATTATCAGAAGGGGCAGAAGGGCACCGGCACCCTGCAGCCGCCCACCCTGATGTGCACCGTGGCGGGCGTCAACACCGAAGAAACCATCCGCTACCTGGAGGCGCATCCCGAGCAGATGGAATTGGCCCCCACGGTCGAGATCTATCCCGGCTATGACGCCGGCTATTTCCGTTCCAATCCCGACCATCACGTGCTGGTCGGCCTGCGGCGGCTGTTTTTGGACCTGAAGGAAAAAGGCATCCTGCCGGTGGACAGGGATACCATGATCTATATTCAAAGCCTGCTGCCCGGCCAGGTGCACCTCAACTGCACCCGTCACCTGGGCATCGACGGCAGCGACGTGCTGGATCTCACCCGGGCGGAGATCGAAGGCCACTTGCAGAATTACGCGCTGATCGACGTGCTGCGCAAATATGTGCCCGGCTTTGAAAACTGCTATCTCACCCAGATCTACCCCTTTGTGGGCATCCGCGAATCCCGGCGCTTTGACGGCCTGCGGCGGCTGACGGAGGACGACCTGCTGGGCGGGGTCATCGACGGGGAGACGGTGGGCCTGGGCTCTTATATCATCGATATCCACGATGGCGGCGGAAACGGCACCATCGTCAAAAAGGTGCGCCCCTATGGTCTGCCCTATGGCATGGCCTGTTCCGCCGACATTGACAACCTGATGTTCAGCGGACGCTGCGCCTGCATGGACGCCGTGGCTCTCAGCTCCGCCCGCGTGATGCCGCCCCTGATGGCTCTGGCAGAGGGTGTGGGCGTGGGCGCCGCTCTGGCCGTCCGCCAAGGCCGGACCCCCGGCCAGGTGGACGTGGGCGAGATCCGCGCCATCCTGCGCAAAAACGGCGTCCAGCTGGAGCCGCAACCGGACGCCAAAACGCTGTATTGATGGTTTGCAGCGAAAAAAACAGACGAGAAAACACGCCCTTCATCTCATTATCTTTAGGAAGTCGTTAATTTCGTAAAGTGATAGTTTTCTTTTCTCAATATCCTTTTGTCATTTGCTTTCTTTTCCATCATACCTATCATCTAAAACAAAGCTCTTTTCTGGATACAAAAACGTTAGAATTATTCTTGAAGATGCTGTCCGTTTTATCCGTCATGCATTCGCAAGTTCATAATTTCTTTGAAATTAACAGCGAACAGGAACAAAAAGAATTTGAGGCACGGAAACAAACATCGGAACGAAAAATGAGGATCAAGACCAATCACCTTGATCCTCATTTTGTGTCTGACATTACAGTATCATCTTTATACCAGAATTAAAGACCCTCTGAAGGTGGCTTTTTTATTCCGCTCAAATCTTCTGGCCGTATGCTACCAAGCGTATAAGGATATTTACCCAGAATGCAGCATGCCATTTATAGGTTGTGCTGCGTTTCTTGTTATGCGTCCATGTTAAAGGCTCTGTGCATGGCAGCTAAGTTTGCTCGTGCGCCTGCCATGATGTATTTTACGTCATATCCAGCTGAGATCATCCGCGCGCCTCGCTTATACCAGTCCCGCAGGGTCTCTTCGTCCGCCGATCCCAGCGAAACTCCAGCCACCTTGCCAGCCGCGCTGATGCGGCCGATAGTATTCCAACCCATTATATGGCCATATTGAAAAGAAAAGAGGGACTTTTAAATAAGAAAACCGTAAAATGACTCCCAACAAAAAACCGCAAGCAATGTATCTTGGGCCCAAAAGTCCTGGATACGCTTGTTGGGGAAACCTCCCCCAAGCCCCTTGGTTTTGCAGGATAAATCCTGCGGCTGCGCGTTTTGCAAAACGCTTTGGACGCTAACGAATTTGCTCATGGGTTTGAACCCTTTCTTTGTTCTGCGCGCCCAGGTGAAGCATCAATTCCAGATTTGCCTTTGCCGCCCTGGATTGCTGCATCTGGTTGCGGGCTTGTTTGTATTTGGTATAAAGCTGAGCGTTTTCATCTTTCAGCGATTGCAGCTCCGCATTCAGCGTTTTGACGGAGGGCAGCTTCTTCGTGCCAAGATGATCAAAATATTCTTTCGCTGCTTTATGGAGCTTTAAGTCATCCTCATGTGCGGCAACAAACTTTTTAGAATAACCAGCCTTTCGATAGTCTGCATACACTTCCCGGGTGTTGATATAGTTGATGATGTGCCGTTTCAGCTCGCTGATCTCTTTCATATGCTTATCGTTATTGTTGATCTGCTGGAGCAGCGTGTTGGTCTGCTGAGAAGCAGCTTCGCTCTGTTTTATCAAGCTGTCATAGTCCAAATCGTTTTCCGAAAGGTACAGCATGGTCTGCGCCATCTGCTTCAAATAGAATACTTTGCTCCATCGCTCATACCCGGGACCCCGCCCTTGGTGCATTCTGTTTTGAATGTCGGACAACATGGTGAGCCGTTCGTTTTGCCTGGTCAGTCCATGGTAATTCCGCTTGGGGGTATGGCGGCGGTTCCCTTTGCAGATGGCAGCAAGGGCACCCTCAGAATAATCATCGCCCAGGCTATCCATCCGCTTAAACCGTTGCTGTCCCGCTTTGCGCAGGGAAATATGCCTGCCCCGTTTTATTTCCCAGCCCATTTCCGCCAATAGTTTCAGGAGGGCTCCCAGACTGTCCGGCCTTTGGACCAGCGCTATATCGATAGCTTCGCGCAGCTCGTCCCGCTGGCTGCGCTTGTGGCGTTCGCCTTCCCACTTGTTATATTTCTTCCCGTGATGTTTGGACAACTCAACTACAGAATACCCATGTTCCATGCAAAGCCTGTCGCTGAGCCGCTGGAGCTTATCAGAGGACTTCCATTCGTTCTTAAGTTTCCTGTCGCAGTCCAGGTTGATGGCGTTGATGATAATATGATTGTGGATGTGGTGCCGGTCTGTGTGCGTAGCAACAATAAAAGCGTGATTTTCATTGGTGAAGCGTTTTGCCAATTCAAGCCCCATCTGATTTGCAGCCTCTGGGGTGATCTCTCCAGGCAGGAATGCCTGGCGGACATGGTAAGCGATGATGTCGTCTGCGCCTCGGGTGCGACCGGTTCTGCGGATATATGCGCGTTTGTCTAAGGCGAACTCTCCGGCGGCGGTATGCGGATCGCATTCATATCCGGTTACCAGGTCGCCGTTGTTTGTCTTTGTCGGATTCTCAACGTAATCAATGATCCGCTTTAGCGCTTTGATGATCTTCTCGTCCCTTCCCGCATGAAGGGGAATGATGCTCGTAGTGGCCATGTTTCTCCTTTCTGAAGGGCGTCTTCTCTTGATAGGATAGATGGATAGGATGGATAAGAAGCTCGTTCCCTTCTCTCTATATTTTTCTTTCTTTGATTAAGTACGTTATTTATTATATATATATTAATTGCGTTGGATTTCCCTACATTGGATTTTCCAATATTGGATAATCCAATGCAGGATGCGCTGACGCAAGATCATTCGCAAAAAAACATGGTTTCAGCGCCTTATACACGCTGCAAACATGGAAAACGGGAAAAGAGGGGTTTTATTCGGCGAAAATATGCTTGAACAAAAATAGTTTTTAGCTAATTTCAGAGGCATAAAGAACCCTCTTATACGAAAAATCAACACAGCCGATGCTGTTCATAGCTATCGGTTAAATCATAACAGATCAGTTATTCTGCGCAAGAAAAGCGATATAGTCCTCCAGCATGGCCAGTTCGCCATAACGGATGCGGCCGCCATCGTTGTGCGCAATCAGGAACTCCATAAAGCTGACGGCCATCTGGTATTGCCGTTCCGGGAGCTTTTCTGCTTCCTGCATCAGTGCCTGCAGTTCCTCGTTGGACGGCTTGGCGATGCGGAAAGTGATCTCCTCATCCCGGCCCAACAGATAATCGATGGACACATGATACAGCTTGGAAAGTGCCTTCAGGTTTTCCTGAGAGGGATTGGTTTTCCCGCTTTCCCAATTTGAAACGGACGGCGGGGCAAGGTGCAAAGCATCTGCCACCGCCTTTTGACTCATGCCGGTAGCCAACCTTGCTTCTTTCAAACGGGTCATGCGCCAGCCTCCTTCCGATTATTTTCGGACAAATTATACCATAACTAAAAACTAATTGCAAGTAATTAAAATTAACTTAAAGCTATTGACATGCAGACCATAAGCCTTTATAATTAGCATGTAGCTAATAATGAATTAGCTTATAGATATTATTTCACATGGAAAGCGGTGAGGTTTATGAAAAAGGAGGTCCCCCTTTGGGAAAAAAGTAATTTGACTCTGGAAGAAGCGGCAGCCTATTCCGGCATTGGTATCAATAAGCTGCGAGATATAACCAGCGATGAGCATTGCGGTTTTGTGCTTTGGGTGGGTACCAAGCGATTGATCAAAAGAAGACTGTTTGATCAGTATATCGAAGAGTGCTATTCGATCTGACGGGCTGAAATCATGCCCGAATCGTAAAAAAGTGATGCGAAGAACGCGCCGATATGATACAATGAGTATGTCATATCAAGGCTCTTTCCACCGCGGAAAGGAGAAAAATATGTCTGAAAAGCGAAGGGACAGCAAGGGTGTCTTGCTGCGGACAGGAGAGAGCCAGAGAAAAGATCAACGTTATCAATACCGTTACCAGGATGCAGCGGGTGTGCGGCGCACGATCTATGCCGATACGCTCAAGGAACTGCGGGATCGAGAAGAAGAAATCGGCCAGATGGCAGAGGATGGGCTGGACTATGCGGCGGGCAATATTTCGGTCAATGAATTGCTGCAGCGCTATGTCGGCCTCAAAACAGGCGTTCGCTATAATACCAAGGTCGGTTATAAATTCGTCCTTGATCTGATCAAGAAGGAACCCTTCGGCAAACGAAAGATCC
Source organism: uncultured Eubacteriales bacterium (assembly GCA_902764185.1). Classification (GTDB taxonomy): domain Bacteria; phylum Bacillota; class Clostridia; order Christensenellales; family Aristaeellaceae; genus SFMI01. The sequence continues at coordinate 89,746 of CACWUV010000001.1, forward strand.
GGGATATCAAGGTATCCGATGCCAAACTGTGGTTCAAAAAGCTGCACAAGGATGGCCGTGGTTACAGCACCATTACCAGCGTGCGAGGTGTGATCAAGCCCGCGTTTCAAATGGCCTGCGAGGAAGACGCGGTGCGCAAAAATCCTTTCTGCTTCAAGCTGACGGATGTGGTGCCCAACGATTCCAAACGCCGGATTGCGCTGACCGAGGAGCAGCAGCGCCTGTGGATGGATTTTATCCGTGCGGATAAAACATACAGCAAGTACTATGACGAGTTCGCAGTCCTGCTGGGAACGGGGATGCGGGTTAGCGAGTTTTGCGGGCTGACCAAGGCGGATTTGGATTTCAAACAGCGGCGTATCCGCGTGGATCATCAGCTGGTGCGGGAAACCAACGGGCGATACTATGTGGAGAAGACCAAGACAGCCGCAGGCTGCCGGTACATTCCCATGACAGATGCGGTGTATCGCAGCTTGCAGAACATTTTGGTGCATCGTCCCAAGCTGAAAACTGAACGGATCATCGACGGATACTCCGGTTTTATCCTGATCGATCAGCGAATGAATCCCAAAGTGGCGCTGCATATCGAGCATGCCTGCGTCTGGGCCATGAAGCGATATCGGAAGCTGTATCCTGATCATCTGCTGCCGACCATCACACCGCATGTGTTCCGCCACACCTTCTGCACCAATATGGCCAATGCGGGCATGGATATCAAAACCTTACAGTATGTGATGGGGCACTCTGACGTGGGCGTAACACTGAACGTATATACCCATGCCAGCTATGACCGGGCCGCGGAGCAGATGCTTCGGTTTGCCAGTTTTCAGCCGGAGAAGGGCAGCAAAGAGGCGGTGTGACTGACACCATTTTACACCATCATTACACCAATTAGCCGAAAGCTTATGTAGATTTATGCAAATCTGTGTGCAAAACCGGTGCAAGTCAGGCTGGTATAAAACTTGAAAAATCCTTGAATTTCAAAGAAATAACGGCTTATAAACAGTTATGGAGTGCTATACAAAAAGATGATTAAAGTCTTAATGGTGTGCCACGGCAATATCTGCCGCAGCGCCGCGGCGGAGGTGGTATTCAATGCGCTGGCCCGGCAGGCGGGGCTGGAAGGGAGGCTGTTTGCGGCGTCCGCGGCGGCCACCCGGGAGGAGATTGGGAACGACATTTATCCGCCCATGAAGCGGGCGCTGGAGCGGCGGGGGTATGATTGCCCGCGGCACGCGGCGCGGCAGACGGTGCGGGCGGACTATGAAAAATACGATTGCATCGTGGGCATGGACGATGAAAACATGCGGGACATGCGGCGCATTTACGGCGGCGATCCGGCGGGCAAGCTGTCCTATCTGATGGCTTGGGCGGGCCAGCCGGGGCGGAACGTGGAGGACCCCTGGTACACGGGCAATTTTGAGGGCGTGCTCAGCCAGATCGAGGCGGGGTGCCGGAGCATGCTGGAAAAGCTGCGCGATGCCCGGCCGGGCGGATTGGATGCCGGACGCGCGTAAGCGGCGGGGCGTGACATGCGAAAGCGCGCACCCCCTTTCCCGTCAAATTTCTGTTTTTCTAAACTTCAGCTCCTTCCGGTCTTTTGCCAGAAGGAGCTGTTTAATGCCTATGTTTTTTTACCCTTTCAGGAGGCCAGCACGAGCGCCATTCCGTTTATCCTCCCTCCAGCTGAAACGTTCCGCCCGCTTGTGAACCGCGGCGATCCATGTTATACTGATACCGGAAAGAGGTGAGCCGATGGAAACGAGATATTACGTGGTGGCGCGCATCGACGGGGATTACGCCTGGCTGCGGCGCACGGACGCGGAGGAAGAGGAGCTCATGAACGTGGCCCGGGCGCTGCTGCCGGAGGCCATCGACGAGGGCACCCATCTCAAGTACGAAATGCTCTCCTACGAGATCGTTGATTAAAGGAGGAAGAAGGATGGCAGACTATAAGCAGATTCTGGAGAAGGCCACGGCGGAGGCCAAGGACTTTGTGAACAATCCCAGCCGCATGGACGCCCTGTTGGTTCAGCTGGAGGAAAAGCTCAGCCAGGTGCCCGCCATCGGCAGCACCGTGGCCGAACTGCCCGTCATGATCGCCATGGTCAAGAGCTGGATCAAGAAGGAATATGAAGTATCGCCCAAGGTGCTGGCCATCATGGCGGGCGCTTTCCTGTACCTGATCAAAGGCAGGGACCTGATCCCGGACAGCATTCCCGTGGTGGGCATCGCCGACGACGTGGCTGTGCTGGGCCTGGCGCTCAAGCTGGTGGAAGGGGACGTGCAGGCCTACCGCGAATGGCGGGACGCCAACAAATAAGGAGAAACGGATATGCCTTTCATTGATTCCAAAATCACCGTGCCCGTGACGCCCCAGGTCAAGGAGGAGATCAAGTCCGCCCTGGGCCGGATGATCACCACCCTGCACAAGAGCGAAACCTACCTGATGGTGGGCATCGAGGACAATTACGACCTGTGGCTGGGCGGCAAAAAGCTGGACAAGGGCGCGTACGTGGCCGTGAGCCTCTATGGCAGCGCGGCGGCCCAGGACTACGACAGGCTCACCGGGCAGATCTGCCAGCTGTACAGCGACAAGCTGGGCATTCCCGGCAGCGCCATCTATGTGACCTATCATCCGGTCAACGACTGGGGCTGGAACGGAGCAAACTTTTAAAATAAGATCCTTCGGCTTCGCTGCGCTCCGCTCAGGAGGATATCATGAGGGGATTGCTTCCTTCATATTGACTAAATCAAAGGGGTGACGGGCATGGACAGGCAGGAGGCCCAGGCGTTATACGCCCAGGCCGTGGCGAAGGAGCGGGAGGAGTACCTCTATCAGCGGGCGCTGGCCAAGGTCAAGCCCGTCACCCGCGCCATGACCGAGGCAGAAAAGGAAAAATACCTGCAAAGCCAGACCTTCCAGAACACCCTGTTTCAGCTCAAGCGCCGGGACAAGGCCTATCAGGCGCTCTTGAAGGGCGAACTGGCGATGGACTATCACCAGGAGGAGTTTGACGATCTGGCCGGGCTGATCCTGGCCGAAGGCAAGGCCGATCTGCCTTTTCTGCGGTCGGTGGCGCGCAGCCGGGTGCCGCTGGCCAAGGCGCGCGCGGCGCTGCAATTGTTAAGCGGCCAGGCGCCCCAAAAGATTCTGGCGGATTGCAAGGAAAAATATCTGCGCCAGACCGAGGAAAAGGTGGAGCGCTATCTTCAGCGGGGCGATCTGATTTCCGGCCTCAAAAGCCCCCAGAAGGCCGAGCACGTGGCGGCCTACGTGATGGAAAACCGCTTCGGCAAAGGCGTCAGCAACAACCTGATCACCCAGGCCTGGTTTCCCCAATCCCTGGCTGCCCTGCTGCGGCAGGAGATCACCCGGGAGCACCCCGAGCTGAACGCCTGCGGCGGGGTCATCGCGCCCACGGGAGAGAAGGTCAGCACGCTGCTGAAGGCGGAGGTGAGCCGCGTGCAGCACGCGCTGTGCGGGGAGGTCCGGCGGCGGTTTCCGGAAAAGCGCATCCGGGGGCTGATCGCCGAAAACCCCTCCCTGCGCCGCCTGCAAAAGCAAAACGACGCCCGGCTGGCCAAGGAACAGCGGCTGCGCACGGCGCTGCTGAACGCCATCCCCGAGCACTACCGGGATCTGTATCCTCTGGCCCGGCAGATGACGCGCAAATTCATATTGCATCTGGGGCCCACCAACAGCGGCAAGACCTACGAGGGCGTGCAGCGCCTGCGCGGGGCGCGGCACGGCATCTATCTGGGCCCGCTGCGGCTGCTGGCAGCGGAGCAGTTTGAAACCCTCAACCTGGACGATGTGCCCTGCAGCCTGGTGACGGGCGAGGAGCAGATCCGCGTGCCCGGCAGCCGGGTGCAGAGCAGCACCGTGGAGATGGCGGACCTCAAGACCCACTACGACGTGGCGGTCATCGACGAATGCCAGATGATCGCCGACCGGGACCGGGGCGGCGCGTGGACGGCGGCCATATTGGGCCTGTGCGCGGACGAGATCCACGCCTGCGCCAGCCCGGACGCGGAGGCGCTCTTGACCCGCATGATCACAGACTGCGGGGACGAGCTGACCATCGTGCGCCACGAGCGTATGACGCCCCTGGAGGTGGAAAAGGAAGGCTTTCAGTTTCCCGCCTCCGTGCGCCCGGGGGACGCGCTGATCGTGTTTTCCAAGGCCCGGGTGCATGCCGTGGCGGCGGAACTGCGCAGCAAAGGCTACCGGGTCTCCCTGATTTACGGCGCGCTGCCGCCGGACGTGCGCCGGGATCAGGCCGAGCGCTTCCATCAGGGGGAGACCGAGGTGGTGGTATCCACCGACGCCATCGCCATGGGCATGAACCTGCCCATCGAGCGGGTGGTTTTCCTGGAATCGGAAAAATACGACGGCGACATCACCCGCACGCTGACCGACGCCGAGATCAAGCAGATCGCCGGCCGGGCGGGCCGCTACGGCATATACGACGTGGGCTACGTCAACGCCTACGGCTTCAAGGGGCTGGTGGCCGGAGCGCTGAGCAAGCCCCTGCGTCCCCTCACCGAGGCCATCATCCGCTTTCCGGAATCGCTGCTGGGCATCCCGCTGCCCCTGACCCAGATCATCAACCAGTGGATGCTGATGCAGGACAAAAGCTGCTTCTCCAAGGCCTCCACCGTGCGCATGGCGGCGCTGGCGGCCATGCTGGAAACCAAGCACACCGACAAGGAGCTGCTCTACCGCTTCCTGTGCATCCCCTTTGACGAGACCGAGCCGGACCTCCTGACCCGCTGGAAAGCCATGTACCACGCCGAAAGCCAGGGCGAGCACATCGAGGTGCTGACCCAAATCCCCCGGCTGCTGGATCCGGAGGAGTGCACCGTGCAGATGCTGGACGGCCTGGAGGCGGACTACCGCCGGTGCGACCTCTATTACAATTACGCCCGCCTGTTCCTGGAGGAGCCGGATTACATTCTGGAGGAGATCCAGCGCCGCAAGGATCTGATTTCCCAAGGCATCATCCATATCCTGTCCACCCAAAAGCTCCAGCAAAAGGTGTGCCACAGCTGCAAAAAACGCCTGCCCTGGAACTGGCCCTACCGCCTGTGCGACAATTGCTTCCGGCGGCGGAGCTTCCGAGGCGGACGTGGGGGGGATGGGAGCGCGTATAATGATTATTGGGAGAAGCTATGACAGAAGGTTGTTAGCGAATTAAAAATTAATAATGAATAATGAATAATTAGATAGCTATAGATCCTGCTGGCCGAAGGCCAGCAGGATCTATAATCTAAATATTCTTGCCATTTTTTGTTTTCGCGTCACGTCAATTTTGCCGTGTACGCCTCAATGGCCCTTGCCGCATACTCCGCCGTGCCTGCGCCGCAGGCGGCGTCGATGTTTTCGGTCATGCTGCCGCCCGCGCCGTACATCTGGCCCAGGCCGCGCAAAATCTGCGGGGTGCAGGTGTAAAAATGCTCGGTGATATAGGCCTGCACCGCCTGGACGGCCTGCCGGGCGTCGGGGCCGTCGGCGGGCTTGTCCAGCAGGCCATGGAACCGCCGCAGGACCTCCATCAGCTCGTCGCCCAGCTGCTGCTCCTCGGCCTTGGCGCGGCCCCCGCGCTTTTCTTCATATTCCTGCCAGGCCGGGGTGTCGCCCCAGGTTTTCCGGGCCTGCTGGCGGTATTCGTCTATTTTTTGCGTGTCGAAGGCTGCAAAACCCATGGTTTTCCCTCCCGTTTTCTGTACGCCCTTGGCCAGGGCGATCAAATTGTCGATGTGCTCGCGCTGCAGCTCCAGCAGCCGGATCTGCTGCTCCAGGGCGCGGCCGCGGTCAAAATGGGGGCTATCGAGGATGCGGCGGATCTCCTTGAGTGGAAACTTCAGCTCCCGGAACAGCAAAATCTGCTGCAGCCGCTCCAGCGCTCCGTCGTCGTAGAGCCGATAGCCCGCCTCCGATACCGCCGACGGCGGCAGCAGGCCGATGCTGTCATAGTGATGCAGCGCCCGCACGCTGACCCCGGTGCGTCGGCTGACCTCGTGCACCGTCATCATGGCGCTCACTTCCTTTCGGGGATAGTGTATATCATGACGTAACGTCAGGGTCAAGGGTTTTTTTCACGCAAAAAGCTGTCCCCAAATTTTTCGCCGTTTCTGCGGCAAATATGGTCGAATTCGTAATAGGAAAACCGGCTGTTTTATGATATGATAAAGGGGCAGAAAGGGATGACGCGATGAAGTATTATCTGGCAATTGATATTGGCGCGTCCAGCGGACGGCACATTGTGGGCTGGCGGGAGAAGGGCGAACTGCAGACCCGGGAGGTTTATCGCTTTCCCAACGGCGTCACCGAGCGGGACGGCCATTTGACCTGGGACGTGGAAGCCCTGGAGGGCCACGTGCGGGCGGGCATCGAGGAAGCGTTAAAGCTGTATCCGCGCATCGAAAGCCTGTCCATCGACACCTGGGGCGTGGATTATGTGCTCCTGAAGGGGGATGACCCCATGCTGCCATGCTACGCTTACCGGGACGGGCGCACGGAAGCGGTCATCGAAAAGGTCCACGAAAAAATGCCTTTCGCGGAGCTCTATCGCCGCACGGGCATTCAGTATCAGCCCTTCAACACCATTTACCAATTGTACGCGGACAAGCTGGCGGGCCGCCTGGACGCCGTCACCGATTTCCAGCTGATTCCGGAATATCTGCTGTACCGTCTCTGCGGCGTCAAGAGCCACGAATACACCAACGCCACCACCGGCGGCATGGTCAGCGCGGCGACGGGGGAATATGATCCCGGGATCATCGAGGCGCTGGGTTTGCCAAAGGGTTTATTCCAGCCTTTGCAGCAGCCGGGCACGGTGATCGGCGAATACAAGGGCATCCGCGTGATGCTCTGCGCCACCCACGACACCGGCAGCGCCGTGGAGGGCATCCCCATGGAGGGGGATCAGCTCTATATTTCCAGCGGCACCTGGAGCCTGCTGGGGGTTAAGGTGCCCAGGCCCATCACCGACGCGGGCAGCCTGGCCGCCAATTACAGCAACGAGGGCGGCGTGGGCTACACCCGCTACCAGAAGAACATCATGGGCATGTGGCTGGTGAACCGGCTGCGCTCCGAGCTGTGCCCGGACACCCCCTGGAGCGAGATCACGGCGGAGGCCGAGCAGAAGCGCTTCGACCATCTGGTGGATGCCAACGATCCCATTTTCCTGGCCCCGGAAAGCATGAAGGCCGCCTTCGACGCACGCCTGCCCCATCCCCCCAAGTGCGTGGGCGGCTACTTCCGCTGCGCCTATCGCAGCCTGGCCCAGGGATACAGGCAGGCCATTGAGGAGATCGAGGGCAACACCGGCAAAGTCTACGAAAAGCTCTATATTGTGGGCGGCGGCGCAAAAAATCAATATTTGAACAGATTGACGGCTGAGGCCACCGGCAAGCAGGTCATTGCCCTGCCCATCGAGGCCACGGCCATCGGCAATTTGATGATCCAGATGAAGGAGGATACCGCATGTTAGTCAACACCAAAGCCAAGATCGGCGTGTTCGCCATTGCGCTGGGCGCCTATCTGCCCCAGTTTCCCAGCCTGGTGCCGGAGTTCGAGGGGCAATACCGGGAATTCAAAAAGCTGATCCCCGATTCCGTGGAGCTCATCGACGGCGGCATCGTGACCACCAAGGAAAAGGCCATGGAGGCGGGGGACAAATTCCGCGCCGCCGACGTGGATCTGGTGATTTTGCAGCTGCTCACCTACGCCACCAGCTACAACATGCTGCCCGCCGTGCGGGATCTGGACGTGCCCGTGGTGCTGGTGAACGTGCAGAAGAAAAAGGCCCCGGACTACGCCACCACCGACACCCCCACCTGGCTGGGCGAGCTGTACGCCTGCGGCGCGGTGGGCGAGATGGTGGCCGACCTGGAACGGGCCGGCAAGCGCCATGCCGTCATCACCGGCGTCGTCGAAGGCGGCGATCCCGAGGTGGAACGGGAAATCCTGGATTGGTGCCGGGCGGCTCAGGTGCGCCGCCGCTTCCGCTACACCAACATCGCCCAGATCGGCCGTCCCTACCCCGGCATGATGGACCTGTATATCGACGAAACCAATCTGTACCACCGCATGGGCCTTTACACCAAGCAGTTCGACTGGGAAAAAATGTGGGCCATCGCCGATAATATCACCGACGAGGACGCCATCCGCGCCAAGGCCCAGGACATCCTGGACACCTTCGATATCGAGGGCGGCGGCACCATCGAAAAGGTGTGGGACATGGCGAAATACGTGGTGGCCTTTGAGCAATGGTGCAAGGATGAGCAGCTGGGCTTCGTGGCCTCTCACTACGACGGCTTCGCCCAGGGCGTGGCGGGCAAGCTGGACAGCATGCTGATCCCCGCCTTCTCCATGCTCATCAAGCAGGGCACCGCCTGCGCCGTGGAGGGCGACATCAAGGTGGCCATGGCCATGGGCATTTTGAAGGTCATCGCGGGCACGGGCCAGCTGAGCGAAATGTATTCCATCGACTTCAACGAGGACATCTGCATCATCGGTCACTCCGGCTCCGGCGACGCGGACATCAGCCAGGCTCGCAAGCCCACCATGAAGATCGTGCCTGTGTTCCACGGCAAGACCGGCGGCGGCTATCTGACCCAGTTCTACCCGCCCACCAACGAGGCCATCACCTTCCTGGGCATCACCCAGGACAGGGACGGACACTTCAAGTTTGTGGTGGCCGAGGGCGTCAACGAGGAAGGCCCCATCTTCATGTTTGGCGACACCAACATGCGCATGCGCTTCACCTGCGGCGCGCGGGACTTCTGCAACCGCTGGAGCGAGGCTGGCCCCACCCACCACATGGCCGCCGCCGTGGGACGGCACATCGACACCATTTTGAAGGTGGCCAAGATCTTCAACGTGCCGGTGGACATCATTACGCGATAAGGGGAGATACGCTTCTCTTTTGCGTCAAAAGAGAAGCAGAAAACCTGCCAAGAAAGCGCGTAATCTTATAGTAAAGGAGAGAACACAATGAAGAATATCCTGGAAGCCCCCTTCATGATCGACATGATCCGCACCGCCACCAACATGTACAACCACGGCTGGGACGAGCGCAACGGCGGCAACATCAGCCTGATGCTGGAGGAGGCCGAGGTGGCCCCTTATCTGGACCTGGACAGCGTGAAGCTCAAGATCCCCACGGGCTTCACCGCTCCCGAGCTGGATGGCAAATACTTCCTGGTCACCGGCACGGGCAAATATTTTAAAAACGTGCAGTATGCCCCCGAAACCAACCTGGGTATCGTGCGCATCACCGCCTATGGCGAACTGGCCGAGCTGATCTGGGGCTTCAACGACGGCGGCAGCTTCACCAGCGAATTCCCGGCCCACATGATGAGCCATGCGGCCCGGCTGAAGGTGAACCCCGAAAACCGCGTGGTGATGCACTGCCATCCCACCAACCTGCTGGCCATGACCTACGTGCACACCCTGGACGAGCGGGAGTTCACCCGTACCCTGTGGCAGATGTGCACCGAGTGCATCGTGGTGTTCCCCGAGGGCGTTAACGTGCTGCCCTGGATGCTGTGCGGCACCAACGAGATCGGCGAAGCCACCGCGGAAAAGATGCAGACCGCCCGCCTGGTGGTGTGGGCCCAGCACGGCATTTACGGCGCGGGCAAGGATCTGGACGAGACCTTCGGCCTCATCGAGACCGCCGAAAAGGCCGCCGAGATCTATATGAAGATCGCCCATCTGCCCCGCCTCAACACCATCACCGACGAGCAGATGCACCTGCTGGAGCAGCGGTTCCATATCAAGGCGCGGGAAGGATACCTGGCGGAATGACACAGAAGGAACGGATGCTGGCGGGCCTGCCCTACAAGGCCTGGCTGGACGGTTTGGGCGAGGAACGCCTGGAAAATCAAAAGCGGATCTACCGCTTTAACCATCTGCCGCCGGAGGAATGGGACCGGATGGACGCGATGCTTAAGGAGATCCTGGGCAAGACCGGCCAGACGGTCCATATCATGCCGCCCTTCCACTGCGATTACGGCTATAATATCGAGGTGGGCGAGAACTTCTTCGCCAATTACAATCTGACCATTCTGGACGTGGGTCCCGTGCGCATCGGCGCCAACGCCCAGATCGCCCCCAACGTGTCCATCTACACCGCCGGTCATCCCATCCATCCCGATTCCCGCAATTCCGGCTATGAATACGGCATCGGCATCACCATCGGCGACAACGTGTGGATCGGCGGCAACGCCTGCATCCTGCCCGGCGTCACCATCGGCAGCAACGTGGTCATCGGCGCAGGCAGCGTGGTGACCCACGACCTGCCCGATAACGTCATCGCCGTGGGCAATCCCTGCCGGGTGGTGCGGACGATCACCCAGGCGGACCGGGATTTCTATTATAAGGACAGGCGGTTTGACGTGGAGGACTATTGAGGGGATTGAAGTCACTGAACAAGGGGAAATTCACCTTACATTGTCATCCTGAGCGGAGCGTAAGCGCAGTCGAAGGATCTTATGCCGATACCCGAATAAAAGGATACGCAAAAAACAGAAATTTATCAG
>CACWUV010000002.1 GCA_902764185.1 uncultured Eubacteriales bacterium
TACTTCCTTAGATTCATGTTTTCGCCTCCCTCAGGAGAAAGTATAACACATGCTTCTAGTCAATGTAAAGTAAAATTAATTATGACGTTTACTATAATTTTTATATAACATATTTTATTATAGCATAGAAAAGATGAAGAATGTGTAAATTATTTCCAGCCGCCGCGGGGCGGAAAGCGCGTTTTTCCGTTGCATTTGCCCTTCCTTCGTGCTATAATTACCCGGACTTTGAATTTATTGGAGGAATGGAGCATGAAGCTTTCCAATATGCTGGGCGACCGCTTCCGCGAGACGCCCGCCGATTGCCAGATCATCAGCCAGATCTTTATGATCCGCGGCGGCTATATGAAGCAGGTGGCCAACGGCATTTACAGCCTGTATATGCCCGCCCGCCGCATCGTGCGCAAGATCGAGAACATCATCCGGGAAGAGATGGACGCCATTGACGGCCAGGAGGTGCTTTTCCCCGTGGTGATGCCCGCGGATCTTTGGCGGGAGAGCGGCCGCTATGACAAGATCGGCAGCGAGCTGGCCCGGTTTAAGGACCGCGGCGGCAACGACATGGTGCTGGGCATGACCCATGAGGAGGCCAGCGTGCAGCTGGTGCGCGGCACCCCAAAGGCGGAGAGCGCCTACCCCTTCATGATCTACCAGATCCAGACCAAGTTCCGCGACGAGCCTCGGGCCCGCGGCGGTCTGATCCGCGTGCGCGAGTTCACCATGAAGGACGCCTATTCCTTCCATACCAGCCAGGAAGACCTGGAAAAATATTATGACCGGGCCTATCACGCCTATGAGCGCATCTTCGCCCGCTGCGGCGTGCCCGAGGTGGTGGCCGTCAAATCCGACAGCGGCATGATGGGCGGCAGCATCAGCCACGAATTCATGCTGCTCACCGACATCGGCGAGGATACCATCGTCACCTGTCCGGCCTGCGGCTACCGCAGCAATATGGAGGCCGCCGATCTGGTGGTGAAGAATGAAAAGCTGGGCGAGGAAGCCTTGACCAAGGTGGCCACCCCCGACCAGAAGACCATCGAGGAGGTCAGCGCCTTCCTCGGCAAACGGCCCCAGGATACCTGCAAGGCCGTGGTGTATCAGGAAAACCTGACGGATAAATACATCGTGGTGTTCCTGCGGGGCGATCTGGAGGTCAACGAGACCAAGCTGCGCAACTTCGTGGGCTGCGAAATCCATCCCGCCACCGAGATCACCGAGGCCAGCGGTATCGTCAAGGGCTTCATCGGCCCCGTCAATTTCAGCGGCAACGCCCGCGTGCTCTTCGACAAGAGCCTGGACGGCACCGACAATCTGGTGTGCGGCGCCAACGAGGAGGGCTATCATTACACCGGCCTCAGCATTGAACGCGATCTCAAGGTGGAAGGCTTCTGCGACGTGGCCAAGACCTACGCCGGCGCCATCTGCCCCGTGTGCGGCAAGCCCGCCATCAGCATCAGCCGGGGCATCGAGGTGGGCAATATCTTCCAGCTGGGCACCAAGTACAGCCACAGCATGGGATTGCAGTATCAGAACAAGGATGGCGGCTTCAGCGACGTGATCATGGGCTGCTACGGCATCGGCGTGGGCCGTCTGTGCGCCAGCGTGTGCGAGGTGCGCCACGACGATTACGGCCCCATCTGGCCCATCACCATCGCTCCTTGGCAGGTGCATCTGTGCGCCATGCGCGCCGATAAGCCCGAGGTGCGGGAGGCCGCCGACAAGCTGTATAACGACCTGCAAAAAGCCGGCGTCGAGGTCATCTATGATGATCGTCCCGTCAGCGCGGGCGTCATGTTCAGCGACGCCGACCTGCTGGGCGTGCCCGTCCGCGTCATCGTCAGCCCCAAGACCCTGGGCCGCGGCGCGGTGGAGGTGGCCGCCCGCGACAAGAGCTTCCGTCAGGACGCCAGCGTGGATACCGCCTGCCAGGAGATCGCCGCCATCGTCCGCGATATGATCGCCAAGGTCAACGACGTGGAGTAATCCCAAATCAATAGAAAAAATCCGGGACCAGCACAATGGTTCCGGATTTTTTTCTATTCTAAGGGATCAAAACCTGATTTCCGTCTGGGCGGGCTTCGTTTCCGCGATGGTGCGCCCGGCGCGCACGGAGCGCAGCACCGGCGCGTTTTTGTTGAGGGCGTCGTAATAGTTCTGCGCGTCCAGCACGATGAAGTTGGCGGGGCGTCCTGCGGCGATGCCGTACCGGTCGCACAGATGCAGGGTTTTGGCCGCGTTGGTGCTGATGAAGCGGTAGCTGTTCATGATGTCCTCGTAGCCCATCATCTGGCACACGTTCAGCCCCACGAACACCACGTCCCGCAGGCTTCCGTTGCCCATGGGATACCAGGGATCAAAGATGTCGTCGTGGCCGAAGGAAACGTTGATGCCCTCCGCCGTCAGCTCCTTCACCCGGGTGACGCCGCGGCGCTTGGGATAGGTGTCCATGCGCCCTTGCAGGTGGGTGTTCACCAGCGGATTGGCCACAAAGTTGATGCGGCTCATTTTGAGCAGGCGCATGAGCCGGAGCACATAGGCGTTGTTGTAGCTGTGCATGGCGGTGGTATGGCTGGCCGTAACCTTGTCGTATAACCCCAGCTCCAGCGCCCGGGCGGCCACGGTTTCCAGGCCGCGGCTGGCTTCATCGTCTATTTCGTCGCAGTGCACGTCCACCAGCTTGTCATGTTTGGCCGCCAGCTCCAGAGCAAAATTCAGGGATTCCACGCTGTATTCCCGGGTGAATTCAAAGTGTGGAATGGCGCCCACGGCATCCGCGCCCATATTGACCGCGTCGATCATCAGCTGCTTGCCGTTGGGATAGCTGAGGATGCCTTCCTGGGGGAAGGCTACGATCTGGATTTCCATCACATCCCGCAGCTCTTCCCTCAGTTCGATCAGCGCCCGCATGGCGGTGAGTTTGGGGTCGGTCACGTCCACATGGGTGCGGATGAACTGCACCCCGTTGGCGGCGTAGAGCCGCACGCAGCGCTGCACGCGCTCCCGCACGTCCTGCCGGCTCAGCTTGTCCTTGCGCTTGCTCCAGCACTCGATGCCCTCAAACAACGTGCCGGACATGTTCCACACCGGGTCGCCTGCGGTCAGACAGGTATCCAGGTGCACGTGGGATTCGATGAAGGGGGGCAGCACCAGCTTGCCGCCCAGATCGATGACCTCCTCCCCAGGCTGTGGGGCCAGGGAAGGAGCAATGGCGGCAAACCGGCCGTTCTCCACGCGAAGATCGGCGAGCTCTTTGGCGTTTTCGATATATGCGTTCCGGAACAGCATGGCGGAACCCCCTTTCTTATTTCTTCAGCAGGCGGTTGCAGACCAGGTAGCAGACGCAGGCCACCACCATGGCGTTGATGGAGGCAATGCCCCAATGGACAAAGTTGCCCACCAGCGCGCCGGCCACGACGCCCAGGATCGCGCCGATGTTGAGGTTTTCCAGCCTGGGGGCGTCGGTCTTGTAGTTATCGCGGTTCAGGAAGAAGTCCAGCACCAGGATCAGGCCGATGGGCGGCAGGGTGGCGTTGAGGAAGTTGAGCCAGCCGATGAAGTTGTAATACAGCCACATGGCGGTGGCGGTGCCGATGATGCCGGCCACGATGACCATGGGGCGCTTGCGCACCTTGGTGATGTTGGACAGGCCCAGCGCGCCGGTGTAGAGCGCGTTGTCGTTGGTGGTCCAGATGTTGGCGCCCAGCACGATCAGGGCGGGGACGGTGAGCCCCTGGGCGATCATGACGTAGAAGATGTCGTCCTTGCCGGTGAACGCGCCGCCCACGGCGCCGAAGGCGAACATCAGCGTGTTGCCGATGAAGAAGGCGATCACGGTGGTGATTACGGCGATCTTATTGGTCTTGGCGAAGCGGGTGAAGTTGGGGGTGGCGGTGCCGCCGCTGACGAAGGAGCCGATAACCAGGCCCACGCCGCCGAACAGGCTGATGCTGCCGGAATTCTGGGCGAAGATCTGAGCCAGGCCGCCGCCTTCCGCGGCGGCGGTGATCATGGAGTAGATGCCCAGCACGGCGATGAGGGGCACGCTGACGTAGCTGACGATCTCCATGCCGCGGATGCCAAAGTAAGCGGAGGCGGTCATGCAGATGCCGGCCAGCACGATCAGCAGCCAGGGGCTGCAGCCCAGCACTTCCGCGGCCGGGATGGCGAACATGGCCACGCCCACGCCAAACCAGCCGATCTGGGTCAGGCCGATCATGGCGGAGGGCAGATAGCTGCCGTATTTGCCAAAGGAGCGCTGCGCCAGCAGGTCAAAGCTCAGGCCGGATTCGCTGCCCACATAGCCCAGCAGGCCGGTGTAGCAGGCCAGGATCGCGCCGCCCAGCAGCACGGACCAGATAAAGCCGCTCAGGTCCATGCCGTTGCCCAGCTTGGCGCCCACGGACATGCTGGCGGAGAAGAAGGTGAAGCCCAGCATGATGAAGAACATGGGCCAGAACTTCTTCCGGGCGGTCTTCGGCACGCTCTCAAAGGTGTAGTCGCTGTCGTGATGCTGGTTTGTGTTGGTTACGGTACTCATGGTTCGACCTCCTTTTTTTGCTTGGTGTTGGTGCGGGAAGCCGAAAAAACGCGGCTTTCCGCACAAGGAAAGCCGCGTGAATACGCAGAAAGATACACATCCATACACATGGCTGTATCACAGTCCTTGGCGGCCTCTCTGGACCGGCCTTAAAGCACCGTCATGCATTATAAAACAGAATACAGCCTTTTGTCAAACCGAAAAATTGACCGGATTTTGACAAAATAGATACAAAAAAAACTACGCACCGAGCACTCCCGCGGCACATATCAACTGGCGCTTATTGCTGCTTCCTTCCGGACCTGACAAGGTTCACGCTGTGATATCGCACGGGACTCGATGCGTAGCTTGATTATTATAGCAAACTTTGCGTCAAAAGGCAAGCATTATTTATTGAGCGGCTTTCAATACCACGCGCATGGCGTGGATGGCCTGCTCCGCGTCCAGGCAGGAGGGGCGGTTTTCCGCCACGGCGGCCACAAATTCGTCAATGACGCCGGTGCTGGACCGGATGCCCGCCTGCTGCTCCTCGTTGGTGGTGATCTTGCCCACGGCGAATTTTTCCACTTGGCCGTCGGCGTGCTCCAGGATCACGGAATAATCGGGATCGGCGTAGAGCTTGAGGATGCCCTTTGTGCCATAGAGCACGGTGCTGTTGTCCTCCTGGCCGTAGAAGGTCCAGCTGGCATGGGCGATGCCCAGGGCGCCGCCTTGGGTGCGCAGCAGGAAGATGGCGTTGTCGTCCACCTGGATGGGGGAGCCGTCGGGCAGCTTTTTGTCCAGGGTCAATAGCTTCGCTTTGCCAATGATGATCAGGTCGTCCGTCAGATAGTTGATCAGGTCGATCTTGTGAATGCCCAGATCCGCCGCCGCGCCCAGCACCGCCGCTCCGCGGTGGAAAAACCAGGGATCCTTGACGCCTGTCCAGCTTTCCGGCCCGCCGTGACCAAAGGTGGTATGGAAGGTGAGCACCTTGCCGATGGCTCCTTCCTTTATCCGCCGCCGGGCCTCCTGATGGGCGGGGGCCAGCCGCTGGTTGTGGCCGATCAGCAGGCGCTTTCCCGTGCGCTGGGCCGCCGCCAGCATGGCTTCGCAGTCCGCCAGCGTCACCGCCATGGGCTTCTCGCACAGCACGTCGCAGCCGTGCTCCAGGGCGGCGATGGCCGAGCGTGCGTGGTCCGTGTTGGCGCTGCACACGCTCACCAGATCGGGCTTGGCCGCCAGCAGCGCGTCCAGGCTGTCAAAGGCCTGGCAGTGGTATTGCGCCGCCAATTCCTTTGCGCGGTCCAGGTTCATGTCATAGAAGCCGATCAGCTCGGTGCTTGGGTTTTCGGCATATTCCGGCGCGTGGCGCACGCGGCAGATCTGGCCGCAGCCCACGATGGCCACTTTATATTTTTTCATTTTTTGCCTCCCCTTTTTAAGATGCTTTTTCCTTCTTTTGCAGCAGCACCGCCGCCACCACGATGAAGCCCTTGAAGGCTTCGCGCAGGAAGGGCGGTACGCCCACCAGATTCAAAAGGTTGTTCATCACGGCGATGATCAGCATGCCCAGCACGGTGCCCAGGATGGAGCCTTTGCCGCCGGCCATGCTGGTGCCGCCCACAACCACGGCGGCGATGGCGTCCATTTCATAGCCGCTGCCCGCGTTGGCGTAGTCCATGCTGCCGATGCGGGCAATCTGGATCACCGCGGTGATGGACACCAGCGCGCCGGACAGCACGTACACCAGCGCCTTGACCTTTTCCACGTTGATGCCGGACAGCCGGGCCGCCCGCTCGTTGGAGCCGATGGCGTACACGTGGCGGCCAAAGGTGGTCTTGCGGGCCACCAGGTCCAAGACTACGGCGATCACCAGCCAGTAGATGATGGGCAATATGATCTCGCCGCCGATCTTGGCGTTGGCGATCTGCAAAAACTCCCGCGGCACCTTGGTGCCCACGGCCTGCATGAACTGCTGGGTCACGCTGCGGCAGATCTTCATCATGCCCAGGGTAGCGATAAAAGCGGGCACCTTGCTCTTGGCGATCAGGAAGCCGTTCACCGAGCCGATCAGGCAGCCCATGACCAGCGCGGCTGCAATGCCGATCAGGAAGGCGGGAAAGCCCGTGATGCCCGCGGCGGTGAGCAGGCCCGTGGGATAGCTGTTCACCAGCACCATCAGCACCGCGCCCACGGCCACCAGGGTGGAGCCCACGGCCAGGTCGATGCCGCCGGACACGATGACGAAGGTCATGCCCAGGGCCACGATGCCCACGCCCGCGTTGTTGCGCAGGATATTGATCCAGTTTTTACCCCAGCTGGAAAACCACGCCCCGAAGGAGGGAAAATTGAACCCCAGGGCGATGGTCTGCAAAATGATCATGAGGATGAGCACGAAGCCCGTGGAATACAGGGGATTGGCCTGCCATTTTTCGGCGAAGCGCTTTAAGAAGCCGTCCTGTTTGCTCTTGTTAGCCATAGTTTTGATCTCCTTCGCTGTCAGCCGCCCGTGGCCAGCCGCATCATATTGGTTTCGTTCATGGTTTCGCCGGACACCTGGGCGCGCACGTCGCCGTGATACATCACCAGCGCCCGTCCGCACACGCGGATGATCTCCTGGGCTTCGTTGCTGAGCACCACCACGGCCACGCCTTGCCGGGCCAGCCGCAGGATGATGTCATAGATTTCCTCTTTCGCGCCCACGTCCACGCCCTGGGTGGGATTGTCCAGGATCAACAGCTTCGGCTCGGCGCTGAGCCACTTGGCCAGCACCACCTTTTGCTGGTTGCCGCCGGACAGGCTGCCGATCATGTCGTCGGCGTCCTGCATCTTGATCTGCAATTCCTGCCGCTGCTTGTCAAAGGCGGCCCGCTGAGCCTTGCGGCTGATGATGCCAAATTTCGTCAGCCGGTCCAGGGTGACGATGGAGCCGTTGTCCAGGATGCTCATGTCCTTGATGATGGCGTTTTCCTTGCGGTTGCGGGGCAGATAGCCGATGCCCAGCTTCAAGGCCTGGCGGGTGGATTTCATATGGACGGGCTGACCTTCCAAATAGATCTGCCCTTCGTATTTGCCGCCGTCGCCAAACACCGTGCGGAAAAGCTCGCTGCGCCCGTCGCCCAGCAGTCCCGTGACGCCCAGCACCTCGCCCGCGTGGACGGCAAGGCTCACGTTGCGGTAGTGGGGCTCCTGGGTCAGATTTTCCAGCCGCAGCACCTCGGGACCGATCTGGCTGTTTTGGACCAGCGTTTCGGTGCGCACGTCATGGCCCACCATGTCGTGGGCGATGGAGGCGATGGAGGTCTCGGCCACCAGGCCATGCGACACGGCCACGCCGTCCCGCAGCACCACATAGCTGTCGCAGATTTCCATCACCTCGCGCAGCTTGTGGGAAATAAAGATCACGCCCACGTTTTGCTTTTTCAGCGTGCGCAGCATATCAAAAACGCGCTCGATCTCGGGATCGGTCAGGGACGTGGTTGGTTCGTCCATGATGATGATGGAGGCTTTCATCATCAGCGCGCGGGAGATTTCGACGATCTGTTTGTAGCTTGCGTCCAGGGAGCTCACCAGGGCGGCGGGATCGATGTCGATGTCCATGCGGGCAAAGAGCTCCCGGGTTCTGCGCAGCTCCTCCTTGTGGTCAATGACGTTGGCAAACTTTTTGATCTCCCGGCCGATGAACATGTTTTCATATACCGGCAGATCGTTGATCAGGTTCAATTCCTGATGGATGAAGGCGATGCCTGCGTCCAGGGATTGGGCGGGGGAATGGAAGGCGACGGGCTTGCCGTCCAGAATGATTTGCCCCTGGTCGGCCTGCAATACGCCGCCCAGAATGTTCATCAGCGTGGATTTTCCGGCGCCGTTTTCGCCAAGCAGGGCGCAGATTTCGCCCGGCTGCAGGCTAAAATCCACCTGCCGCAGCACGTCGTTGGCGCCGAAGGATTTGACGATTCCCTTCATGGAAAGGTTCATGGCTTCACATCCTCAATATAACCATATTGAAGCAAGAGCCGTGGGGATAAGCCACGGCCCTTGCAATGATTGCGGGGATATTAGTAGATGGTGTTGCTGGGATCAAGATAGTCCGCCACGTTGGAGGCGTCCACGATCTGGGAGGGGATGACGGTGACGGCTTCCACTTCCTCGCCGGCCAGCTTGGCCAGAGCCACGTCGAAGCAGTCACGGATCATCAGGGGGCTGTACAGGGAGGAGGACACGGCGATGTCCTTGTTTTCCTCGATCAGCTGGAAGTATTCCTGGCAGCCGCCGCCGCCGGTGATGGCCTTGATGTCGGTGCGGCCGGCATCGGAGATGGCCTGCAGCACGCCGATGGAGGTTTCGTCATCCAGGCTGTACACGGCGTCGATCTGGGGATTGGCGGCCAGAATGTCGGCGAAGTCCTTCAGGCCGTCTTCACGGGTGAACTTGGTGGCGTATTCGATGACGTTCAGCTTGGGAGCGATTTCGGCGATGGTCTCGTTGAAGCCGGCCATGCGCAGTTCGCTGACGGAGCCGCTGGTGGGCACGGGCAGGGCGATGACGGTGGCTTCGGGACCGACCTTCTCCACGATGAACTTGGCGCCGGCCACGCCCATGGACTTGTTGTCGCCGGTGACCTTCAGCACGCCGTCGGCGTCGATGTCCATATCGAAGGCAACCACGACCAGACCCTGATCAATGGCGTTCTGCACGGGCACTTCCATGCCGGTCCACTGGGGAGCGATCACCAGGACCTGGGCGCCCCACAGGATGGCTTCGTCGATCTGGGCGGTCATTTCTTCGGCGTTGCTGGAGGTGGTGAGCTTGTACTCGATCTTGCCGGCGGCTTCCAGTTCCTTGGCATAGGCCTCGGCCTGGTAGGTGATGCCGCTGACCCAGCCGTGGGTCATGACGGGCACCAGCACGCCCACCTTCACGGGAGTGGACTCGGCGATGGCGGAAACCATGCCCAGGCACAGCGCCAAGGCCACGATGAGAGCGAGAAGCTTTTTCATAAGACAATTCCTCCTTAATATATTGTTGCGGGCTTTTAAAAAGTCCTTCTGGATTCATTATAACAAAGCCCTGTATAAATTTCAACAAAAAAATAGAAAAGAAATTGTATATTAAATTGCTGCGGGAGATCCCTTTTTCTTGTTTTTCATCCCTATTTATGCTATACTTAAAACTGGATTATTGTATAGCGAGGAGAAGCTCATGAATTTTCCTGCCATCATCGAACAAAAGAAGCTGGGCGGCGCGCTGAGCGATGAACAGATCGCCGCTTTCGTCAAGGGCGCTGCCGATGGCAGCGTGCCTGATTATCAGTTGACCGCGCTGCTCATGGCCATCCGCTTGAACGGCATGGACGCCCGGGAAACCACCACCCTCACCCTGGAAATGGCCCGGTCCGGCGATATGCTGCATCCCGATGTGGGCGGCGTGCCCGTGGACAAGCATTCCACCGGCGGCGTGGGGGACACCACCACCCTGGTGCTGGTGCCGCTGTGCGCGGCCTGCGGCGCGAAGATCGCCAAAATGAGCGGCCGCGGCCTGGGCCATACCGGCGGCACCGTGGACAAAATGGAGTCCATCGGCATGAAGACCGATCTGCCGGAGGCGGATTTCCTGCGCCAGATCCGGGAGATCGGCTGCGCCGTCACCGGCCAGAGCGCCGAGCTGGCTCCCGCGGACAAGACGCTCTACGCGCTGCGGGACACCACCTCCACCGTGGACAGCCTGCCGCTCATCGCCTCCAGCATCATGAGCAAAAAGCTGGCCTCCGGAGCCGAGGGCATCGTGCTGGACGTCAAGGTGGGCAGCGGCGCCATCATGCCCACCTATGAAGGCAGCCTGGAGCTGGCCAAAACCATGGTGGAGATCGGCACCCGGGCAGGCCGCCATGTATCCGCGCTGCTGACGGGCATGGACGAGCCGCTGGGCTCCCACGTGGGAAACCGCCTGGAGGTCAAGGAGGCCATCGACATCCTGCGGGGGGACAGCGCGGGTCCGCTGCTCACCGTATCCCTGCGCCTGGGCGCGCAGCTGCTCATCGCCTCCGGCATCGCCCATACGCCCGATGAGGGCGAAGGGCTGCTGCGGGCGGCGCTGGCCGATGGCCGCGGACTCAGCAAGCTGCGCCAGATGATCGCCGCCCAGGGAGGCGACGCCAGCGTGTGCGATCATCCCGAGGTGCTGGCGGAAGCGCCCATCGTCGCGCCCGTTTATGCGGGCCGGGCGGGCTATGTGACCCATATGGATACCGCCAAGCTGGGCTACGCCTCCCAGGAGCTGGGGGCGGGCCGCAAGCAAAAGACCGACGTCATCGATCCCCGGGTGGGCTTCATCATGCACTGCCGGGTGGGGGATCATCTGACGGAAAATCAGCCGCTGTGCACCGTGTACGCCGCCAATCAGGAAACGCTGGGCCGCGCCGCGGCCATGATCCGGGCGGCCATCACCCTGGGCGATACCCCCGTGGAAAAGGAAAAGCTATTGTACGCGCTGGTCACATCCCAGGGCGTGGAAGCGCTGTGAAAGGAGTGAAATTCATGAAAAAGTTTGTTTCGTTTTTGATCGCCTGCCTTCTGTCCCTGACCTGCTGCGCCGCTTTTGCGCAGGACGACTATCCCACCGCCGAGGAAATTCAGGCTTATTGCGATGATCTGCTGCAAACCGCCCTGACCCTGCCCCAGCCTGCGGCCGAGGAAGCCGAGGACGGCGGCTGGGCCTTCGATTTCGGCGCTTTTATCCTGTATTCCGAGGATCAGACCCTGACCCCCGACAGCACCGTCATTCTGGCAGAGCTGGTGCCGGGCGAAAACAACATGAAGGACATGCGGGGCATCGGTCCGGGCAGCACCGCCCAGGAAGCGCTGGCGGCCTATCCGCTGGACAATCCCGACCTGGCCGGCGCCTATGACGAGGCCGTGCTCTACATCAACGGCATCCTGCCCGCGGACGTGCGGGCGGGGTCCATCGTGCGCAGCGGCTCCCACATCCTGCTCATCGAGCACACCGTCTATACCGCCAACGGAGCCGAGGTCCAGGCTGCCAGCGTGCTCTACACCCTGGACAACAACCAGGTGACGGCCGTGCAGCTGATCCCCGCCACGGAAGCGGGGATGCTGGAGGACGCGCGGCAGGAGATCGTAAGGCTCAGCGAAATCCAGGAGCATCGGGAATACAGCGTCTACCGCGCTGAGGAGCCCACGCCTCTGGCCCGGGAGGATCTCTCCTTGGGTCCCATCGACTTTGTCAGCGCCACGGAAGCCGACCTGACCGCCGTGCTGGGCAGTCCCGACAGCGACATCTGGGAAGAGGAGGAGGAAGGCTTCCTGCGCACCCTGCAATGGGAGGGCGTGCAGGCCATCCTGCGCTGCGACGCCCAGAAGCAGAACCCCGTCCTGGCGTATCTGCAAATCTATGACGATCGGCTGGAGGGTCCCCGGGGCATGCACATGGAGGACAGCATGGAGACCGTGCTGGCGCTGTTCCCCCAGGAGGGCGAGGGCGACGTGCTCTACGGCGACGGCGACAATGCGCCCACGGGCGTCATCAACTATGGCTCCGAGGCCGTTTCCGTCCTCTATGCCGCCGAGGTGGAGGAGGAGCAGGTGCTCCTCAAGCTCGATTTTGTGGACGACGCGCTGTGGGTGATCACCTGCATGTATCTGTAATCAAAATTAATCCCCTTTGGGAGGATCAGACCCATGAAAATAGACCTGACTTGTCCTGTGGAGCTGTGGCATTACGCTCTGCCCACGGCGGATTATCCGGTGTGCCGCTTGCAGCTGTTCAACCTGACGGAGCAAACGGTGGCCAGCGTGCAGGCGGTGTTCTCCTGCTTTGACGGGGAAGGGCTGCTTCTGTCCCGCCAGGTGGAGCGCGTCTCCCGGCTGGACGGCCAGCCCCGCAGCGCCTTTGAGATGCAGGTGGCCATCGACAGCGGCGCGCAGGCGGCGGGCATGGATTTTTCCGTGGAGAAGGTGTGGTTTTCCGATGGCACCGTATGGCGGCACTCCTCGGACAGCGTGGCGGAGTATATTCCCAACAAGCTGCCCGCGGGCCAGCGGCTGGAGGTGCTGCGCTATCTGGCCGGGGCGGATGCCTTGGGCTTCCCCAGCGATCAGGGCGCGGTGTGGATGTGCGTGTGCGGACGTCCCAACGCCGCGGGCGAGGACACCTGCCGCCGCTGCGGCCGCCTCAAGCGGGATGTGTTCACCAGTTTCAATGAGGCCACGGTGGAAACCGTGATCTTCGAGCATGAAAACGCGCTGGAGGAGCGGGCCCGGCAGGAGCGCGCGCTGGCCAAGCGGCTGGCGGAGGAGGCGGAGGCCGCCGCGCTCAAAAAGAAGCGCCGCCGCCGCCGCACGCTGGGCATCGTGTTTGGCATTTTGGCCGCCCTGATCATCGGCGTGGGTACCTATTTCTACGCCATTCCCTCCTATCGCTTCTATGCGGCCAACCGCCAGCTGGACAACGGCGTCTATACCGCCGCCCGCCAGGAGTTTGAAGCCCTGGCCGCCCAGCAGGGCAAATACAGCCTGCCCATTCAGGTGGAGGCCATCGGCCTGGACATTGATCCCTTCGATCTGCCGCTCTACTATCGGAGCGAGGATCTGGCCAAGGAATGCACCTATCGCCAGGCCACCGACACCCTGAACACCGGCACCATCCCGGCCCTGCGCACTGCCCAGGACATCTTTGACGGCCTGGCAGGGTACAGCGACAGCGCCGCCATGGCACGGGAGGCCCGCTATCGCCGGGCGGAGCTGCTGCTTTCCGCCCGTCAGTACGAGAGCGCCATCGCCCTCTATGACGAGATCCCCGGCTATCGGGATGCCTCGTCCCTGCGTCAGCAGGCCCTGTATCAGTGGGCCGCCCAGCTGATGGACGGCGGCGAATACGCCCAGGCTCGGGAAAAATTCCTGCAATTGGGCAATTATGAGGATGCCGTCCGCCGGGCGCAGCTGTGCCTGTATCAGCCGGCGCTGGCCGCGCTGACGGCGGGGGATTACCAGGAGGCCATCGGGCTGTTCACCCAGCTGGATCCCGGCTTTGAGAGCACCGCCGTGCGCTTGCAGGAGGCCTATTACGGCCTGGCCAACGTGTATTTTGGTGAAAAGAACTACGACACCGCCGCCGAATATTACCTGCTGGCCGGGGATTACCGGGACGCCTACAGCCAGGCCACGGCCTGCCTGTACGAGCCGGCCTGCGATCTTTTCGACGCCGGGGAATACGCCCAGGCCAAGGAGATGTTTGACAAGATTCCCGCCTTCCGGGATTCTCTCACCAAATCCTGGCAGTGCAGCGAAGCCCTGGGCCGCCAGGCGCTGGAGGCCGGGGATTACGAGCTGGCCCGCACCTATCTGGCGGCGGCCCAGGAGTATGAGCCCGCCCAGGAGCTGATGCGGCAGAGCTATTATATTCCCGCCGTGGCGCTCCAGGAGGCGGGCAGCGGCGAGCGCGCGCTGGAGCTGTTTGAAAACATTCCGGGCTATGAGGATGCCGACGAGCGCGTGCGGCAGATCCGCTATGCCGAGGCGGTCAAGCTGGCGGACAGCGGCGATCTGGCGGGAGCCATCGAGGCCTTTGCCGCGCTGACGGACTATGAGGACAGCGCCGTGCGCCTGACCTCTGCCCGCTACGATTACGCGCTGCAGCTGCTAAGCTTTGGCGAATATGAGCAGGCCGTGGCGCTCCTGGAAGCCTTGGACGGCTATGAGACCAGCGCGGAGGACCTGCAGCGCGCCCAGTACGAATGGGGCATGCAGCTGATGGAGGCGGGGAAGACCCAGCAGGCGGCGGCGCTGTTTAAGGAAGCCGGCGACTATCAGGACGCCCACGACAAATATCAGGCCTGCATGTACGCGCTGGCGGCCGTGGCCATCGAGGCGAACCAGTATGAGGAGGCCGCGGCCTACCTGACCGACATTCCCGATTACGCCGATTCCGCCGCGCTGCGCAGCCAAAGCATCTATCATTCCGCCGAGGTCCATCAGGAGGCCGGACAGCTGGCCGAGGCGGCGGAGCTCTTCGCCTCCATCGCCGGTTATCAGGACGCCGCCGAACGGGCCAACGCCTGCTATGACGCTTATTACGCCGGCGCCTACAATACCGCCCGGGACGCCATGGCCACCGGCGATTACGTCACCGCCATCGAAGCGCTGGAGAGCGTATCCCGCCAAAACGCCAGCGAAGCCTATGCCGACATGGAGCGCATGTATCAGGAGGCCAATTATCTCTACGCCAATCAGCTCTATGACGACAAGAAGCCCTATGAAGCCCTGCCCTATTATCGCAATATCCCCGATTATAAGGATGTTCCCCGCAAACTGGACCGGGTGTGCTACCGCATGCTGGGCAGCTGGATCAGCGTCACCGGCATTCACATGGAGTTCAAGGAGGACGGCACATGCACCCTGGACGGCCGTAGCTATTATTTCTTCGCCTCCCAATATGCTTTCTTCACCGGCGATAAGCCCGATCAGCTGCGCACCGAGTGGACCATCCACAGCTGCACTGAGGAGGTGCTTTCCATCCAGAACAACAAAACCAACGTTCAGTATAAGCTGACCCGGGTGACGGAATGAGCAGTCTGCGGGATCGCTACATCGCCTATACCGAGCAAGAGCGCGCCGGGCGCCTTCCCGCGTTGGATGGCGCGCGGGCGCTTTTTGTGCTGGTGGTGGCTTCCTTCCATATCTGGCAGCAGAGCTGGCTGACGCCCTATCTGACCATCGGCAATTGGTCCCAGTCCTTGGACCCGCTTCTGCGCTCGGGCTATATGTGGGTGGACGCCATGCTGCTGCTCAGCGGCTTTCTGCTCTATCTGCCCTACGCCGAAGCCAACGAAGGCGGCAAGCCCCTGCCGTCCATCGGCAAGTTCTACAAGCGGCGCATCCTGCGCATCGTGCCTTCCTATTATCTGTGCGTGCTGATCATGCTGGTGTATGTGGCGCTGCCCAAGGGCAGCTACAACGACCCCAACGGCAGCTTCAACGCCTGGCGTATGTGGCGCGATCTGCTGGCCCACGCCACCTTTACCCATACCCTGTTTCCCTTCAGCTACACCGGCTCGCCCCTCAACGGTTCCCTGTGGACCCTGGGGGTGGAGATGCAGTTTTACCTGATCTTTCCCTTCCTGGGCCGGGCCTTCCGCCGCTGGCCCATTGCCACCTATCTGGCGCTGCTGGCCGTGGCCTTCGGCTATCGGGAGTGGGTCAAAACCATGCCGGACAGCACCCTGCTCTTAAATCAATTGCCTGCCCAGTTGGACGCCTATGCCAACGGCCTCTTGGCCGCCGGGATCTACAGCGCCCTCAAGCGCCGCATGAAGCAGGACCGCTGGACGGCGGCCCTGTTCACCGCCCTGTGGCTCATGGCCTGCTGGGGCATCTGGCAGCTGGTGCGGGGTCAGGCCTCCTCCAACGGCTATGAAAACATTCGTCTGGGACAGATGGACCGCCGCTTCCTCATGTCGGGCTTTTGCGCCCTGTTCATGCTGGGGCTGCTGTTTGGCGGCCGCTTCCTGCGGCTGATCTTCGGCAACCGCGTCACCGCCTTCCTGTCCGCCGTTTCCTTCCAATTTTATATGTATCATCAGGTCTTTGCCGTGCAGCTCAAGGAATGGAAGATCCCCGCCTCCATGACGGAAAACCCCTGGATGTCGGGCGAGTATTCCTGGCAGGTGCTCTATACGGTTTTGTGCTTTGCCGGAGCGCTGGCCATCGCCACCCTGGCAACCTATGCCTTCGAGCGGCCCATCGCCCGCCTGGGCAACAGGAAGCGCGCTGGCAAGGCTGCCAAAAAGCACAATTAGACAGGACCTTCCCCGTATGATATACTCCGAATAGTTACAAAAGTGTTACAACCTTGCTGTTCGGAGGCATCTCATGCGATCCAGTTTCGTTTTTGCAAAAAAGCAGCAGGCCCGCCTGTTCGCGCTGTGCCTGCTGTTCTGCATTGTCTTTTTGGGGGCGTCCGCCGCGCCTGTCACCAATTACGAAGGCGCCATGAACGGCACCGTACGGGTCTATCTGTCCTCGCTGGGCCAGCCCAGCCGCCTGGATCTGACCATCTGCGGCGCCTACTCCCTGGATGGCACCGCCGCCACCGCGCTGACGGACGGCAGCACCGCCACGGTGAATTTCAGCGCCGCCTCCGGCGCTTTGTCCCTGACCCGAAACGGCGTCACCACCTCCATGGGCAGCAGCTTCCGCCTGCGCCGCCATGCCGGGGACGCGGACAGCGGCGTCAAAATCAGGCAGGCCCGGGTGCCGGGCAACCGCTATCCCGGGGATATTGAATTCAAAACCGTGCGCAGCGGCAGCGGCTACCGTCTCTATGTCATCGTGCACGTGTTCATCGAGGATTATCTCTATGGCGTATTGCCCTATGAAATGGGCAACGCCTCCGCGCTGGAAGCCCTCAAAGCCCAGTGCGTGTCCGCCCGCACCTATACCCTGCGGGCCATGCGCTCCTCCGGCAGCCGGGGGTATGACCTGGTGGATACCACCAACGACCAGGTGTATAACGGCACCTCCAGCGGCAACGCCCGCTGCCGTCAGGCGGTGGACGAGACCCGGGGCATCGTGGCCATGAACGGCGGGGATTATACCGCCACCTACTACACCGCCTCCAATGGCGGCCAAATCGAATCCGTGCGCAATATCTGGGGCTCCTCGGCCTATGACTACATCCGGGTCAAGGATGATCCCTTCGACTATCAGAATCCCTACGCGCCGGTGCGCTCCTTCAAGGTGGCGGCTTCCGGCAAGCAGCCCAGCGCCACCCTCAATAACCTGCTGATCAAGAAGGCGCGGGCGGTCTTTGGCGGCTCGGATGTCAGCATCGCCGCCGTCCACGCCGTCACGCCCCATACGCCCCGCTACGCCGCGCCCAGCCGCCTTTATACCAAGCTGAATTTCGACGTCACGGCGGTGTGCGACGGCGTCACCCGGCAGGGGACCTTGACCTTCGATATTTTCAAGGAATTGGAAGGCCCGCTGTCCATGGGCATCAATAACGACCGCAACGAGCTCTGGTCGGTGGTCAAAACCGATACCGGCTTTACGGTGCAGGCCCGGCGTTTCGGCCACGGCACCGGCATGAGCCAGCGGGGGGCCATGCGCATGGGGGATCTGGGCTATACCTACGATCAGATTCTGGATTTCTATTTTGAGGGCTGCCAGCGGGTGCAGTACACCTTTGTGCGTTCCATCTGGAGCGCTCTGGGCAGCGGCGTCAGCCGGGAGGAGCTCAGCGTGGACGCGCCCGCGCCCGTGGATGGCGCTGCCGCCGCCGTGGGTATCGTCAACCTTATCCGCCCCACCGGCGAAATGGCGCTGCGCGCCGCGGCTTCGCCAGCCGCGCCCGTTCTGGCAGGCATTCCCCACGGAGCCGCCGTCACCGTCCATGCCCAGGCGGGGGATTGGTATCTGATCACCTATGGCGCGCTCACCGGCTACGTCCAGGGCGCGGGACTGAAAATCAGCGGCACCCCCGACGGCCAATTGCCCGCCGTTTCCCAGGTGACGGCCTATGGCGCCGTCACGGGCACAGGCGCTCTCCACCTGCGCCAGCAGGCGACCCAGACCGCCGCTTCCCTGGTGCAGATTCCCGGCGGCACGGCGCTGCCGCTGCTGCGCGTGGAGGGTGATTGGGCCTATACCCAATATGGCTGTCAGACGGGCTATGTGAGCCTGGCCTTCATCACGCGCAGCGCCGCCTATCCCGGCCCGGCCCAGGACGCCAACGCCACCGGCGCGCAGGTGCTGGCGGAGAGCCCCTTGTATCTGTCCTCCAGCCCGGCTGGCTATCAGTATATGACCGTGCCTGCGGGCGCGGTGGTGCGGGTGATCTACGACGACGGCGCCTGGAGCCAGATCGAACATCAGGGCGTCATCGGTTTCCTGCTCTCCGCCAATCTCCAGCCCAACGGCATGGTGATGCAGGCGGTGGCGGATACGCCCCAGGCGGGCGAGCAGTACGCGCTGGTGGCGCTGTCGGCCTCCACCCTGAACATGCGCAGGGAAGCCTCCATGGAAAGTCAAATCCTGCTGGAGATTCCCCGGGGCGAAACGGTCATCGTCACGGAGGCCGGCGACGATTGGTGCCGCGTGCGCTATCACGGCGTCACGGGGTTCTGCGTCACTCATTATCTCAGTCTGGGCATTGGCGGCGAAGAATCCCGCAAAACCGCCATGGTGGTCACGGACAGCGGTCCCTTGAACCTGCGCGCCTCCGCCTCGGTGAATTCTGCTGTGCTGTCCGTCATTCCCAGGGGCCAGACCGTCTCCGTGTTCAAAGAGGAAAACGACTGGTGCCTGGTGTCCTATAACGGCAAAACGGGCTACGTCATGGCCCAATTTCTGCGGCAGGAAGCCGCGCCCGCTGCAACGCCTGCGCCCACGGCCACGCCCATTCCGCAGCCGGTGATCCCCGCCTTTGCCACGGTCACCACGCCGGAGGGTTCTCTCAATCTTCGCAAAAGCGCGGATCAAAACAGCGACGTCCTCATCCGCATTCCCCAAAATGAAACCCTGCCCGTGCTGGCCTTGTCCGGCGCGTGGACCCAGGTGACCTACAGCGGCAAGACGGGCTACGTCATGTCGGCCTTCCTGACCTATGGCTTCGCGGCGGAGCAGCCCGCCGCGCCTGTGCCGGAGGGTCAGCTCTACGCCAAGGTCACCACGGAGGAAGGCTCCCTGAATCTGCGGAGGCGCGCATCCTCGGGCTCTTCCGTCCTGGCCCGCGTTCCCCAGGGGGAGATGCTGGAGGTTCTGGCCCCCGGCGATCGCTGGTGTCGGGTGGCCTATCACGGGAAAACCGGCTATGTGCGCACGGCCTTCCTCAGCTTTGTGGAGGTGCCGCAGCCTGTTCAGCAGGGTGGGCTGACCGCCGTGGTCACCACGGAAAAGGGCTCCTTGAACCTGCGCAGCGCCGCCAAATCCGGGGCCAGGATATTGCGCACCATCCCCCAGGGAGCAGCGGTCACCGTGCTGGAGCAAAGCGGCAAATGGGCCCGTGTCACCTTCGGGGCCGATACCGGCTATGTCAAACTGGCATTCCTCACCATGCAGGAGCCGCCTTTTGTATCCGGCGCGCGTCGGCTGAACGCTGACGCAAAACTATATGCCGCGCCCGATCTCACCGCCTCTGTGTCCGCCAGTTTGGCGGCTGGAGAATACGTGCTGGCCCTTGCCCGCAGCGGCGATTGGTGCCAGGCGGAATATGACGGCATCCGGGGCTTCGTGCCCTGGTCCTGCCTGGAGTGAAATATGGAAATCAAACAAAATGAACGCATTGACGATATGCAGCGGGGCGGTCTGCACATCATCCAGCGCACCGACGCCTTTCGATTTGGCACCGACGCGGTGCTGCTCAGCGCCTTTGCCAGCGCCCGCAAGCACGACCGCGTGTGCGATCTGGGCACGGGCACCGGCGTCATCCCGCTGCTGCTCTATGGCCGGGAGAACACCATCAGGGCGGACGCCGTCGAGCTCCAGCCCGACATGGCGGAAATGGCTGCCCGCTCCATGGCGCTCAACGGCCTTGAGGCTGTAATCCGCGTCCATGCGGGGGACCTGCGCCGGATCCGGGAGCTTTTGCCCCATGACGCCTACGATCTGGTCACCTGCAATCCGCCCTACGGCAAAGCTGGCGGCACGCTGCTGAACCCCGACGCCGCCAAGCGCCTGGCCCGTCATGAGGAGACCTGCGAAATTGCCGACGTGGCTCAGGCCGCCAAATGGCTGCTGCGCAGCGGCGGGCGGCTGTGCGTAGTGTTTCCCGCGGCCCGGCTGCTGGAATTGACGGACGCTCTGCGCGCCTGCCGCCTGGAGCCCAAGCGATTGCGCCTGGTGCATTCCCGGGCTGATAAGCAGGCCCACTTGGTGCTCCTGGAAGCCATGCTGGACGCCCGTCCTGGCCTCATTCTGGAGCCGCCGCTGGTCATCTACCGGGAGGACGGCAGCTATACGGAGGAAATGAACCGGATTTATACGCAATAAAAAGAGATCCTTCGACTGTGCTGCGCTCCGCTCAGAATGTCAAAGTAAGGTAATTTCTTTCTTGAAGGTTGGGTCTGCTTGCTGCAAAAGCACCAACAGACAAAAAAGAAACTACCTGTCAATGTCATCCTGAGCGGAGCGAAGCGAAGTCGAAGGATCTGATAATATTACGATTACTTTACAAATAAATCTTCCCTGACCCGATACAGCGTGCATCCTCTGTTCTTCATGCAGATGGCGTCCACAAACCATTCCGCCGTGCGCACGGCGTCATATTGCATGTATCCCCAGTGATAGCCGTCCACCTTGTCGTTTTTCATGTTGCTGTCGGTCCAGCGCACCTCGTCGGTGGCGGCGTTGTAGTCGGCGATGAATAGCAGGCTGTGGGGCCCGTTGCCGTAATAGTAGTTGCCCGCCATCTGGAAAAAGTCGCCGCTTTTCACGCTCTCCAGCACCTTTCGGCAGGCGGCGCGGTTTTCCTCTTTGCTGAGATTGTTGTCGTAGCGGAAGCTGGCGGCGATTTCAAAGGGGCTGCCGTCCTCCGCCGTCTCGGGCCGCCATTCCACGCCGTAATCATAGGGCGCGCAGTTGGCCTTGCTGTTGTTTTTGGGCATGTGCAGCGGCAATTCGGGATATTCCGCCATGGCGTAGGCGTCCTTGAAGGTGTCAAACATGCGCATGACGAAGTTTTTGCATACGCCCCGGTCCCAGTCCTCCTGGGCGGGAGCATGGTTATAATAGGGATCGCGGTAGTTTTTATACGCCAGAGCGAACATATCGCTGAACAGCTTCTGCCGGGGGGAGAGCACCGTCACGGTCTGGGTGGTCTGGGACTCATAGCCGTTGGCGTCCGTGTCGCCATAGCCCGTCACGGTGATCAGGGCGGAGGCGGTATATTGGGGCGTATCAAAGGTGTAATCGATGGTGCTGCCTTCCATGGCCGCCTCCGCGGTCTGCCCCTGATATGCCAGGGTCACCACCAGGCGGCTCACATTTTTTCCGCTGGCCTGCACCCGCAGCTTGCCTCCCGCGTCATAGGTGCTGCCCGGCACGGGGGACAGGATCACCACGTTGGGCGCCGCCGTCAGGCTGAGGAAGGAGGTCTCTTCCTCCGCCGTCGCCAGGCCGGCCATCAGCATCATCATCAACAGGGTCGCCGCCAGTATTCGCTTCAAGGCGCATTCCTCTCTTTCGCTGTGCTGTTCATACCATACCGCAATATGAACGGAAAGTCAATAAAAAACGCGGGCCTGCAAAATAACAGGCTCGCGCGTGTAATCCAAACAGATTACTTGATCTCGCACTTGGCGCCAACGGCGGCAAACTGCTCGGCGATCTTGGTGGCTTCTTCCTTGGAGACGCCTTCCTTGATGGTCTTGGGAGCGGCTTCCACGAATTCCTTGGCTTCCTTCAGGCCCAGGCCGGACACGACTTCGCGGACGACCTTGATAACCTTGATCTTCTCAGCGCCGGCATCCACCAGCACCACGTTGAACTCGGTCTGCTCTTCAGCGGGAGCGGCGGCAGCGGCGGGAGCGCCAGCGGCGGCCACGGGGGCAGCGGCGGAAACGCCAAATTCTTCTTCCAGAGCCTTGACCAGGTCCATCAGTTCGATTACGGACAGGCCTTTGACGGCATCAATAAATTCTTGATTAGTCATTTGATTTGACCTCCATTCAGTCTTTCTTTCTTAATTTTGTAAGGAATTTTTACGCTGCGGTCATTCCTCGCCAGCCTGCTTCTTGCGCAGGGCCTCCAGGAAATAGACCAGCTTGGCCACGGGGGCCTGCAGGGAACCGACCACACGGGCCAGCAGCACCTCGCGGGGAGGCAGCTCGCTCAGAGCCTTGACCTGCTCCACAGACAGCACTTCGCCATCCATGAGGCCGGCCTTGACGGTCAGACGGCCGTCGTTCTTGGTCTTGTTGATGAAATCGTAGACGATCTTGGCGGGAGCCACGGCGTCGGTCATGCCAAAGGCATAAGCGCTGGGGCCTTCCAGGGTATGATCCAGACCGGTGATACCCATATCGTCCAGGGCGCGGCGCACCAGGGTGTTCTTCAGCACGCAGTATTCCACGCCGTTGGCACGGAACTGATTGCGCAGCTCGGTCACTTCCTCCACGGTGATGCCGGTGTAGCTCACCACCACCATGCTCTTGCACGCCTTCAGCTTTTCGCTGATCTCGCTTACTACGACTTTCTTCGCTTCCAGATTCTTGCTCATTGTTTCAATCGCACCCACTCTCCGGCTATGTATAAAAGAAACCCTTGTGCATAGGCACAAGGGCATAAATCACGCAGATGCTCTTGCGCCTCGGCTGGCGGCTTTCGCCTTTGATCGCTTGCGCGAACCTGCTGTCTGTGGCACAGGCTCTTTTGAGCCTCAAATATATTATCACAGACCTGATGATCTGTCAACAGTTTTTTTCGCAAAAACAGCCGGCGGAATTGCTTCCGTCGGCTGAATTTGTGTGATAACCAGGGGCAATCAATACATGCCGCCCATGCCGGGGTTGGCCGCGGGAGCCGCGGGTTCAGGCTGGGGGATATCGGTCACCAGGGATTCGGTGGTCAGCACCATGGCGGCAACGCTGCTGGCGTTCTGCAGGGCGCTGCGGGTCACCTTGGTAGGATCGATGATGCCGCGCTCGAACATGTCCACATATTCACCCTTCAGGGCGTCGTAGCCATAGTCGGGGCGGTTGCGGCGGCGGATGTTCTCAATGATCACGCTGCCGTCGATGCCGGCGTTGCGGGCGATCTGGCGGACCGGCTCTTCCATGGCGTTCAGCACGATCTGCACGCCGGTGCGCTCATCGCCGGTGTATGTGGTGACGATCTTCTGCACGCGCTTGATGGCAGAGAGCAGCGCCACGCCGCCGCCGGGCACGATGCCCTCTTCCACAGCCGCGCGGGTGGCGGCCAGGGCATCCTCGATGCGCATCTTGCGTTCCTTCATTTCGATTTCGGAGGCAGCGCCCACCTGGATGACGGCCACGCCGCCGGCCAGCTTGGCCAGCCGCTCCTGCAGCTTTTCACGGTCATAATCGCTGGTGGTCTCGGCAATCTGAGCGCGGATCTGGTTCACGCGGGCTTCGATCTCAGCCTTTTCGCCGGCGCCTTCCACGATGGTGGTGTTGTCCTTATCCACCTTCACCAGACGGGCCATACCCAGCATATCCACAGTGGCGTCCTTGAGCTCCAGGCCGATTTCCTCGCTGATCACCTGGCCGCCGGTCAGCACGGCGATGTCGCGCAGCATTTCCTTGCGGCGGTCGCCAAAGCCGGGAGCCTTGACAGCCACGCAGGTGAAGGTGCCGCGGATCTTGTTGACAACCAGGGTGGCCAGGGCTTCGCCCTCCACGTCCTCGGCGATGATCAGCAGCTTCTTGCCCTGCTGCACCACCTGCTCCAGCACCGGCAGCACTTCCTGAATGTTGCTGATCTTCTTGTCAGTGATCAGGATGTAGGGGTTGTCCAGCACCGCTTCCATCTTGTCGGTGTCGGTCACCATGTAGGCGCTGGCGTAGCCGCGGTCAAACTGCATGCCCTCGGTGGTGGTCAGCTCGGTCTTCATGGTCTTGCTTTCTTCCACGGTGATCACGCCGTCCTTGCCCACGATTTCCATGGCGTCGGAAATCAGCTGGCCGATGGTCTCGTCACCGGCGGAGATGCTGGCCACCTGGGCGATGGCCTGCTTGCCGCTGATGGGGCGGCTGAGCTCGGTCAGAGCCTCCACGGCTTCATTGGTGGCAGCCTCGATGCCGCGGCGCAGCACCATGGGGTTGGCGCCGGCGGCCAGGTTCTTCATGCCTTCGCGCACGATGGCCTGGGCCAGCAGGGTGGCGGTGGTGGTACCGTCGCCGGCCACGTCGTTGGTCTTGGTGGCCACTTCCTTGATCAGCTGCGCGCCCATGTTTTCAAAGGGGTCTTCCAGCTCCACTTCCTTGGCGATGGTCACGCCGTCGTTGGTGATCAGGGGAGCGCCGTATTTCTTATCCAGCACCACGTTGCGGCCTTTGGGGCCCAGGGTGATTTTGACGGTATCGGCCAGGGTGTTCAGACCCTTTTCCAGCGCGCGGCGGGCATCCTCGCCAAACTTAATCTGCTTTGCCATAACAATCAGTCTCCTTTTATATCAAATATTCGGAAAGATTACTCCACGATGGCCAGAATGTCCTTCTGGCTGACGATCTTGACTTCCTGACCGTCCAGCTTTACTTCGGTGCCGGCATACTTGGAGTAGATGACCTTCTGACCGACCTTCACCTGCATGGTGACCTGCTTGCCGTCCACTTCGCCGCCGGGACCCACGGCCAGCACTTCGGCCATCTGGGGCTTTTCCTTGGCGGCGGACGTCAGGATGATGCCGCTCTTGGTGGTTTCTTCGGATTCCACATCCTTGATGACCACACGGTCAAACAAAGGCTTGATGTTCATGATATATCCTCCTTAAATTGTTTTACCGATGATTGTTCGGGCTTGTTAGCACTCTTTTTCGTTGAGTGCTAACGCCCTGCAATTGGTATTTTACCGCAAATGCGTCTGCTATGCAATACCTTTTTTGAAAAAATTTTTAAAATTATTGAGAACTTTTTTCTCACATGGCGCAAAATTCCCTTTTTCGCCCTTTTTCACGCCGCTTGGGGCCGGAGGTCTGCGCGCCTGGTCAATATTCGTCAAAATACATCTGAAAAACCGCAAAATCTATTGACCCGCTATGCATTGTGTTGTATAATACACCCATTCTGAAAGGAGGCAGGCGGCATGGTGCGGATCGTCTTTTCTCGGCTTCTGCGTATCTGTATGTGCGGCTGCTGTATGCAGTCTTGTTTTGCGTACGCCTGCCGGGGAGTGCCAGATTTGGCCGTATGAGGATTCAGGGGGCGTCCGCAGGGACGCCCTTTTTGATTGATTGGAGGAGTAAGGTGGATACAGGGGCATTGATCGCCTTTTTTGAGGATCTGCACCGCCATCCCGAATTGGCGTTCGAGGAGGTGCGCACCACCGCGAAGGTTCGGCGGG
This sequence comes from uncultured Eubacteriales bacterium, assembly GCA_902764185.1. Taxonomy (GTDB): domain Bacteria; phylum Bacillota; class Clostridia; order Christensenellales; family Aristaeellaceae; genus SFMI01. Next base: position 25,552 of record CACWUV010000002.1, read on the forward strand.
CGCTGACGGATGCGGGGATCGAGCTTTTGGATACCGGGCTGCCCACCGGCCTCATCGCCGTCATCCGCGGCAGCCGTCCCGGCCGGGTCATCGGCCTGCGCTGCGATCTGGACGCCCTGCCCATCCAGGAGGAGACGGCCTTGCCCTACGCCTCGGAGGAGCCGGGCAAAATGCACGCCTGCGGCCATGATTTCCACACCGCCTGCATGCTGGGCGCGGCGCTGCTGCTCAAGGAGCGGCAAAAGGACCTGGCGGGCACGGTCAAGATCGTTTTCCAGCCCGCGGAGGAAGCGGGCACCGGCGGCAGCAGATCCGTGGTGGCGACGGGGCTCCTGAACGACGTGGAGGAATTTTACGCCATCCATTCCTATCCTTATTTTAACGTCGGCACCCTGGGCATCAAGGAAGGCGCGGTGATGGCCGCGCCGGATCGGTTCAGCGTCACATTATACGGCAAAGGCGCCCATGCCGCCCAGCCCCATGACGCCATCGATCCCGTGCCCGCCCTGGCCGCCCTGATCGAAGGCTTCCAGACCGCCGTCAGCCGCAATGCCGATCCCTTTGATCCCGCCGTGGTCACCATCGCCAAGGTGCAGGCGGGCACGGCCTGGAACGTGATTCCGGAGACCGCCGCCCTGGAGGGTACCGTGCGCACGCTGGATAACGGCGTCCGCGCCATGATCCGGCGCCGCCTGGAAGCGCTGGCCGCCTCCATCGCCGCGGCCTATGGGTGCACCGCCGATTTCCGGTATGCGGAAGGACCTGATCCCGTGATCAACGATGCGTCTCTCTGCGCCGTCTGCCGCGATCTGGCGCTGCGCTCCGGCTTCCAAGTGGACCGGCAGGAGGACACCATGGGTGGCGAGGATTTCAGCGAATACCTCAAAATCTGTCCCGGCGTCTTTGTGCGAGTGGGTACCGGCGGCCATATTGCCAGCCATCATCCCGCTTTTACGGTGGACAGCGCCGCGCTGCCCGCCGCGGCGGAATACTTTGCAGCCCTGGCCCGCGAGCGGGCTGAATATATAAAAGGAGAATGAACCATGAAAAAGCTGCTTGCCCTCGTTTTGACCGTCGCAATGCTCCTTTCCATGCTGTCCTTCGCCGCCGCGGAGGATAAGGCGGTGAACATTGGCGTCACCAGCACGCTGACCACCCTCAATCCTCTGGCCGTGGACAACACCGAGATCGTCAAATATGCCGTGTCCCTGGTGTTTTTGCCCCTGGTGGAGCTCAATGAAAAGCTGGAATTCGTGCCCCAGCTGGCCGAAAGCATCACCACCGAGGATAACCTGACCTTCACCATTGAACTGCAGGAGAACGCCGTGTGGAGCGACGGCGTCCCCGTCACCGCCGAGGATGTGGCTTTCACCCTGGCCATCGGCGCCGATCCCGTGTCCGCCAACGCGGCTTTGCCGCTGTATTCCGTTGAAGGCACTGACGACGACGGCTTTATCGAATCCGGCGCGCCCGACATCGGCGGCGTCCGGGTGGTGGACGACAAGACCCTGACCGTCACCACCAAATGGCCCACCGCCCTTTATACCTTTGAAAACAACTTTGGCCGCTATCTCTTCCCCGTGCCCAAGCACGTGCTGAAGGACGTGGCCCGGGAAGATCTGCTGACCTACGCCTGGTTCAACCATCCCGACGTCATTTCCGGCCCGTATTTCATCAACGATTTTGATCTCCAGCACTATGTGCGCTACACTGCCAACGACAATTATTTCCTGGGCGCGCCCAAGATCAAGTACCTGAACATCAACGTGGTGGCCGCCTCCCAGATGCTGGCGGGCCTGCGCAGCGGCGAAATCGACCTGGTGCAGCAGACCATCGGCTCCATTCCCGTGGAGGATTATGAGGCCGTCAAGGCGCTGGACAACGTGACCGCCGTCATCGGCACCCCCGTCACAAACGAGTCCATCTTCATCAACACCGCCAACGTCAGTGACGTGCGCATCCGCCAGGCGCTGCTCTATGGCATGGACCGCCAGAGCATGTTTGAAAACCTGCTGAACGGCAACGGCGAGGTGGTGGACGGCTTCCTCGTGTCCGCCTCTCCCTATTTCAGCGGCGAACTGGGCGTCACCGCCTATGATCCCGAAAAGGCCGCCGCGCTGATTGCCGAAGCCAAAGCCGACGGCGCCAAGACCGACCTGGTCTGGTATGTTAATTCCTCCGAGGCTACCTTCAACCAGGCTGTGGAGTATTATGCCGCCATGTTTGAGGAAATCGGCCTGCATATCGAGATCCGCACCGTCAGCCTGGCCAATCTGATGGAGGCTGCCGGCAACCTGGAGCACGACATCATGAGCGTGGAATATACCTACGCGCCCGTGGACCCCTATACCGACGTGGCCTGGCTGCTGGGCGGCGAAGGCAGCTGGACGGGCTATGCCAGCGACGCCACCGATGAAGCGCTGATGCTCAGCCAGGAGCTGACCGACGTGGACGCCATTACGGAGCAGTATCTCATCGTCGATCGCGCCATGCAGGAGGACGTGGCCATGATCTCCGGCTGGGTGCTGGCCACCCTGGGCGCGGTGAGCAACCGCCTCACCGGCGTCACCCCCAATGTGTTCGGCACCTTCGTGAACGTGCAGAACTGGGATATTCAGTAATCCAATAACGCAGCCCCACACCGGCGTCTCAAACCGGTGTGGGGCCTGCCTGTGAAAGGAAACGCCATGGAACCGCTCTTGCAGATACAGGATCTGGAAATTACCTTCGGCCGCGGGGCCCAGGCAGCCCGGACGGCTTCTGGAGTGTCTTTTTCCGTGTACCCTGGCGAGATCCTGTGTGTGGTGGGGGAGAGCGGCAGCGGCAAGAGCATCACCGCGCTGTCCATCCTGGGCCTTTTGTCCCGGCAAGGGCGGGTCACCGGCGGCCACATCTACTGGCAGGGCAGGGATCTGCTCACCCTGCCGCAAAAGCGGCTGGATCAGCTGCGGGGCACCGAGATCAGCATGATCTTTCAGGACATCATGTACAGCCTCAATCCCGTCCTCACCATCGGCCTGCAGATGACCGAGGGCATGCGGCGGCACCTGAAAATGAGCGCCGGGGACGCAAGGCGGCGGGCCATTGAACTTTTGACCCACACCGGCATCCGGGACGCCGATCAGGTGATGAAAAAGTATCCCCACATGCTGTCCGGCGGCATGCGCCAGCGGGTCATGATCGCCATGGCGCTGGCCTGCAGGCCCAAGCTGCTCATCGCCGACGAGCCCACCACCGCGCTGGACGTCACCATCCAATTGCAGATCATGCAGCTTTTGCGCCAGCTGCGGGATGAAACCGGCATGGCCGTGCTGCTCATCACCCACGATCTGGGAGTGGCGGCGGAGATGGCGGACCGCGGCGTGGTGATGTACGCGGGCCAATGCGTGGAGGAGGCTCCCATTCACGATTTGCTTTTCCATCCGGCCCACGCCTACACCCAGGCGCTTTTGCAGGCCGTGCCCGGACTCCATGACAGCCGGGACAAGCGCCTCTATTCCATTCCCGGCCACGTGCCGGAGGTCTATGGCGATTTGACGGGCTGCCGCTACGCGGCGCGCTGTCCCCGCGGCGCGGAGTGCCCCCATCGCATGCAGGATCAGATGCGGGAGGTGGCGCCCGGCCATTTAAGCCGGTGCATGAACGAGGGAGGGATGGCGGATGCCTGACAACATCGTGCTGGAAACCCGGAATATCTCCAAATCCTATCGCATTTCCGGCGAAAACAGCCTGTTCGCCAAAACCTTCCAGGCCGTCTCCGACGTGTCCGTCGCGGTGCGCCAGGGGGAAACCTTCGGCATCGTGGGGGAGAGCGGCTGCGGCAAATCCACCATGGCCCGGCTGATGATGTGCCTGGAAAAGCCGGACGCCGGCGAAATCTATCTGCAGGGTCAGCGCATCGACAATCTGTCCGAGACCCAGCGCCGCAGGCTGCGTCCCCGGTTCCAGATGGTGTTTCAGGACAGCGGCTCTTCCCTCAATCCCCGCAAGCGGGTGCAGGACATCCTGCGGGAACCCATGCTCTACCACCGCATCGGGGATCAAAAGCAGGTGGACAGCCGCGTGGAGGAGCTGCTGGACATGGTGGGGCTGCCGGTGGCCATGAAGCGCCGCTATCCCCACGAGTTCAGCGGCGGCCAGCGCCAGCGCGTCTGCATCGCCCGGGCGCTGTCCCTGAATCCCGATGTCATCGTGCTGGACGAGCCCGTTTCCGCCCTGGATGTGTCCGTCCAGGCGCAGATATTGAACCTTCTGCGGGACTTGCAGCAAAATCTTCATCTCACCTATGTGTTCATCGGCCACGGCCTGGGCGCGGTGCACTACATCAGCCACCAGATCGCCGTCATGTATATGGGCCGGGTGGTGGAGATGGGCCCGTCGGACACCCTGTTCGATCATCCCGCCCATCCCTACACCAAAGCGCTGCTGGACGCCGCGCCGGTGGCGGACGACACCCTGCGGGGCCGGGAGCGCACGGTGATGGCGGAGGAGATCGGCGATCAACCGTCGGATTCCGGCTGCCCGCTGCTGCCCCGTTGCCCCTATGCGCAGGAAGGCTGCCGCAGCCGCGGCCTGGCGCTCTTTGAAACGCAGGGCCGCCTGACGGCCTGCGACCGGATGCTGGAGGGATAAGCCGTGTGGAAATATATCCTGAAAAAATTGCTGCTGGCCATCCCGGTGCTGCTGGGCATCACCATCATCGATTACGCCATCATGTCCCTGGCGGGCAGTCCGCTGGATATGCTGGTGGGTCCCCGCATCAGCCAGGGCACCGTGGCCGCACGCGCGGCCCAGTGGGGCCTGGATCAGCCCATTTACGTGCAGTATTGGAATTGGCTGGTGGAGGTGCTCCACGGCAACCTGGGCTATTCCTATAAAAGCTATCAGCCCGTGGCCGACCTGATCGCCAGCCACATCGGCCCAACGCTTCTGCTCATGGGCGTATCCATGATCCTGGGCCTTTTGCTGGCCGTGCCCGCGGGCATTTACAGCGCGGTGCACCGCTACCAGAAGCGGGATTACGCCGTGGTGTCGGCTTCCTTTCTGGCATCCAGCATTCCCGGCTTCTTCCTGGCGCTGATCCTCATTTACATCTTCACCGTGGTGCTGGGCTGGCTGCCTTCCAGCGGCATGATCACCGCGGGCACCGGCGGCGACGCGGCGGACGTGGCCCGGCATATGGTCATGCCAGCCATCGTGCTGGCGGTGGGCGTGGCCGGCGGCAATATCCGCTATATCCGCTCCGCCGTGCTGGAGATATTGGAGATGGATTATCTGCGCACCGTCACGGCCAAGGGAATGGGCCGGGGTCTGGTGATCCGCCGCCACGCATTGCGCAACGCTCTGCTTCCCATCGTCACGGTGATCGGCATGCAGATCCCCACGCTGTTTGGCGGCGCGGTGATCGTGGAGCAGCTCTTTTCCTGGCCGGGATTGGGGCTCATCACCATGAACGCCGTCACCGGGCGGGATTATCCCGTCATCATGGGCGTGTGCCTGCTGTCCGCCGTGGTGGTGCTGGTCTCCAATCTGCTGACGGACATCCTGTACGCCGTGGTGGACCCCACCATCAAATACTGAGGGAGGCTGCCCATGAAAGAGAGCAAATACCGCGTCATCTGGCAGCGCTTCCGGCGGCACAAAATGGCCGTCGTCTGCCTGGCGATCTTGACCGTTCTGATCCTCATGGCCATCCTGGCCCCGGTCATCGCCCCCTATTCGCCCACCAAGCCCGCGGGCAAGTTTTCCCAGCCGCCTTCCGCCGAGCATATTCTGGGAACGGATAAGATCGGCCGCGACATGTTCAGCCGCATTCTCTATGCCATGCGGGTCAGCCTGCTGGTGGGCTTCCTGGCCACGGCGGTTTCCACCGCCGTCGGCGTGGCGCTGGGCCTGATCAGCGGCTATTTCGGCGGCGCGGTGGACAAGGCCATCATGGGCTTTACCGATATGGTCATGTCCTTTCCCTATATCCTGCTGGTGCTGGTGGCCGCGGCCATCTTTCAGCCCGGCATGTGGAGCATCATCCTGATCCTGGGCTTTGTGGATTGGCCCGGGGTGGCCCGCCTGGTGCGGGGCAACGTGCTGAGCCTGAGGGAAACCAACTTTATCAAGAGCGACGTCACCGCGGGCATGCCCCGGCGCTATATCCTCTTTTCCGAGATCCTGCCCAACACCGTGGCGCCTGTGCTGGTGTATGCCACCAGCGTCTTTGCCCTGTCCATCCTGGATGAAGCCGCCCTGTCCTTCCTGGGTATGGGCGTGCAGCCTCCCACGCCTTCCCTGGGCAACCTGCTCAACGGCGCGGAATCTCTGTCCGTGCTCACGGGCAAGCCCTGGCTGTGGATCCCGGCGGGGAGTGTGATCATCCTGCTGGTGGTGTGCATCAACTTTGTGGGGGACGCCCTGCGCGACGCCTTTGATCCCAAGAATTCCTGAATAAACTGACTGAGAGAGGCAACCGAACATGAAGAACCTGCTCAACTACCAATCCTCCGAATACGACTGCGGCCCCACCTCCATGACCAACGCCATCCGCTATCTCTTTGACCGGGAGGAGATCGCCCCGGGCATCCTCAAGCACATCTGGGTCATGGGCAACGACACTTTCTGCGATGAAGGGCAGATCGGCAAGCACGGCACCTCGAAAGCCTCCATGCGCTATATGGCCGCCTGGCTCAACGCCTTTGGCAAAGGCTGCAAATTCCCCATCCACGCGGAATTCCTGGAATTGGAGGACGCCGTTGTGCTCCCCGGCACCCGCACCTGGCAATGCCTGGAGGAGGGCGGCTGCGCCGTCATGCGCTGCTTCTCCGGCGGCTACGGCCATTATGTGCTGCTCACCCGCATTCTTTCCGACCACGAGATCGGCCTTTTCGATCCCTATGAGGAGGACCCCGAATTTGAGGGCGAAGGCCGCCGGGTCATCGAGGGCGAGCCTCGGGTGATGAACCGGGCCGCTTCTACCGAGATCATCAACGGCGCCGACGAAAGCGACTACGCCATGGGCCAGCCGGAGATCCGGGAAATATTGCTGCTGTGGAAGCAATAAAAAAAACAGGAGAGCGCGTGCTCTCCCATTTTTTATCCGCAGGCGGCGGCGTGTACGTCGCCGAGGAGAAAATTCCCGAAGGCCCGCTTGCCCGGCCGAAAGGGAATTTTCATTCCGCTCAAATTTTCTGGCCGTGCGCTGTTAAGCGCGCAAGAAAATTTGAAATTTGAAAAAAGGGAGAGCGCCTGCTCTCCCGTTTTTGCGTTTATCCCAGCAGCTTGAAGAAAGCCTCCATTTCCGCCTTGTGCTTTCCTCTGCACAGGATGTGGTGGTTGTTGATGGGGTTGGTGAGGAAATAGGTAAAGTCGTCCAGCCCGATGCGCACCTGGGTGCGGCACAGCATGTCGCTGAAGGGCGTCTCCAGAACCCGGCCTTCCTGGGCGTAGAACCGGGACAGATCGCCCGCGCACTTGAAGATGGTGCACGCACCCTCCGCCAATACGCCTTGCACCGCCGCGCCGATGCCGGATTCAAAGTGGGTGTTGAGGCAATAGGACTGAAGCATGGTGGTGGGCACGGTGCAATGGGCAAAGGTGGCGCATTTTTCCTTTGTGTCAAACCGGCTGGGATTGCACATGAACAGGGGTTCGCCGGTGACGGCGCCCAGCACCGCCATGGACAAAAGCGCCGGCATATCACCCTCGCAGCCGCCGTATATGCCCAGGCTGTTGAGGATACTGAGCCCCAGGCAGCCCGTGGTGTGCACGGTGTCCAGCAGATCGAAGCACCGCACGGATACGCCGCACAGGGCGTATTTGTCCACCAAGCGCTGGAACGCGCCGTAAACATGCAGCGCCTTTTCGATCTCCTCCGCCGGGAAAGCCTGCTTTTTGAATTCTTCCGTATATGCGTTGTCCACGTAGCTGTTTTTGCGGATTTCCGCCAGCAGCTCTTCCATGGGAATGGAAACGAAGCCCAGGCCCAGCTTCTGCAGCACGGCGTCCGCGTCGTAATCGCTGGCGATCAGCCAGTCGGAGGGCTTGCCGATGCAGCCCAGCTTCTTTCCGCGCAGGGCGTGCAGGGCGCGGTGAGCGTTCCGCAGCGCTTTGATCTGCCCGGCGATCTCCTGGAGATCCCCATGCAAAATCTGCCCATGCCCGCCGTGCTTGTTCAGGTAGCTCAGTATCTCCATGGAGGCCGCCAGAGAGTTGGATTCCCCGCTGGTCAGAATATAGCAGGGCCGCGCCTTCAACTGCTCGAATACCTCCAGAAAATACCCTTCGCTGCCGCCGGAGGCCACGTAGAGCAGGGCGAAATCATCCGCCAGATACTGGACCAGCTCCACCCGGCGCAACTCTTCGCCCAGGGCCCGGCCCACGGCGTGGATATATTGGTCCATTCGTTCATCGGTCACCTGGGATAAGGGGCTGCGGATCTGATAAAAATCGATCATGTGCTTTCTCCTGTTGTTTTTTCAAAGGGGCGCTGCGGATAACCGCAGCGCCCGATTTGTGTTGCTGTTTGCTTGGATCAACGGGTCTCGGCGTACAGCGCGTTCCACTTCTCCAGCATTTCGGCCTTATGCTCAATCAGCCAGCCGGTGTCGCGGGACACCCAGTTGATGGTGTCGTCGGCGGGCAGATACTTGATCTCATAGTGAGCCTTGGGGTTGGTGAAGCGCAGGGTTTCCAGCCGGGTGGCCAGGGCTTCCTGACCCTCGGGGCTCATCAGGAAGTTGATCATGGCCTTGGCAGCTTCGGGATGGGGGCAGTTCTCGATCATGGCGCAGCCCATGGTGGTGCCGCTGGCGCCATTCTCGGGATACTGGATGCGGATGCGGTCAGAGCCGGCCTTGAGCAGGGTGTCGGCGCCGTCCTCGTAGGTCAGGCCCACCACGTACTCGCCGCTGTCCACAGCCTTGAAGCACACGGAGGAGGAGGTGGAGATCACCAGGCCGTTCTCCAGCAATCCGCGCATGATGGCCCAGGCTTCGTCGCTGTCATAGCCGTACACGGCAAAGATGTTGCACACGTTGTTCCAGGCGGCGGAGGAGCTGTTGGCCTCGGAAAAGCCGATCACTCAGGTGGTCCTGGTTGTAGCGGCCGTTGTGGCTCTTGTAATCGGCGGGCAGGTCATCCTCATAGGGAGAGGTGTACAGCGCGTAGATGTCGTCGTTGGCGCTGCCGTCGGAGGGGGACAGGCCGCCCCACTGCACGTCGCCCTGGGGATTGCCGGCTTCGGCGCGGGTACGGGCCTGCAGTTCGCCGGCGGAGCCGTTCACCACTTCCACTTCCACGTCGGGATATACTTCGTTGAAGGCTTCGATCAGGTTGTCGATGTCGTTGTCGGTCATGGAGCTGTACAGCACCAGGGGACCCTTGACGGTCTCCGCCACGGCGGAGAAGGCGGCCAGCGCCAGAATGGCGGCCAGCAGGAGACATACCAGTTTCTTCATCACGAGAAACCTCCTTGGATAAATATTTTCAGGCGTTCCACGCCCGGGGATCAAAGCTTGATGTCCTCGCTCTTGGTCACGGCCAGGTAGAGGACCAGGGAAAGGGCGGTCAGCACCGTCAATATGGCGGCGAAGGCGCAGGCCAGGCCGTCGTTGCCGCGGCTGATGGCGGCGTAGGTGCTCATGGTCAGGGTGATGGTCTTGTTGTTGTAGAGGATGATGGCGCTGGAGAGCTCCGTCACAATGGCCACCCAGCTCAGCACCGCGCCGCTCATGATGCCGTTGCTCATCATGGGGGTGGTGACGGTGAGGAAGGTTTTGAGCTTGCTGGCGCCCAGGGACAGGCTGGCTTCCTCCGTGCTGATGGGAATGCCTTGCAGCGTGGCCGTGGCCGAGCGTATGGTGTAGGGCATACGCCGGATCACCAGGGAGATGATCATGATGGCCATGGTGCCGGTGAGGGCAAAGGGCTTTTTGCCAAAGGCGATGACCAGGGCGATGCCGATGATGGAGCCGGGCATGATGTAGGGCAGCATGGAGAGGGTGTCGATGGTGTGGTTCAGCGGCCGCGGACGGCGCACCACCAGATAGGCGATCAGGATAGCGAACAGGATGATCAGCAGCAGGCTCACCACGCCGAAGATCATGGTGTTGTTGATGGAGCGCACCAGCAGCTTTTTCATGGCCTTTTCATAGTTCACCAGGCTGAAGCCGGGCTTGAACACCGCGCCGTCGCAGTTGCGGAAGGACAGATATACGATGTACAGCTGGGGCAGGAAGGCCAGGGCGATCAGGCCGTAGCAGTAGAAATACATCAGGAAGCCGCCGATGCCGTGGGGCTTGCGCTTCTGGATGGGGTTCAGGCAGTTGATGGAGAAGTTGTATTTCTTGGTGGCCCACTTCTGGATGAAGAACACCACCGCCGTCACCACGATGGCGATGACGGATATGGCCGCGGCAAAGTTGTGGTCCGTGCCGTTTTCACCCAAATACTGGTTGTAGATCTCCACCGGGAAGGTGCGGTAGCCCTCGCCGATCAAGAGCGGCGTGCCAAAGTCCGCGAAGGCGCGCATGAACACCAGCAGGCTGGCCGCCAGGATGGTGGGCATGGAAAGCTGCATGATCACGTTGAAGAACCGCTTCACGCCCGTGCAGCCCATGTTGGCGCTGGCCTCGATCAGGCTGTTGTCGATGGATTTGAAGGCGCCGTTCATATATACGAACACCAGCGGGAAGAATTTCAGCGCCTGCACCATCAGGATGCCGCCAAAGCCGTAGATGCTGCCCAGCTTGATGCCCAGGGCGTCCTTGAAAAACACCGTGATGATGCCGTTGCGGCCCAGCAGCATGATCCAGCTGTAGGCGCCGATGAAGGGAGCGCTCATGCAGCACAGGATGGAGGTGACAAAGAGGAATTTGCTGCCTTTGAGCTGGTAGAAGGAATAGAAGTAGGCGAAGGGGATGCCCAGCAGCAGCGTCACCGCCGTCACGGCGATGGTGACCACAAAGCTGTTTTTGATGGTGCTGGAATAGTAGGGCGTGGAGAAGAATTTGCTGAACTGCTCCAGGGTAAAGCCGCCCTCTTTGCTGATGATGGACTGTTTCAGGATGCCGTACATGGGGTAGACCAGAAACAGAAGGAACAGGGCCAGGAAGATCCACGTGATCACCGACCACACTTCAAATTTTCTTTTCACGGTCACACCGCCTCTTTCGCAAGGTCGTTTTCCACCCCGGTCAGCAGATTGCGGCTGCCGTCCTGGGTGAACAGGTTGGCCTTTTCGGTGTTTAGGCGCAGGCGAACCTGGGTGCCGGGCTGAATGATGGAGTCGATGCTGGATTCCTGGATGATCTCGGCTTTTTCGCCGGTGAGCAGATGCACGAAGTAATGGGTGTTGAGGCCCAGGAACACGCAGCTGTCAATGACGGCTTTCAGACCGTCGCCCTCGGTGGTCTCCACGATCAGCTCCTCGGGGCGGGCGCACAGGATGACGGGCTGCTTTTTGAGGTTTTCGGGAGCCACGGTGTCAAATGCGGCCTTGTAGCCCGTGGGCAGGCTGACCACGGCGCGGCCGCCTTCCACGTCCATTTCACCCTGCAGGATGTTGCTGCGGCCGATGAAGGTGGCCACGAAGGTATTGGCCGGGCGCTGATAGATGTTTTTTGGGGTGCCCACGTGCTGGATCACGCCGCCGTTCATCACGGCGATGCGGTCGGATACGGCCATGGCCTCCTCCTGGTCGTGGGTCACGTACACGGTGGTGATGCCCACGCTGTTCTGAATCTCCTTGATGGCCGTGCGCATCTCCACGCGCAGCTTGGCGTCCAGGTTGGAGAGGGGCTCGTCCATCAGCAGCACGTCGGGCTCGATGCACAGGGCGCGGGCCAGGGCCACGCGCTGCTGCTGGCCGCCGGACAATTGCGCCGGCATGCGGTCGGCCAATTGGTCGATCTGCATCAGCTTGAGGAATTTATCCGCCTGCTCGTGGATCAGCTTTTTGTCGATGCGCTTGTCCGCCGGACGGTTTTTGAGGCCGAATTCCACGTTTTTGCGCACGTTCATGTGGGGAAAGATGGCGTAGTTCTGGAACACCATGCCGATGTTGCGGGTGTCGTTAAAATAGAAATCGCCGCCTTCGATGGAGTTGAAGCCTGCGATCATGCGCAAAAGCGTGGTTTTGCCGCAGCCGCTGGGGCCGAGCAATGTGAAAAATTCGCCGCCGCGGATGCTCAGCGTCAGATTTTCGATCACGGTGGTGTTTCCGTAGCGCTTCACGGCGTTACGGATGTTGATATTGACACTCATGGCAATCTCTCCTTTGGTTGCTCTTAAACATATTCCAGGTTTGGATCTGGGGACATTATAGCATATGCATGAATGATCTGTCCATATTTTGCGCGAATTTTTCATCAAACTGCCTCCTTCGTTCATTTTGCCCAGGCACGCCTTTCCCTTCGCCGCATAGGATGACCGTGAAACGGAAGGGAGGGAACCTGTTTTGATCGTTGAAATCGAGGGCGTGCGCAAGGTCTACCAGTCGCCGGACGGGGAGATCAGCGCGCTGCAAGATATCAGCTTTGCCATAGAGGAAGGGGAATTCATCAGCATCGTGGGACCCAGCGGCTGCGGCAAATCCACGCTGCTTTCCATTATCGCCGGGCTGGAGAAGCCCAGCGGCGGCGTTCTGCGGGTGGAGGGGGAAATCAGCCGCGGCGTCAATCCCAAGATCGGCTACATGCCCCAGAAGGATGAGCTGTTTCCCTGGCGCACCATCTGGAAAAACGTGACCTTGGGGCTGGAGGTGCACCGCCAAATGGACGAGGCGCACCAGACCTTTGTGCGCGGGCTGCTGGCCCGCTACGGCCTGGCGCAGTTCACGGACTGCGTGCCGTCCCAGCTGTCCGGCGGCATGCGCCAGCGCTGCGCCCTGATCCGCACCCTGGCCACCGGCCCGCGCATCCTGCTGCTGGATGAGCCTTTTTCCGCCTTGGATTACCAGACCCGGCTCAGCGTGGCGGGGGACATCCACCGCATCATCCGCCAGGAGGGAAAGACCGCCATCCTAGTCACCCACGATATATCGGAGGCCGTCAGCATGTCGGACCGGGTGGCAGTGCTCTCCGCCCGGCCGGGCAGGCTCAAATGCATCCGGGATCTGTCGGAGCTGCATGATCTGTCTCCCATGCGCCGCCGGGATCATCCCCATTTTCACCGCTATTTCAATGATATATGGAAGGAGCTGGATCTCTGTGGCTGAGTCCCTTTCCGCCGAGCGGGCGGCCTATCTGCGCAGCCGCGCCCGCAGAAAAACCTGGGTGCTGGTGATGCAGTTCGCCCTGCTTGCGCTGATTTTCATTCTGTGGGAGGCGGCGGCCCGGTGCAAGTGGATCGATCCCTTCATCACCAGCTCGCCTTCCCGCATTTTCAAAACCCTGACAAATTTGCACGCCTCCGGTGATCTTTTCCATCATCTGGGCGTATCCTGTCTTGAGACGGTGGCGGGCTTCCTGCTGGGCACGCTGGCGGGCACGGCCATCGCGGTGCTGCTGTGGTGGTTTCCTACCCTGAGTCGGGTGCTGCAGCCCTATCTGGTGGTGCTGGGCTCCCTGCCCAAAACAGCCCTGGGCCCCATCTTTATCGTGTGGATCGGGGCGGGTCCCGCCGCCATCATCGCCATGACCCTGGCCATTTCCCTGATCGTCACCATCCTGGAGGTGTACAACGGCTTCCTGGCCGTGGACCCGGGCAAGATCAACCTGATGAAAACCCTGGGCGCGGGACGGAGCCAGACGCTGGTGAAGCTGGTGATGCCCGCCAACGCGGCCACCTTCCTGAACGCCCTCAAGGTCAACGTGGGCCTCAGCTGGGTGGGCGTCATCATGGGCGAATTCCTGGTGTCCCGGGCGGGCCTGGGCTATCTCATCGTCTACGGCTCCCAGGTGTTCAAAATGGATCTGGTCATGGCCACCGTCGTGCTCTTGCTGATCGCCGCCACCGCCATGTATCAGGGCGTGGCGCTGCTGGAAAAGGCGGTCAAAAACCATGTGGGAGGGATTGCATGAAAAAGATTGCTGTGTTGCTGCTGGCGCTGCTGCTGGTTCCCTGCGTCGCGCTGGGGGAGACCGTGAAGGTCAGCGAGGTTACCCATTCGGTGTTCTACGCGCCCCAGTATGCGGCGCTGGGCCTGGGCTTCTTTGAGGAGGAAGGCTTGCAGATCGACCTCATGAACGGCGGCGGCGCGGACAAGGTGATGACCAGCGTGCTCACCGGCGAGGCCGACATCGGCCTGGCGGGTCCGGAGGCCTGCATCTATGTGCTCCTGGCGGCCCATGACGACGCGCCCCGGGTCTTCGCCCAGCTCACCTGCCGGGACGGCTCCTTCCTGGTGGGCCGGGAGCAGGAGGACTTTTCCTGGGAAAACCTGAAGGGAAAGCAGATCATCGGCGGACGCAAGGGCGGCATGCCGGAGATGACCCTGGAATACGTGATGAAGCAGCACGGCGTCGTTCCCCATGTGGACGCCCAGGTGGATACCTCTGTGCAGTTCAACATGATGGCCGGGGCCTTCATCGGCGGCGACGCGGACTATGTGGCGCTCTTTGAACCCACGGCCACGGAAGCCGAGCTGGCGGGCCAGTGCGTGGTGCTGACCTCCATCGGCAAGGAAAGCGGCGAGATCCCCTACACCGCCTATTTCGCCGCCCAAAGCTTCCTCAATGAAAAGGCCGATCTCGTCCAGCGCTTCACGAGCGCCGTCTGCCGCGGCCAGCAATGGGTCTACGGCCACTCCGACACCGAGGTGGCAAAGGTCCTGCTTCCCTTCTTCCCGGATACCTCGCTGGAGGTCATGACGCAGGTGGTGGCCCGCTATCGGGAAATCGAGGCCTGGAATCCCACCCCCGTCATGAAGCGCAGCGCGCTGGAGCGCCTGGAGACCGTCATGGAATCCGCGAGGGAATTGGAGCAGCGGGTGGAATTTGATCAGCTGGTGGATAACAGCTTCGCGTTCAAGGCCTGGGAAAACAACTGAATACGGCGGGTCGCATGCGCAAGACTTGTGCCATGCGACCCAATTTTGTTTTCTGTTTCCGGCCTATCCCAACATTTTTAAGGAAAATAAATCTGCCAAAAGCCTTGCGCTCATGGCGAAAGTATGATATTCTTTTACCAGAAACCCGATGTGCTGTATTCGGGACAGAAAATAGAAAACGGAGGTACGATCCATGAAGAAAATCATCGCTCTCCTGCTGGCCATGATCATGGCGCTGGCCATGGGCTCCACCGCTTTGGCCGTCAATGAGGACGTGGAAGGCGAGCTCGTCATCTACTCCTCCATGTATCAGTTTGTCATCGACATGATGGACGAGGCGCTCAAGGCCGAATTCCCCAATCTGGTTCCCGGCAACGACGGCAGCTTCTTCTTCTATGGCGGCACCAGCTCCCTGATCACCAAGATCTACGGCGAGATGGAAACCGGTTCGCTGGGCTGCGACATGATGCTGGTGGCCGAGCCCGCCTTCTCCCTGGAGCTTAAGGACGCGGGATATCTGCAGCCCATCGAGATCGAGAATCCCGACACCCTGCTGCGCTTCCCCTATGACGAGGAAGGGTATTGGTATCCCGTGCGCGTGTGCAACATGGTGCTGGCCTACAACCCCGAAATGGAAGCCGATTGGGCCGCCAAGGGCGTGACCATCCCCAAGACCTTCAAGGATTTCGCTTCTGATCCCGCGCTCAAGGGCCTGATCTCCATGGGCAACCCCCTGACCAGCGGCACCACCTACGCCGCCGTGGCCTCCCTGACCCAGGATGATCACTATGGCAAGGAATTCCTGGAAGGCTTGGCCGCCAACGAGGTCATGATCGAGTCCGGCTCCACCGCCCTCACCAAGCTTCAAACGGGCGAGTGCGCCGCCATCATGATCCTGGAGGAATCCGTCCTGAAGGTGCTCAAGGAAGCCGCCGACGCCGGCAACCCCATCACCAACCTCAAGTGCATCTATCCCGAGGACGGCGTGGTGCTGATCCCCTCCACCGTCATGACCGTGGCCGAGGAGCACTCAAAGAACGTGAACATCGAAGCCTGCGAGGCCGTCGAAAAGTGGCTGCTGAGCGAGGAAGCCCAGAAGCTGATCCTGAATGGCTACATGCATTCCGTGTTCGCCGGCATGAAGGAGATCCCCTATGAGTCCGTGGACACCGACGGCCTGATCGAAAAGGATCTGGGCGTGGATTGGGAGAATGCCTTCCGCAACCGCGAAGCCATCAACACCGCCTGGACCGAGATCGTCACCACCAAGTAATTTCGTTCCTTGGCGCTTCCGGGGGAAGCCGTTATGCGGCTTCCCCCCTTTCCGATATTTTGATCTTTTTTGTCAAAGAGGTGCATGCGGATGAAAAACGCGACCGTGCTGCAAAGCGGCCTTCAAAGGCGGGATCGCACGCCCACGATCACCAAGATCGCGCTGGCGCTGGTGTTCCTGCTGGGGATCGCCGTCATCGCAATGGGATACAGGGGCATGCGGGAATACGGCGCCTCCGGGTTCAGCTCCGAAACGGGCTACCGGGCCATCTACGCCTTATCCGGGGAGGTGGCCGACGCCTGGCATAAGAAACTGGAGCCTCAAATGGCGGCGCTCACCGACGCCCAGCGGGATCAGCTGGACACGGCGGCCCGCGGCCTGCTGATGGACGCCTGGGAGGGGCAAAGCAGCGGCGCGGGGGCCCAGGCCGAGGCGCTGCTCAGCGCCGCTCCGGAGGGCGCGGAGCGCCGGGGGCTTCTGTGGCGGCTTATGTATGTCACTTATCTGGTCAACGGCCCCAAGGTGAGCACCGCCAATAAGCGGGAGATCACCGGCGTATCGGCCGCCGATGAATCCGCCTTCCGCCAGCAATTGCTGGCCGCAGCGGCGGATGATTCCGCCTCCGTCCCGCAGGCCGCCCAGGGGGCGGTGGGCGAATTGGCCGGCGCGGAGCGCCAGGCCATGCTGCTGCAGGCGCTGTTTGTCAGCAACGGCTCCACGGACAGCAGCGTCACCGAGCAGGTGAACGTGCTCAAAAAGGGCGTGCGCGACAAGGCCGCCCAGATTAAAGCCTTCCGCATGACGGCCCGGGGCGAGGTCTCCTGGCTGTGGCAATTGATGGTGGCCAACAGCCGCACCGCCATCCTGGTGGGCATCATCCTGGCGCTGGACGCGCTGCTGCTCACTCTGCTCATGATGGGCGACAGAACGTGGATCGTGGATTTCAAATGGATCATCATTTTGCTGATCGTGGATTTCCTGCTCCTGTTCCAGCTCATGCCCTTGGTGTATATGATCATCAAGGCCTTTTTCCCGGAGGGATCTTTCTCTCTTGAGACCTTCAAGCGCCTCTACACCTATTCTCTGAACCTGGACGCGCTCAAAAACACGCTGATCGCCGCCTTCTCCACCATGATCCTGGGCACGCTGCTGGCTTTCCCGCTGGCCTGGCTGGTGGGCCGCACCAACCTCTACGGCAAAAAGTTTTTCCGCGCCCTGTTCGTGCTCACCTACATGGTGCCGCCCTATGTGGGCGCCATGGCCTGGCTGCGGCTTCTCAACCCCAACGTGGGCTCCATCAACCAGTGGCTGCGGGTGCTCTTTGGCCTCAGCGACGCCCCCGGACCGCTGAACGTGTACACCCTGCCCGGCATGATTTGGGTGCTGACCAGCTTCTATTATCCCTATGCCTTCATCACCATCAGCCGCGCCATGGAAAAGATGGATCCCTCCTTGGAGGAGGCCAGCCGTATTTCGGGCGCGTCGCCGCTGAAAACCGTGTTCACCGTCACCCTGCCCATGATGATGCCGTCCCTCATTTCCGGCGCGCTGCTGGTGTTCGTCAGCGCCGCCAGCTGCTACGGCATCCCGTCCATCATCGGCAGTCCGGGCCGGGTGCACACCGTCACCACCCGCATTGTGGAATATGTGTCCCTGGGCCAGCAGGGCCTCAATGACGCCACGGGCATGGCCGTGTTCCTGATGGTCATGGCCGTCGTCATCCTGTTCATCTCCGACGTGGTGCTGGCCAAGCGCCAATACATTACCGTATCTGGCAAATCCGTGCGTCCGGCCATTGTCGATCTGCGCAAGTGGCGGGTGCCGCTGACGGTCATCGTCAGCATCTTCGCCGTCATCGTCATTTTTATTCCCTTTGCCACCATCTTCTCCACCTCCTTCAAGATCGACGTGGGCAAGAGCATGTTCCAGGCGGAGAACTTCACGCTGGCCAACTGGAAAACCGTCTTTGGCCGCACCGAGACCGTCAACAGCCTCAAAAACTCCCTGATCTTTGCCGCTGTGGCGGCCACCGTGGGCATCGTGGTGGCCTGCACCATGAGCTATCTGCTCCAGCGCACCCGCATCCGCGGCCGCAAGATCCCGGATTTCCTGATCACCCTGGGCTCCGGCACGCCCTCTGTGGTCATCGCCCTGGGCCTCATCATGACCATGAAGGGCAACTTTGGCATCAACATCTATAACACCGCCTATATCATGATCATCGCCTACATGATCAAATATCTGATGATGGGCATGCGCACGGTGGTGTCCGCCATGAGCCAGATCCACGTGTCCTTGGAGGAATGCAGCCAGGTGTCCGGCGCCAGCTGGACGCGCACCATGCTGCGCATCACCGGCCCGCTGATTTTCCCCAGCATCGCCGCCGGCTGGTTCCTGATCTTCATTCCCAGCTTCTACGAGCTCTCCATGACCACCCTGCTCTATTCCAGCACCACCAAGACCATCGGCTTCCAGCTCTATGAATACTGGACCTTCACCAGTCAGCCCATGAGCTGCGCCATGGCCTTTGGCATCCTGCTGATCGTCGTGTTCCTCAACTTTGTGCTCAACCGCCTCACCAAGGGCGAATTCTCCATCTGAGAAAGGATCGATACCGATGGCAACTGTAACGATTAAACATGTCACCAAGGCCTTTGGCGATAACGTGGTGCTCAAGGAGTTTAACGAAACCTTTGGAGACGGAGAATTCATCACCCTCTTGGGTCCGTCCGGCTGCGGCAAAACCACCATGCTGCGCATCATCGCCGGCTTTGAAAAGCCCACTTCCGGCGAGCTGTACATCGACGACCAGCTGGTGTCCGGCGGCAAAACCTTCGTTCCGCCGGAAAAGCGCAGCATCGGCATGGTGTTCCAGAGCTACGCCGTATGGCCGCATATGAACGTCTTTGACAATGTGGCCTATCCGCTCACCATCAAAAAGGCGCCCAAGGCCGACATCAAAAAAGTGGGGGCATTGAATTATGCATTAGACCCATCTACTGAGGTCGTGGTTATCACGTATTCCCTTGATTATGGACCGGGAATTCAGATTGATCGTACAGAAAAACGGGCTCCTGCTGCTGCAGTAATGGATCAGCGTTTGGCCGAATATGTAAAACTTCTGCATGACCCGAATTGCGAAAAGCGCGCATACAATGCCCCTTTTGAATTTTCTGTTTTATCAAGGTTCTTTGGCCCTCTCAACTTTGAAGAGTGGTTTGATGACATGCTTCCTGTCGTATATGCGGGCTATCCAAGCAGCCTGGACGCAGCAGGGAAGGCGCTTGGATTAGGCGAAGACCAGCGGAAACTGGATACAGGCAAGGAGTTGGTCGCGTTTTTCAGTACACCCGCAAGTTATACAGATAGTGGTGAGGCGATCTGGCATGAACCAGATGACTACATTGAGAAATGGCAGGAGTATCTGAAGTATAACCGTCAGGATGTGGTCGCAGAGATGGCTATTGCCGACAAGCTTTCTGGTATTCAGATTCCGGACAGTTTACTGCAGCAGTGGCGAACCGATCTCAAAATCAATTTGCGCGGGGTACAGCTCGATACTGAGATGGTAGAGGCTGCTGCTCGAATTAGTGCCGAAATCAATGCCGACTATCTGGAGAAGATGGCCGAGCTTACTGGTTTGCCAAATCCGAACAGCATCCAGCAGCTGAAACGTTGGCTTGATGAGAGAGGGGATGCAGTAGGGTCTCTGGACAAAAAGGCTGTTGAGACTTTGTTGACCAGAAGTGATCTGCCTCCTGATGTCCGGCAGGTTTTGACCTTTCGGCAGGCTATTGGACGGGCAGCGGTAAAAAAATATCCTGCCATGCTTGAATGCGTATGCCGTGACGGGCGCGCGCGGGGCTTGCTCAGGTTTTACGCAGCTCAGACTGGACGTTGGTCATCATCGCACATTCAGTTTCAGAACTTAGCCCGTGTACATCTTCCGTATGAAGACCAGAAGCTTGCGCGGAAATTGATACGGTCAGGCAATGTTGAGATGTTGTCGGTTCTGTATGGAGACATAACGGATGTATTAGCTCAGCTCGTTCGGACTGCCCTGATTCCTTCGCCCGGAAATGTTTTTATCGATGCAGACTTTTCTGCCATTGAGGCACGTGTCCTGGCTTGGGTAGCCGGAGAGAAGTGGACTCTGGAGGCCTTTGCACGAGGTAAGGATATCTACTGCGAGACAGCTTCGATGATGTTTGGAATTCCTGTGACGAAACATGACGGGACGAATAATCGTCAAAAGGGAAAAACTGCCGCCTTGGGCCTTGGTTACGGCGGGAGCGTGGAGGCTTTGAAGCGTATGGGAGCGTTGGAAGCCGGACTTCAGGAGGAAGAACTTCCGAATATCGTGCAGAAGTGGCGTGAAGCTAATCCGCACATTGTGCATTTTTGGTACGACATTAACGAAGCTGCCATCGCTGTCGTTCAGAACGGTGGAAGCCGTGTCGTAGGGAAAGTGATTATTGCCAAAGAGTTTGACATGAACACGGGGCATTCTGCGATGTCGATACTTCTCCCGTCCGGGAGGAAACTTTACTACCGAGACCCGGTGATCGAACTGGACAAATGGGGCAGAGATTCAGTGAACTATGTGGATCGCACCGGAGATCGCTGAAAATGTGACGCAAGCTGTTGCACGCGATTTGCTTGCAGAAGCTATCGAACGGCTCGAGGCTTCCGGATATCCGGTCGTCTGTCATGTACATGATGAGGTATTGATTGATATTCGACCATACGCAGACAGCGACGTGATGCTCTCTGATGTAGTGAAAATTATGTCTCAGAATCCGTCTTGGGCGTCCGGTCTGCCAATCGCGGCTGATGGCTGGGTCGGTGATTTCTTCACCAAGGATTGATTAAGGGGGGTGATAGTGCATGGAAAAGAAATTTGTTCATATTGGGACCGTTTTTATTGCGGTTTCTTATAAGAAGGGGGGATTGTATTGAATTTGAATCATGATCGGGAGATCACCATCTCCACGGGAACCAGTCGGAAGGATAAAGAGTGGAAGCTGAAGACACAGCATGCCTCCGAATTGCTTGAACGGCTGAAAACTCCGATTCGGGAGACAGTCAGAATGGCTGAATATCAGCATCTGACTCGTACTGAAAGATTGAAGTTTAAGGACCACGGAGGATTTGTCGGAGGAAAGATTGAAGGAGACGGCAGACGCACGAAGGCGAATGTGCACGGCCACGATGTGGTTAC
>CACWUV010000003.1 GCA_902764185.1 uncultured Eubacteriales bacterium
ATATCCTTCGATGACATAATGAACATCCCGGAGCATCATGGCAGCGCGTTGCTGGATGCTGTCCGATGTGGCAATTCCCAAGGGTTTTGAGCCGTCCTGGGCTGCGCTGCGCAAATCAGAAGCCAGAATCTTAACAGATACCTCGTTTCGGCGTACGTTAGTAAATTGAATGGGATTCATGACATAGATTTTATCAATTCGCCAAGCTAACCCAGGATGATAGTAAACCGCTTCCAGCATTCCACGCGCCGCGCTGGGGGTGGGGACATCGTAGGACACGCGCTCCACCTTCATTTCAGGGCGCGTAAAAAGCGCCCGGTCCCCCCAGACTTCCATTTTTACAGACAAGCTTTCTCACTTCCTTTCTTGTTTTACCTTTTCGTATGTCAAAACCGGAGCGTCAAAAGGTCGTTTCTAAAATCAGGTCTTTCATTGGGAGAGGAGGATAAAAGCTGAACACATGACGCTTCAGAAACTGGCCTTTTGATGTCTCCTTATCCATTATCATATCTCAAATTCCTTTCGTTTGTCAATATTTTTTATTCATTAATTGAGAAATATAGTTATGAGTTGACGAATTAGCGGATTTGTGATATAGTAATATTGTCAGAGAAATCTGTGGATTGAAATAGTAACTGAGATATATGAGGGCAAAGGGCTTCGGTGGGCAAATTCTTCCATCGAAGCCCTTACCTTTATTCTTCAAATAATCCGATACCGGTTTCTGAATCCAGCTTCAAGCCGCACAGGTCGTCATAGTTTCTTTCTTTGTCCAACAGAACAGCACTGTATTCATCTAACCGCAGTAATTTGCCTGCTGCAAATAATTTTTCAAAATCCCATTTATATACATTCACTGCGCTTCGCCCCAATCGTCTCATCAGAGCACGGGAATAATTCCCTGATTTTAGCAATTCCAGATCATCAGCATTCTGTTCGGTAGGAATATAAATGGTGTATGTATCAGAATCAATTAAGTGAAAATCTTCTGCGATGCTTTCAAAGGCACATATTCTGCACAAATCCAGAATGTTCTTTACATCCAACCCTTTCTCGCCATTCATTCTGTATAATTGATTGAAATATGTCTCAATTGTCGCGCTTTCGTCAGGGCATGCGGCGCCCTCCAGCGCGATTTCCGAGGCGGTCAGATTGGATTGAATGTATTTGGGCACACCGCATTCCATTGTGAATAACACCACTTTGCTTTCATCCGCCGTATGCTTTCCTTCCCTGTTGCAGCGACCGGCGGCTTGCAGGATGGAATCCAGCCCCGCTTTTTCCCGCCACACCTGGGGAAAATCCACGTCCACGCCTGCTTCCATCAGGCTGGTGGATATGAGCCGACAGGTCTGGCCCTTGTCAAGTTTATCCCGAATTTCTTCCAGGATCTTTGTACGATGATCTGGAGTCATCCAGGTGGACAAATGATAGCTTCCCTTCGGGAGCTTTTTAAAAATCTCCTGTGCGCTCTTTTTCTTATTAACAATGCATAAAACCTGATTTTGTTGTGACATAGCCTCTGCCACACTGCTCACGTCCAATTCACCTTTATCTTCAAAGTGAACCCGACGGAAAAAAGTCTGCAATTCGGCCACATTATGGCAAATTTCATGAATGATTAGATCCTTGCCATAATCGCTGAACAAACGGTTTAAAGAAGGCTGGGTGGCTGTACACAGCACCGCTGTCGCATGATAATGCCGGACCAATTCGCCAATGGCCCAGACGCAGGGCTTCAAGTAGGCCAGCGGGATCATCTGCGCTTCATCGAAGATAATCACGCTGTCTGCAATATTGTGCAGCTTCCGGCACTTGGATGGTTTGTTGGAAAATAAAGAATCAAAAAATTGCACGGAAGTGGTGACGATCACTGGCGCGTCCCAGTTTTCTGCAGCCAGCAGCTTCTTTCGGAAAGTCTCGTTTCCTTCCATATCCTCTTTTTCGGCGTCTTGTTTGCTTTTTGTTTCTTCCGCCTGAATGCCGGAATGATGCTCGATTATATTTTCATCCCCTAAAATGCCGCGAAACACCTTGGCATTCTGCTCGATAATGCTGGTATAGGGAATGACATAAATAATGCGCTTCATACGGTTTTCTTTTGCGTGTTTTATAGCGAAGGCAAGGGAGGAAATCGTTTTGCCGCCGCCTGTGGGAACAGTCAGGGAGTACAGCCCTGGTTTTCCTCCCGCCGCACGCACACAATCATCCAGAATTATATTTCTTTTATCATTTATGGCATTTTTCGGTTTGCTTTTCAACGCTGCAAGCGCTTGATCCAGGTACAGTTCCAATTCATCCAGCGAGGCATACTGCCCGCGCAGTTCATTTAAGCTCTCACCTCGGCGCATGAATTCTTCCGTATCCAAATAGTCAGCATCCACCAGACAGGAAAACAGCATCCGCGTATAAAACGAATGTGAAAAAGGAGTTCGTTCCTTTAGGAGCCATTCTGAAATGATCTTTCTGTTATCCTTTTCGATTTCATTTTCTGTCCAGAAAGCCCCGGCGTCATAGATTCCGGTCAAATCCTTCCTGACCCGTCCGTATAGCGTTCTGCTTCCCTCTCCGGACATCCTGTTGCCCAAATTCGACATGCCGCCATGATGCCCGGCAATGGCAGCGGCACCATATGCATCCCGACATTGCTCCAGGGCGATTTTTGCTCCCGCTGTGGCATGATCCACCTTTGCCGTATGTTCGGGATCGCTCATCCGGCGCTGCCCTGCAGCGCTGTATTTCCCAGCGTCATGCAGAAGCGCTGTTCGAGCCGCATGGTTTCCGCCCCCAAAGGGCGCAGCAAATTGTTGTGCTTTTTTTGAAACGTTAGTTAAGTGCTCTTTCAATAATTGAATTCGCCCATCTGCGCTTTTGTGGCCAATATACATAAGAATTCTCCCTATCATATAATATTTAACATTTTGCCGTATCTCGTATTGATTCCTTGGTTTATCGCAAAACTTATATCAACAGTTTGGGTGAATGTAAATTTCATTTGTATGTTAGTATATCATGTTTATCGCATTTGTGCAAATTGAGACAGTGCATCATCGTCATTTTTGTGCATCATCGTCATTTTTGCGGTTTTACCTATTTTATGATAACGCATTTTTAGCAGGCACACCACAAACAGATTGTTTGTATTTTAGGCGAAATGT
Source organism: uncultured Eubacteriales bacterium (assembly GCA_902764185.1). GTDB lineage: Bacteria > Bacillota > Clostridia > Christensenellales > Aristaeellaceae > SFMI01. The sequence goes on from CACWUV010000003.1 coordinate 3,159, forward strand.
CAACTGGCGGTTAGTTTTTAGGATTGGGCGGCATATGAAAGCGCCATCGTTTGGAGATCTTTCGATCCACAGGGGATGGCGCATCATCAGTTATCAGGTGTAAAAAAACTTTTTCCAGGATGATTTCTTACGCACGCGGCCGGAGGCTGCTCATCCGGCCGCCCCAGGCCATCTGATCCTTTGCTTTCAGCTTTTCATCAATACCTTCTGCTTGGGCCATCTAATGGATCTTAGATGGACGCGCAATCACAGCTTGGGCGGCAATCTTGACAAGCGAATCATCCGCAATTAGAATAAAGGCAAACATATGGATGCGGAGGAAATGCATGGAAACGACCAGTCTATATTATTTTTCCGAGCTGGCGAAGGATCTGAACATGACACATACTGCGTCCAGGCTCTACATTTCACAGCAAACGCTCAGCAATCATATTATCCGGCTGGAAGAGCAGCTGGGGACAAAGCTGTTTGAGCGCAAGCCCACGCTGCGGCTGACAAGCTCGGGCGAGGTTGTGCTGCAGTTTGCCAACATGGTCAATCTCGGCTATGCCAACCTGCAGGATATGCTTGCGGAAATCGAGCATGAGGAACGCGGCGCGATCAGCTTTGGCGCCAGTTTTTTTCAATTGCACCTGATCATACCGCAGATTCTGCCGCTGTTCACAGAGAAATTTCCCAAGGTGCAGATGCGGCTGAGCAGCATGAATTCCTCTCACCTGGAACAGAGCCTGCTCAGCGGGGATATTGATCTTGCACTGGTTTCGGATTTAAAAGAGAATCCGCTGATCGCATCCGAAAGGATTTTTGAAGATATCGCCTATCTATGCGTTCGGAAATCGCTGCTGGAGCAGTATTATGGGGAGAATGCGGACAAAATCATCCAGCGATCCTCGGAGCATCTTCAATTGGCGGATTTTTCCAGCCTGCCTTTCTGCCTGCTGCAGACCAGAGTGGGAAACCGCATCACGGAAGGCTTTTCAGACGCTCACTTCCAGCCCAAGTGTTACATGCGGACCACGGACGTGCTGATCGTGCTGGATGCATTCTGCACCCAGCCCATGGCGGGCTTCAGCACGCATTCGGTTTTGGTGCGTTATAAAAAAAGGCTTCCGGAAGATCTGCTGATTTTCCCTTATGAATACAAAGGAAAAACGTTGAAATCCTCCTTTTATCTGTGCCATCACAAGGAGCGGTACCTGGCTGATTATGCGGTTTGCTTTTCTGAGCTGGTGCGTTCCTTCTTCACAAGAATCGCAAGCATCAATCCTCTGGAATAAAAAGAACGGCTGCCGGAATCCCGGCAGCCGTTGTTATGGAATATGGCAAATTACTGGTTGGACAGATAGCGGGCGTAGGCCTGACGGTACACATCCAGCATCTGATCCAGGCCGGCGTTCTTCAGCTGAGAGAGATAGCTTTCCCAGTTGGCGTTGGCCGTTCCGTTCATGATGGAATCGATGCGGTAGGATTCCACGATGTTCTTGATGTTGCCCTGCAGCTGGCTCACGATGGTGCTTTCCTCGCTGGACAGCAGAACCGCGGGGAAGTTGCTCAGCTCGCTGAGCACTTCGTCCTTGCCGTTTTCACGCTGACCGGCCAGGATGGGCTTGGCGCCAAAGTCGTAGGAGACCAGCACATCATAGTATTCGTTCAGCACGGCGGACGCCATCTTGGTGCCGCGGGTGTTGTAGCGGGCGTCGTTGGTGCTCTTCCAGCCGGAGCCTTCGGGATAGATGATGTTGCCGTTTTCGTCAAAGTTCTCGCGCAGGCAGCCGTCTTCATCATACATCATCACATAGCCGGCCATGCCGTTGTTTGCCTGTACGGAGATCTTGGGATCATAGATGTAATCAGCCAACTTGGCCAGGACTTCGGGATGCTCGCATTCCGTGGTGATCACGAAGCGGGCGGCAACCTGCATTTCGCTGATGTTGACAACCTCGCCGGTCTTGCGTCCGGTGGGGCCGGTCAGACGGGGCAGGGGCACATACTGATTGGTGATTTCGGGGTTCTTCAGATAGGTGTTGATGTTCCAAATGCCGAAGGCGCCATAGATGGCCACATCGGAGCTGCTGAGGATCGCGGTGTAGGGGGCGATGGCACGGTCCGCGCCAGGAGCGAAGGCGCCGATGTCGATCAGGTTCTCTTTGTACAGCTCATTGAAGAAGTTGCAGGTGTCGCGATACGCTTCATTGGCGGCGGTGAAGGTCACCTCGCCGTCCACGATGGCCAGATAGTCGTTGGCGCGGCCGGCGGCGTGGTTCTGCATGCCGAAGGCGTTGCAGAAGTAGTTGAAGGTATCATAGCTGTCATAGCTGTTGGTGTTGCCAAAGTCCAGCGTGTAGGGGATTTCATCGGCAATGCCGTTCCCGTTCAGATCGCCGGCATCGCGGAAGGCGATCAGCGCGTTCTTGAATTCCTCCACGGTGGTGGAAACTTCCAGATTGCAGGCATCCAGCCAGGCCTTGTTGATGAAGAAGGGACCAGGGGTCAGCACGAGGCCGTACATTTCCTCGATGTAGGGGAAGCCGTACATATGGCCATCGGGCAGGGTAGCCAGCGACTTATACTGGGGGCGCTGCTCAAAAATGCTGGTCAGGTTGGGCATGATGGTATCCAGGTATTCATCCACGCAGACGAACACGTCCTGGTTGTAATAGGTGGCCAGCATATCGTTGCTGATGCAGTCGATGAATGCGTCGGGCAGATCATCGCCGCCGGCCAGCATCAGGTTGACTTTTTCGGTGATGGAGGTGGTGGGGATCTCGATCCAGTTGATCTTGATGCCGGTGTTTTCCTCGATCATCTTCCAGAAGGGGAGCTCGTCCTGGTCGCAGTACTGCTGGGCGTTGCGCTGTACGGCGATGGTGAACTCCATGCCCTCAGCCGGATCGACGATGGGCAGTTCAGCCAAAGCGGAACTTGCCATCAGCATCGCAAGCACGAACGCAAGCAGGGATGTAAAGAGCTTTTTCATTGTCGTGGTCCTCCTTTTAATATCTCTGAAAGGGCAATTCCATTACCCTTTTACAGCACCTACACTGACGCCTTTGACAAAGTAGTTTTGCAGGAAGGGATAGATCAGCAGCAGCGGCAGGGCGGAAACCGTGATGATGCCGTATTTGAGCTGCTCGGCCATTTTGGCAAGCTCGGCGGCTTCGTTCGCGTCGCCCACCATGTTGGAGATCTGCGCGGCCAGCACCAGGTTGCGCAGGATGACCTGCAGCGGCATTTTCTTGATATCCTGCAGGTACATCAGGGGATTCATGAACGAATTCCACTGAGCGGTGGCATAGAACAGGATCATTACCGTGATGATGGTGGGGCTCAGGGGAAGCACGATGCGGAAGAAGAACCCAAAGTCGTTCGTTCCGTCCAGCCTTGCCGCTTCCAGCAGCTCCTTGGGGATGTTGCTCTCGAAAAAGGAACGGCAGACGATCAGATTCCATACCGAGATGCCCACGGGCAATACCACGGCCCAGACGGTATCATAAATCTTGAGCTGCTTGATCAGCAGGAACATGGGGATGATGCCGCCGGAGAAGAACATGGTAAAGGAAAACAGAAACATGATGCCGCGCCTGCCTGGCATATCATCCCGGGAGAGCGCGTAGGCGGCGGGAATGGTGAGCACCAGCGCCACCGCCGTTCCCACCACGGTGTAATAGATCGTGTTCAGATATCCCATCCACAGAGGAGAATAGCTGATGATCTTTTGATAGCCATCCAGCGAAGCGTGAATGGGATACAGCAGGAAACAGCCGCTGTTGACATACATGGGATCGGAGAAAGACGCGATCAGCACATACCACAGCGGATAGAGGATAACGAGACACAGCAGCAGCAAAAAGCAGATAACGAAAGCGTTGAAAATCGCTGAGCTGCGATCCTGCTTGATGTGATGTGCCAATTCCTTCGCCATATATCGCCACCTCCTTAAAACAGACTGATGTCCGAAATCTTCTTGGTGATAATATTGGTTATCATCAGCAGAATGAAGTTGATCAGCGAATTGAACAGGCTGACGGCAGTGGAAAAGCTGTACTGTGCGTTCATTAGGCCGGTCTTGTACACGTAGGTGGATATGATCTCGCTGGTGGCCAGGTTCATGCCGCTTTGCAGCAGATACGCCTTTTCATACCCCAGGGTCATCAGCTTGCCGATGGCCAGGATGAACATGATGACGACCGTTGGCAGGATCAGCTTGAAATCAATATGGTACAGGCGCTGCAGCTTGGACGCCCCGTCTATCTTGGCGGCCTCGTGGTATTCCGGCGATATGCTTGTGAGGGCGGACAGATAGATGATGGCGTTGAAGCCCATGGACTGCCAAATACCCGATATGATGTACAGCGGACGGAAGTACTGAGGCATGGACGTGAACAGGATAGGGCTGGAGCCCATGCGCTGCAGAAACAGATTGACAAAACCGGTGCTGGGTGCAAGGATGGTCTGCATGATCGAAACGATAACGACCGTTGAAACGAAGTAAGGCGCGTAGGAGATCGTCTGAACGGTCTTGCGCATTCTGCCATTCTCCACGCTGTTGAGCAGCAGCGCGAAAATGACCGGAATGGGAAAGGAGATCAGCAGGTTTTCCACGCTCAGGATGACGGTGTTGAGGATGATGTTCTTGGCGTTATATGTGCTGAAAAAATGCTTGAAATGCTTCAATCCCGCCCAGGGGCTGGCCAGAATGCCCTGCCGGATCCGGAAATCCTTAAAGGCAATGATCAGGCCGTACATGGGCCGGTAGCAGAAAACGATCAGCCAGACCAGCGCCGGCAGCAGCAGCACATACAGCTGCCAGCTGCGCAAAATTGATTTTATTCCTCGCCCGTACTGCTTCCTGTGAATTTGCGCGTTCATGCCGGACACCTCCATCTGGAAAAAGAGCATTACCGAACAAAAACTTTTTTCACGAACGATTATACATGTGACATCTGTCAATTTCAATACCAAATATTACAATATATTTTTGAAAGATCAACAAAGAAATATTGTAGCACATGCATATTGTCAAAACGGATTATTGTTGCTATATTAATTTTGATTTAACCGCGTCCATAAAAAAGCGGCAAGAAAGAGCGGCAAACAGTCGGGAGGAGGAAATTCCCAATGAAACCGGATGTTGAATTCAGACCCAGTGCCGTGAAAAAAGAATCCTATCCGGATGCTCTGGAAGCGCAGCTGTGCCAGCTGGAAAGCAGCGAGCAGCTGAAAAAATTCAAGGCGCTGCGGGCACAGGCAGCGGATCATCCCTGGAATCCGAGCTTCCACTTTTACGCGCCGGACGGCATGATCAATGATCCCAACGGCCTGTGCCGCTGGCGTGGAAGGTATCATATGTTTTATCAGGCATACCCGCCGGAGGATCCCAGGCAGCATTGGGGCCACGCGGTAAGCGAGGATATGGTGCATTGGCAGGATCTGCCGCTGGCGATCTATCCGGATCAGGAATACGCCGTTTTCAGCGGCTCAGCCTGGGTGGAAAAAGATCGGGTGATCGCCATGTATCATGGCCGCTGGCTGGGCAATATGATCGCCACCTCCAAGGATGACCTGCTGCTGAATTGGGAAAAGGACCCCGCCAATCCCGTGATCCCCATTCTGCCGGGGCAAAACGAGAACGGCGGAAGGCCCTATGCCATATTCGATCCTTTTCTGTGGAAGGAAGAAACGGGGTATTACGCGCTTTCCGGCGCGCTGTACGGCGATATGGAGCAGCGGGGCCGCTGCCATAAAAACAGAATGGTGGAGCACCTGTTCCATTCCCAGGATCTGAAAAAATGGGCATATATGGGCGAGCTGTCTCCCCAGGGCTTTCCGCAGATCCCGCTGGGCAACGACGGCGCGTGCCCGTATTTCTGGCCGCTGGGGAATCGGTATGTGCTTTTCAACTTCAGCCATGCCACCGGCGCCTATGCCACAATCGGTGATTATGATCAGCTTACCCATCGGTTCACGCCGGATAAGACCCATCGGTTTAACTTTGGCCCCGTTGGCTGCTCCAGCTATCAGGCCCCCTGCGCCATGCCGGACGGCGAAGGCGGCATATACTTTATTTTGAACACCAAGGATGCCAACGCCAATCTGACGCGCAAAGGCGCGATGAGCCTGATGTACCACATGACGCTGGATTCCGAAGGCGAAATGGCCATCTCGCCCGTTCAGACAATCGAATCGCTGCACGGCAGCGGCTGCACGAAAAACAATTTACGCCTCATGCCCTTCTGCGAAACGGTGATGGAAAAGGCAGGAAAAGCGCTGGATATTCAGGCTGTGTTTGAACGCGGTACGGCCAGAGCGATCAAGCTGCAGGTGCTGCGCAGCGAGGACGGCAGCGAGCACACCGACGTGGTCATCCACCTGCCTACGCTTCACCGGCCCGAAATTGCGTACCTGACCATCGATACCACCGGCGCGTCGCTTTCCGAGGAGATTCAGAGCCGGATGCCCGAAAGCGCGGAGTTCAAGCTGAAGGAAAACGAAAAAATTCATCTGCGCGTCATTGTGGACAAATGCATGGTGGAGGCCTTCGTGAACGACCGCATCGTGTTGATGCAGGCGGTCTATCCCACGCGGACGGACAGTGAACAAGTCACGGTAACCGCCCTGGGCGGCGAGGCCCGGATGCACGAAATGACGATCTGGGATATGAAGAGCATATACGAATAAGGCTTGATAAAAGCTCCCTGCCCGCAAACGAAACATGGTTTGCGAACAGGGAGCTTTTTTGATGTCTTCGCCCATCACTCATCCACGGGCTCAACCACCTGTATGCTGACCCCGGCGTCCCGGAGAAGAGACAGGCGCGCAGGATCGGCCAGGCTGTCGGTGATCAAATGCGTGATATCCTTCAGATCGCTGGAGAAGAAATTGTGCTCCATCCCGATTTTCGTATGATCGGCAACGATGATTTTCTCTCCCGAGCAGCGCTGCAGCATGGTGCGGTTGATGATGGTCTCGGGCATGACGCGGCTGGTAATGCCGCCGTCCACACTGATGCCGCTGACGCCCAGGATGCATTTGCTGGCGGTGATGCGGGACAGCATGTCCACCGCCACCTGGCCGGTCAGGCTTTTTTTATTGCCGTTCACCTCTCCGCCCGTCAGCATCAGCGAAACATTGGCGGGCCGCTCCACCTGCAGGCTGCGGCCGTTGTTGGTGATGATCATAACGTCCTTGGTAATATAGGGATAAATCAACAGCGCGGTGGCGCTTGAATTGATAAAAACAGTATCGCCGTCCCGCAGACGCTCCGCGGCCGCCTTGGCAATGGCGCGCTTACAGCTTAAATTTTGCGTAATGGAAGCCATATACGTGGGCTCATCCTCGCGGCTGGAAGGAACGATGGCCTGCGCGCCGCCAAAGTGACGCGTCAAAAGCTTTTTCTCCTCCAATTCATCCAAATCGCGCCGGATGGTCACCTGAGATACGTGCAGATAATCGGCCAAATCCGTTACGCTGCAGGAACGCTGCTCCTGCAGGCGCGCCAGCAGCCGCATTTGCCGCTGCTGGATAGCGGAACTACTGTTTTTCATAGATAAAACCCCTGTGCAATTTATTCTTTGCGTTGGCAGGCCGCGAGCGCATCATAGATGCTCCGGCGGGTGTGATTGATTTCTTTGTAAAGGTCGGCGGCTTGTCTGCTGGGCGTATAGCGGAGGCCTTCGCCGGTGGAAGGCAACGCGGCGAACGCGGCTTCCAACGTGGAATACTTTCCAAGCGCAAATTCAGCGGCTAAATAAGCGCCGATCGCCGTTGTCTCCTTATTATTACACTGTTTGATCGAAAAGTCAATCATATCGGACACTATTTGATTGAATAATGAGCTTTTCGTAACACCGCCTGTCACGCTTACAGTTGATATCTGCGGCATAAGCGTATGGAGCACAGCGTAGCATTCCGCAATTTCCGCCGCCAGCCCCTCCAGCATGGCGCGGGCAAAGTCTCCCCGGGTATGCGCAAAGCTTACATTCAGGAAGGCGCCGCGGGCATAGTCATTCCAGTCGGGACACCCTTTTCCCGCCAGATCAGGAAGCATGATCAGCCCCTTGGCCCCCGCAGGGCTCGCCGCTGCCTCCGATTGCAGGCATTCCAGCGGATATGATTGATTTTTAACATCTGTATAGAGAAGACGATTGAGCCAATCCTGCACCGTGCCGGAGGAAAGCGTGCTTGCTTCAATGACCCACTGCCCCGGGCTGACGGCGGCATTTACATTGACGCGCATCTGCTCATCCATCAGCGGTTCATCGACGACGGCGGCCAGGTATGCGCCGCTGCCGCAGGTAAGACCGACGGCCCCCGGCTTCAGCAGCCCCTGTCCCAACACGCTGCATTGTTGGTCTCCGCCACCCGCGATTACGGGCGTCCCTTCGGCAATGCCGGTCTCTTTGAAGAAGGCGGCATGCGTCCTTCCCACAATGGAGCAGGGAGGAACCAGCTCCGCCAATTTGCCCGGATCAACGCAGTAGAGCGCCATCAGTTCTTCATCCCATCGACGGGTTTTGATGTTCATCAAATGCGTTCTGCTGGCCAGGGAGGTATCCGTAACAAAACGCCCGGTACACATGAAAATCAAATAATCCTGAATGCCGATTATTTTATAAGCCGCCTGATAGATTTCGGGCCTCGTTCTTTTCAGCCAGGAGATTTTGGGCGCAGACAGCACCGGCGTAGCCTTCATGCCGGACAGGGAATACAGCCGTTTGCCATAATGCGCGTTCATATCCGCGCAGATCATGGCAGAGCGCTTGTCGTACCACGTAATGATTGGCCCCAGCGGCGCGCCATTTCTATCAACGGGAAGGATACTGCTGCGCTGGCTTGTAAAGGATATGGCCTCAATGGACACGCCGTGTTCATCCGCCCAATCCGCGCAGGTATGGCAGATGGTCATCAGGCATCGTTGAAAATCCTGTGGATCATACTCCGCCGCGTCGCCCTCCGTGCGCATGCTGTATTGTAGCTGTTCGGTAAAACACATATTGCCGCGTTCGTCAAACAAGATCCCCCGCATGCTGGATGAGCCCGTATCAACCACCAGAATAGACGACATTTTGCTTCCCCCCATTTCTTCTCGTCACCACAAGATTATCATAAATTGGTTCATAAATCAATACATAAAATCAAAATTCGATCATAAAATATGTGAACAGCAAAATTGTCCATGTCAAAGCACTGTCATTTTGGCAAAATAACGGCCGGATGCAGCTGCCGCGCCGTCCGTGAGAATGCTCGTAAACTCGATTATATGAACGTTTGTAAAAATAAAACGTAGATTTTTGCTCAATATTAGAAAAAATAAGGCAAAAAACTATTGACACAGCCCCAAGCCGAATGTATAATGATCGTGTAAATGATCAAAACGTTCAAATGGTGCAAAACACACAAGTTAAAAAGGAAGTGGAACACAGATGGCAAGATACGTCGCAAAGCGCATTCTACAACTGATCCCGGTGCTGATCGCAGTGATCTTTCTGATCTATGTGCTGCAGTTCCTGGCAAAGGGCGATCCCGCCGTCATGAAGCTGGGCACCGATGCCACGCCGGAGGAGCTGAATGAGTGGCGAGAATCCTATGGGCTCAACGACCCCTTGCTGGTGCAGTTCGGCAAATACCTGTGGGGTATCGTCACCCGGGGCGATCTGGGCCGCTCCTACCGCACCGGCCAGCCTGTGACCACTGAGATCTTCGCCCGCTGGCCTGTAACGTTCACGCTGGCCATCGGCACCAATGTGGTAGGTTTCTCGCTGGGTCTGGCGCTGGGCATCATTTCAGCGTTGAACCGCAACAGCTGGAAGGATAATCTGGCGCGGGTGTTCGGTATGCTGGGCAGTTCCATGCCGGCCTTCTGGTTCGCGCTGCTGCTGATTATGCTGTTCTCCATCAAGCTGCGATGGCTGCCCGTATCCGGCTGGTATGGCGTCAAATACTGGATCCTGCCCGCGCTTGCCCAAGGCGTCCTGTCCGCGGCCGCTTATATGCGCAACGTCCGTGCTTCCGTGCTGGATAATGTCCGCCAGGATTTCGTCCGCACCGCACGCGCCAAGGGGCAGAAGGAACGCGTGGTGATCTGGCACCACATCATGGGCAACGCCATGATTCCCATCGTCACTGCCATCGGCATGCACTTCGCCACCGCGCTGGGCGGCACCATGATCATCGAGCAGATCTTCGCCATTCCCGGCCTGGGCCGCTTCATGGTGGAATCCATCAACAACCGCGATTTCCCGCAGCTGCGTGCATCCATCATTCTGACCGCCGTCACCGTGACGGTGATCAATCTGCTGATCGACGTGGCATACGCCTTCATTGATCCCAGAATCAAGGCAAGCTTCGCCAGATCGGGCAAACGTCCCAAAAAAGTCGTATTGACAGAAGAAGGAGGAGCGGAACAATGAGTACGGTAAGCTCTGTCAGGAAAATCAAGCAGCGTTCTCTTCTGTCTGAGGCGATGGGCCGCTTTGTCCGCAATCCTCTGGGCATGCTGGGACTGGCCATCATCGTGATCATGGTGGCTTCCTGCCTGCTGGCCTCTGTTTTCTACCCGGAGGGGTATGATGTGCAGGATATCACGCAGAAGCTGCAGTTCCCCAGCAAGCTGCATCCTTGCGGCACCGACAACCTGGGCCGCGATGTGCTGTGCCGCCTGCTGTATGGCGGACGCACCAGCCTGCTGATCGGCGCGGTGGCAACGGTTTTCGCCACCATTTTCGGCACGCTGCTGGGCTCGCTGGCCGGCTTTTACGGCGGCAAGGTGGACGCGGTGGGGCGGCGGACTGGAAAACGCCATCCTGGCCATCAGCATCTCCTTCGTTCCTCCCTTTGCCCGCATGATGCGCGGCCCGGTGCTGGCCGTCAAGGAGCAGCAATATGTGGAAGCCGCCCGTGCGACGGACGCGAAAGACTTCCGTATTATTATGAAATACATCCTGCCCAATGTATCCTCTCAGCTGATCGTGGAAATCACCATGCACATGGCCGTGGGCATCCTCACGTCCTCCTCCCTGGCGTTCATCGGCCTGGGCGTCACACCGCCCACACCCGAATGGGGCAGCATGATTTCCGCCGGCCGCCAGTATATTCTGCGCCAGGCTTATCTTGTCACCTTCCCCGGTATCTGCATCGCGCTGATCGTGCTGAGCTTTAACCTGGTGGGCGATGCGCTGCGCGACGCGCTGGATCCGCGCCTGAAGCATTAAGGAGGGAGAACCATGGCAAAGAAAAGTACGGTATTCGGCGGCACACAGCTTCAAAAAGGCGACGATCTGCTGCGCATCAACGATTTATCCGTCCACTATATCAGCCGGGACACAGGCGTCAGCAAAGCGGTCAACCATGTGACGCTGTCGCTGAAGAAAGGTGAAACCCTGGGGTTGGTGGGAGAAACCGGCGCCGGAAAAACCACCATCGCCCTGAGCATCCTGCGGCTGCTGGACAGCCCGCCCGGCAAAGTGGTCAGCGGCACCATTGAATACAAAGGAAAAGATTTATATAAGCTGCGCAAACGCGATATGGAGCAGATCCGCGGCTTCGAGATCTCCATGATCTTCCAGGACCCCATGACCGCCTTGAACCCCGTGGACACCGTGGGCGAGCAGATCAGCGAGGTCATCCGCCTGCATGACGACTGCTCCAAGGCCGAGGCCAAGGTCAAGGCCGGGGACATGATGGAAATGGTGGGCATCCCCCGGGAACGCTACGATGAGTATCCGCACCAGTTTTCCGGCGGTATGATCCAGCGCATCGTCATTGCCATCGCCCTGGCCTGCTCTCCCGAGCTGCTGTTGGCCGACGAGCCCACCACCGCTCTGGACGTGACCATTCAGGCCCAGGTGCTGGATATGATGAATGAGCTGAAATCCAAGCTGGGCACTTCCGTGCTGATGATCACCCATGATCTGGGCATCATCGCCGAAATGTGCGACCGCGTGGCCGTGATTTACGCCGGCGAGGTGGTGGAGCTGGGCAACCTGGAGGACATCTTCCACCAAACCGCCCACCCCTATACCCAGGGTCTCTTCGATTCATTGCCCAACTCCGCCGGGGACAGCAAACGCCTCAAGCCCATCAAGGGCCTGATGCCCGATCCGGCCAACCTGCCCGTGGGCTGCAAATTCTGCGAGCGCTGCCCTTACGCCACGGAGGAGTGCAGCAAAACCAGCCCGGAGCTTACCGAAATCACCCCTGGCCATTGGGTGCGGTGCTACCATCAGTCCTGCTTCAGAAAGGAGAAAGCCATCCATGAGTGAACAGCCCATTCTGGAGGTACGGAACCTGAAAAAGTACTTCCCTGTTTCCGCCGGTATCGTCCATGCCGTGGATGATGTTTCCTTCACCATCCAGAAGGGAAAAACGCTGGGTGTGGTGGGCGAGAGCGGCTGCGGCAAATCCACCCTGGGCCGCACCGTGCTGCACCTGCAGGAGAGCACGGCAGGCCAGATCCTGTTTGAAGGCAAGGATATCACCCACGTGAGCCGCGCCGAGCTCACCGCCCTGCGCCGCAAGATGCAGATCATCTTCCAGGACCCCTTCTCCTCCCTCAATCCCCGCATGAGCCTGTATCAGGCCATCGCCGAGCCCCTGCGCATCATGACAGACGCCAAGGAAAAGGAAATTGAGGATCGGGTCTTTGACATCATGAAGATCGTGGGTCTGGCGGAGCGCTATGTGAACGCCTACCCCCACGAGCTGGACGGCGGCCGCCGCCAGCGCATCGGCATCGCCCGCGCCCTGATCATGAACCCCAGCTTCGTGGTGTGCGACGAGCCGGTCTCGGCCCTGGACGTTTCCATCCAGGCCCAGATCCTGAACCTGATGCGGGATATTCAGGACGAGCGCCAGCTGACCTACATCTTCGTCACCCATGACCTGAGCGTGGTCAAATACATCTCCGATGACATCATGGTCATGTACCTGGGGCAGATGGTGGAAAAGGCCACCACGGACGAGCTGTTCGAATATCGCCTGCATCCCTATACCAAGGCGCTGCTTTCGGCCGTGCCGCTGCCCGATATCGATCACGAGAAAAAGCATATCGAGCTCAAGGGCGAAATCACCAGCCCCATCAATCCCAAGCCCGGCTGCCGCTTCGCCGCCCGCTGCCCCTACGCCACCGAGCGCTGCTTCAAGGAGAACCCCGTGGCCGAGGAAGTGCGGCCCCAGCATTTTGTGGCCTGCCATCGCGTGCGCGAGCTGAACGGCCTTGCGTGAGAACTCATCCGCCATGCGCGGTTGAAAATAATGAAAAGGAGAAAAAACCATGAAGAAACTGATCGCGATCATCCTGGCAGCAATCCTGTGCATGAGCCTGTGCAGCACCGCGCTGGCCGGCAAGGACACCCTGACCATCGCCGTGGCCGGCGATATTCCGTCGCTGAAAGGCGCGCAGAACAGCCGTACCACCGCCAGCCTGGCCTGGCCCACGCTGTTTACCCTGCATGAGAACGCGGATGGCGGCTACGAGTACATCGTGGACGAGTACAGCGCCGCCGAAAAGGTGGAATGGAGCGAGGATCAGCAGAGCCTGATCATCACCCTGAAGGAAGGCATCAAGATGCATGACGGCACCATCCTGGATGCCGATGACGCCGCCTTTTCCATCGCCTATGAGTGCACCGGCAACAACTACATGAACGGCTCGCCCAGCATGCCCACCGATGGCTCCGGCGTGGAAAAGATTGACGAAAAGACCGTGAAGCTCACCTTCAATTCCGTCAGCGTCAACAACTGGAACCTGGCCGCCCAGTTCCGTATCTTCAGCAAGGAAGCCTTTGAGGCCGCTAATCCCGAGGACCTGGTGGCCTATGGTATGGACGTGAAGAATTTTGCCAGCTATGGCCCCTACAAAATGACCGGCTTTGTGGCCGGCGACAGCCTGACCTTTGAAAAGTTTGATGATTACTTTGCCGGAAACGACTCTCCCATCAACAAGATCATCGTCCGCCGCATCGACGAAGCCAACGTGGCCATGATGGAGCTGACCACCGGCGGCGTGGACGTGATCATGTATCCTGCCGAGGCTGATATTCAGGACGTGGAAGCAGGTATCTATCCTGATCTTAAGTACACCTCCGCCGCCGGTCTTTACCAGCAGCTGATCGTGTTCAACCTGGACGCCTCCTCCAAGTGCGCCGATCCCAATGTCCGCAAGGCGCTGTGCTACGCCATCGACCGTCCCTCCATGTGGGAAGGCGCCTTTGAATCCAGCGGCGAATTTGCCACCACCCCCGTGACCAAGACCCAGGAATTCATCCGCGAATACGAAGATCCCTATCCTCAGGATCTGCAGAAAACCAAGGAAATGCTGGAGGCTGCCGGTCTGCCCGAGGGCACTGTGTTCACTGTCTGCGTGGATAACGACACCTACCGCACCACCGCCGTGGAAATGTTCAAGAACAACCTGCGCAGCATCGGCTATGACGTAACCATTAAGACCGGCGATAACGCCGCCTATCTGCAGGATGTGCTCTACACCGTGGACTGGGATCTGGAATTCGGCAAATCCGGCATGATCGGTTCCGTCGCTCACTGGGTTATCAGCCAGTGGAAGCTGTTCAACCATGGCGATACCGCCAAGGAAGACTTCAGCGCGCTGTATGCCATGGAAGATGAAGTGCTGGCCCAGTTTGACGACGCCAAGCGCGATGAACTGACCCAGAAATTCATTGACGCCTATGTGAACGAATACTGCCTGTCTTATCCCATCCGTCAGGATGTGTATGGCAACCTGATGGTCAGCAATCTGCAGAACTTCTCCCGCTGGGGCGAGCAGTGGAATGTTGTTGGCGCTTACTTTGAGTAATTGAATACCCTTGCCGGGGAGGCGCCGGTACTTCTGGCGCCTTCCCGGCTGTTAAAACCAGGATGGGAGGAAATAAAGATGGCGAAGGATTGTGAACAGGTGCTGTTTGTCACCTTTGCAAAGGATGGCCTGTACCAGATCCAGTGCAGCGGGCTGGTGCCCGGGCCGGGGCATGTATGCTGTACGCTGATCGTGGGCGAAAACAAATGCCTGCTGATTGACAACGGCTTTGGCGATGATGATTTTACCGATTTCCCGCCGGAGCTTCAGCCGCTGATGGCCGGCAAGGAGCTGATCTGCGTGGGCACCCACGCCCATCCGGACCATATTGGCGGCGCCCGCCAGTTCCCATCCATCTGGGTTCATCCCGATGATAACGATCTGATCGCCGGCATCTTCGGGGACGCCTATGATCCCAAAGCCAACAAAATCGGCGATACCCAAGTGCTGCCTCTTGCTGATGGACAGATCTTTGATCTGGGTGGCCGCAAAGTGAAGACGATTCACACGCCGGGCCATACCTGGGGCAGCTGCTGTTTCTACGATGATAAATCTCAGCTCATAATGACTGGCGACGCGCTGAACCGCCATGTAATGTATCAGTGCGTGCATCCGGCGGTGCCTCTGCGCCTCTGTGCGGAAAAGCTGGAAAACTTGCTGCAATATAACTTTGCCCTGTTCCTGGGCGGCCATCACGGAGATCCTTTCCCCAGGGATTTTGTAACGCGTATGGTGCAGCTGATTCGCGCCTTCGATGTGGAAAAAGCGCCTCCTTACATCCGAAAAGATCTGGAAAAGTTAAACATCATCGGCGATCATCGCAACTTCCACTGGGGACGCGGCTACGGCGATCCGGAATATGTTTCCATCATCGTGGATGCCGCCCGGCTGGACGAATATTTGAAATAACGACAGAAAGGGGGGGCGGCGCGTGAAGGAGCATATCAGTCATCCCGCGCAGATGGTGCTGACCGGCATCGGCGTTCTGATCCTGGCGGGACTGGCAATCCTGTATGCGGTCATGGGCAACGGATGGGCCTGTCTGATCTTTCTGGCGCTGACGTGCCTTTACTTCTGCTTTTGCCGGGATGCGTTTTACTTGGTAACGATCGACACGAGCGGCGTTACCCAGCGCTTTTTCTGGCGGAAGAAATCTATTGACTGGGAAAGCATTCGGGAAGCCGGCGTGCTGGCAGCCAACGTGATGAAGCGCAGGCAGCACGGCAAGCGCCCTTCCCGGTGTCATATATATTATTCAGAAAAGGTCCTGACCAACGAGGAGCGGTTATTGGCAGGGCTGAAGCCTCAAAAATACCTGATCACCGTCACCTACACACCGGAGCGGCTTCGGAAAACCACAGCGTGCTGGCCGCAGCAGATGATCCTGTTCAACGTGACGGCCAAGGAGCTTTTCGGTGCAGAGATAGCGCTGCCCGACCTGAACATGCGTGAAATCCATTACTAATCGCAGGAGGATGAAAATATGAGTAAAATCAGTGAGATGACGCGGGAATCCTGGATCATGTCCACCTTCCCCGAATGGGGCACCTGGCTGGTGGAGGATATTGAAAACGCAGTGGTGCCGGAGGGCAACGTGGCCATGTGGTGGCTGGGCTGCACCGGCATCTGGTTCAAGACCCCGGCCAATACCAACGTAACCATCGATCTGTGGTGCGGCAACGGCAAGCGCACCCACGGCAACGGCAAGATGGCCGTGGGGCATCAGATGGCCAACATGTGCGGCGCCCGCGCCATGCAGCCCAACCTGCGCAACGTGCCCTTCGTCATCGATCCCTTTGCCTTCAAGCATGTGGATGCCGTGCTGGCCACCCATTATCATCAGGACCATATGAGCGCCGAATGGGCGGCCCATGTGATCAACAGCGGCATGACCACCAGCGATGAAAACGGCAACGAAATCCCCGTGCCCTTTATTGGTCCCCGCAAATCCGTGGAAACCTGGATCAAGTGGGGCGTGCCCGAAGATCGCTGCCGGATTGTCAAGCCCGGCGACGTGATCAAATTCAAGGATCTGGAAATCGTGGCGCTGGACAGCTTTGACCGCACCTGCATCGTCACCACCGATTCCACCGGCCCCGACCGGGAGGAGCTGACCGGCAAATGTCCCACCGATATGGACGAAAAGGCCGTCAACTACCTGATCAAAACCCCCGGCGGCAACATCTACCATTCCGGCGACAGCCATTTCAGCATCTATTTTGCCAAGCACGGCAAGGACTACGATATCGACGTGGCCTTCGGTTCTTTCGGCGAGAATCCCATCGGCATGCAGGATAAGATGACCTCGGTGGATATCCTGCGCATGGCGGAAAACCTGCAATGCAAGGTGGTCATTCCCATTCACTGGGACGTGTGGACCAATTTCCAGGCCGATCAGGAGGAAATCAGGCTGCTGTACGATTTCAAGAAGGATCGCAACGAGTACAAATTCCATCCTTTCTTCTGGCAGGTGGGCGGCAAATATGTGTATCCGCAGGATAAGGACAAGATCTATTATCATCACCGCCGCGGCTTTGAGGATTGCTTTGAAGCGCCTCAGAATATTCCCTTCCGTTCCTGCCTATGATCATGGAATGAGGAGACGCAGCTATGAAATATACGAAGAAATCGCTGGCTGAACTGGATCATTGCTACGCTGTAAGCGTGATGCAGTCGGAAGGCGAACCCTGGGTATTCTTTGCCGCCGAAAACCGCGGCCCCTGCATTGCCTTGGATTGCGCCACCCATACCCATGTGAAGCAGGTATGGGAACAGCCCGGCGGCACCATGAGCATGGTTGAAATTCCCGGCCGTCCCGGTGAGTTCCTGGCAGTGCAGAAGTTTTTCCGCCTCTACGATTGGGAGGAAGCCTGCCTGGTGTGGGTCAAGCCCAACGCGCAAGGCGGCTATGACGTGCGGGAGCTGTTCACGCTGCCTTATCTGCATCGCTTCGACTTGCTGCGGCGGGATGGGCGCGTCTGGCTGGTGGTCTGTTCCCTGGCGGCGCACAAGGCGGCCCGGGACGATTGGTCGCAGCCCGGCAGCGTATATGCCGGACTGCTGCCCCAGGATTGGGACGGCCCGGTGGAGCTCAAGGAAATTCTGGGCGGCTGTTTCCAGAATCACGGCTACGCGCGGCTGGCTGGCCCGGGCTATGATATCGGCCTGTCCACCTGTGAGCAGGGCGTATTCAAGCTGATCCCCCCTGCCGCAAACAGCGAAGACTGGACGGTGGAGCAGATCATGAAGCAGGCCACCAGCGATGCCGATGTTATTGATATCGACGGCGATGGCGAGGCGGAAATTGCCACCATCGAGCGCTTCCATGGCTGCTACTTCCGGATCTATAAAAAGATCAACGGCGAGTATGTCCAGGTGTACCAGCATCCCGAGGTCACAGAATTCTATCATGTAGTCAAGGCCGGCACGCTGGCGGGACATTCCTGCTTCGTGGGCGGCTGCCGCCGGGGAAAGCAGCAGCTGTTTGTGGTGCATTGGGATGCGGGCAAGGCAGCTTTCGTCACCGAAACGGTGGAGGAGGGCGTGGGCCCCAGCAACGCCTGCATCTACCATGGCAAGGATGGCGACAGGATCTATTCCGCCAACCGCGAAGCCGCTCATGCCGCCGTGTATTTTGTGGAGGAATAAAATGGAATATGAACAGCTGCGGCAGCGGGTTTATGCCGCCAACATGCTCCTGCCAAAGTATAACCTGGTAACCTTCACCTGGGGCAATGTTTCAGAGGCCGATCGTGAGGCCGGCGTGTTCGCCATCAAGCCTTCGGGCGTCAGCTATGAGGCGCTGAAGCCCGAAGATATTGTGGTGCTGGACTTTGCGGGGAACGTTGTTTCCGGCGATCTGAATCCTTCCTCCGATACCAAAACGCACATTGTGCTGTACAATGCCTTTCCTTCCGTCGGCGGCATTGTGCATACCCACAGCCCCCATGCTGTGGGCTGGGCGCAGGCCGGGCTGGATATTCCCTGCTGCGGCACCACGCATGCGGATTACTTTTACGGTTCCATTCCCTGTGCCCGCCATTTGACCCAGGAGGAAATCGACGCAGGGTATGAGCTGAACACAGGCAAAAGCATTGTGGAGACCTTCACTGCCCGCAAGCTCAATCCATCCTATGTGCCCGGGGTGATCTGCGCCAGCCACGGTCCTTTCACCTGGGGCAAAAACGCCGATCAGGCAGTCTACCATGCCGTGGTCCTGGAGGAAGTAGCCAAAATGGCCCTTTATACCAAGCAGGCATGCGGCGAGGCCAAGGAAGCGCCGCGGCGTTATCTGGAAAAGCATTTTACCCGCAAGCATGGTCCGAACGCTTATTATGGGCAGAAGAAATAAGGAGAGGCAGACATGGCAACCGAGTACCGTTTGGGTTTATATGAAAAAAGCATGCCAGGAACGCTGACCTTGCGTGAAAAGCTGCTCTGCGCCAAGGAAGCCGGGTTTGATTATCTGGAGCTTTCCATTGACGAAACAGATGAAAAGCTTGCCCGGCTGGACTGGACAGACACCGAAATCAGCGATCTGCGCCGCGCCATGGAAGAAACCGGCGTGCCCATTCATTCCATCTGCCTGTCCGGCCATCGCAAATATCCCATGGGGCATCCCGACTCCGCGGTGCGTTCCCACAGCATGGAAATCATGAAAAAGGCCATCCTTCTGGCCAGCCGGCTGGGCATCCGCCTGATCCAGCTGGCCGGATATGACGTATATTATGAAAAGGGTACCCCAAATACCCGCTGTTTTTTTGAGGAGAACCTTCGCCGCAGCGCCCTGCTTGCCGCGGAATATGGCGTCGTCATCGCCTTTGAAACCATGGAAACGCCGTTTATGAATACGGTGGCCAAGGCGATGCGGTATGTAAACGCCGTGGGAAATCCCTGGCTGCAGGTATATCCCGATATCGGCAACCTGACCAACGCCGCGCTGACCGAGGAAGGCAGCGTAACGATGGACCTGGAAACCGGACGCGGCCATATCGCGGCGGTGCATTTGAAGGAAACGGTTCCCGGCGTTTTCCGCGAAGTGCCCTTCGGCACCGGCCACGTGGATTTTGTATCCGACGCGCGCAAGGCGCTGGAATTGGGCGTGCGCGTCTTTGTGGGGGAATTCTGGTACACGGGCAGCGAAAGCTGGCGACAAGATCTGTGGGACGCCAATGTATTCCTGCGCGAAAAGCTGGCGGCCGCCATCTCGGCCTGAAACTGAAAAATGGAAAAAGAGTTTATTTGCACCGTGCGGGAGCCGGTGGTGGATACGCAGTATGGCCCTGTGCGCGGGATAAAATACGACGGTATCTATGCATTCAAAGGGATTCGCTACGCCCGGGCGAAGCGGTTTCGCACGCCCGAACCGCCGCAATCCTGGTCTGAGCCCGCGCCCTGCTTTTCCTATGACTGCCAATGCCCGCAGATCAATCCTTTTTCCCAGGAGGCAGAGCTGCTGATCCCGCACAATATTCGTCCCGAGGATGAACAGTGCCATTTCATCAACGTGTGGACGCCCACCCTGGATGAAAATGCGAAGAAAACCGTCATGGTATGGATTCACGGCGGCGGATTCGCCATTGGTTCCAGTCATGCGCTGGTCACCTATGAAGGCAAAAACCTGGCGCAAGCTGGCGATATTGTGGTGGTATCGGTGAACCACAGGCTCAATTGGCTCGGGTATCTGGATGTTTCATCCCTGGGAAAGCAGTATGAGAACTCCGTCAACGCGGGGATGAGCGACCTTGTGTTTGCGCTGCAATGGGTCAAGCACAACATTGCAGCCTTCGGAGGAAACCCTGAGGACGTGACCCTCTTTGGACAGTCTGGCGGCGGAGAAAAAATTCAGGCGCTGATGCAGACGCCGGAGGCGGAAGGCTTATTTCACAGAGCAATCATTCAAAGCGGCGTATATGACAGAGAAGAAACCACGCCGGAGGAGCGGGAGAAAGAGCTGGACATACTGCTCAAAAAGCTCGGCATCTCCAAGGGCCGTCCCGACTTGCTGGAGACAGCCCCTTACGAGGCCGTGACCCGCGTGCTGCTGGAAATGTACGGGAATGGATATTTGCTCCACTTCGGCCCGCAGAAAAACGCGTGGTATTATGGCGATATTCGCAGGGAAGGGCTGCGGCCCGGTGCAAAGCCCATCGACTTGCTGGTGGGGTCTTTGTTTTCGGAATTCAACGTACCGCCTGTTTTTGATCATGGCCCCCGCTCCCATTCCTGGGAGGATGTACGCAGGGAGCTGACGCAGAAATATGGCAGCACGGAGAAGGCGGAGCATATCATCACGCTGTTTCGCGAAGCGTATCCATACAGGCCGCCCTTCTGGGCCTGTTGTCTGGATCCCATGTTCCGCTGGCCGACCCTGCAGCTGGCTGATCGCATGGCAAAAGAAAGCCGCGGAAAAACCTATTGCTATATCATGGAATTCACGCTGCCTGTCGGAGAGGGACTGCTTGCCAGGCACAATATGGATATGCCCTTTACATCACATAATACCGCCCTGGTGCCATGCTGCAACATTCCCGGAGTTTCGGATCGTTTGGAAAAAGAGACCTCCTTTGCATGGATCCAATTTGCTAAGACAGGAAATCCCAATCATGCGGCTCTTCCCACCTGGAAGCCGTACACAACGGAGAATAAACACTGCATGTCGTTCAGCGATGTGCAAACCGTCTGCAAGCCTGGGTTTGACTATGAACTGGCGCGTGCAATATACGACGCAAGCCATGCATATTCTCTCTGAAGAAAGATTCAAGGCAGTCAACAACAGTTGATTTGTAGGAATCATCAATCCACATCATATGGCTGTTCGTATTGAGTATCTTAAACGCAATCCAACCAGCGCCTGCATTCTGCCGAAGGTGGTGGAAAAGCAGGTGACACCGTTGGACGCTCCTGAGCAGAAGCGCCTCTTCGCGGCACTGAAAGGCAATCCCTTTGAGGCTCTGTTTCTGACGGCGGTTTTCACGGGGATGCGGGTCGGAGAGATCATCGGGCTCACCTGGGACTGTGTGGACTTTGAGCACGGTGTGATCCACATCGAGAAGCAGCTGGTGCAGACGCGGGTCAAGGGGCAGGATTATGTGTTCGGTACCCTGAAGAACGGCAAAACCCGCGTGATTGCCCCCGCCCCCTTCGTGATGGAAGTTCTGAAGAAGCACAAAGCGGATCAGGAGGCACAGAAGCGCGAGATGGGTGACCTGTGGAATGAGGGTAGATTCCCCGGCCTGGTTTTCAATCATCCGGATGGCAGCCACAATTCCCAGTCAACGATCTGGAAGGAATTTCAGGACATCCGGGCGGGAAACGACATCAAGACCCTGCAGGAAAACATGGGCCACTATTCCGCGGCATTCACCCTGGATCGTTACGGGCATGTGACGGAGACGATGCGTCGGGAATCATCAAACAGGATGCAGGCCTTCATCGAGAAAATGGCATGATTGGGTATCGTTTGGGTACGGTTTGAGTATTTCCGCACATACAAAAATCGGAGCCCTTGATTTCTCAAGGGTTCTTTGGTACGGGAAACAGGACTTGAATTGCCCGATTGCTCTCAAAATCATAAAAAATCATCCATTTTCAATCAATTTGGTAAATTTTTAATGCCATAATTTACATTATTGCATACCTAAATAGAATGGTGTGTAATCATGGTTTGGGTATGATTAGGTGAAGATTCTGCGGTATTTCGTGTCAAATACCCAAATCAGAAACGGTTTGGGTAAGAAACAAACTTGACTGATTTTTATAACCGCTACACGATTGCCGGGCGTTTCGTGTAACGTTATGACGTTATCGTGTAGGGTTATGGGTTATCGTGTAGAGGTTCAAGAATAGCTTTGACGCAGAGTTCACTATCCAGAAGAACTGTTGTTGGCAACAGTTCAGCTATATCACGTATATCTCCAATCTCAAGAATCATCGAATCGTCAATTTCTGTGTCTAAATAAATGCGATACTCCTGTTGATTCTTGTACCGATCTCTTTTCCACAGAGGGGCAGCTCCATGCTGCTCCATGACTTGTTTGTGATGCTTAAGTTCATTGTCATGATAGTAGCTGACCGGACCATATCCGACTTGAATCCCTTTTGCTTCAGCAGCTTTTCTTACGCGATGAATAAACTCGTCGACATTTTTGATAAATACGGCTGAATCACCAAAGGTGGCCATTTCTTTCTTTTGATCCTCAGTAAAACCATACCGCAGTATCGTATACGGATCACCATCTTCTTTGGGCACTTGAGGTTCTTCATCATTAAGCATATTTCGATGGTCAAACATCAAAGTACAATACACTGGATACTTTGACATGCCAAAGTCAAAAGATGCCTTTCCACATGATATCTGTGTAATCTCTTCATGTGTATCTGGATTCCTTATGGAGAGTGTAACGTTAACAACTGGAAGCTTGCCTTCATATTCATCTCCAGTAATCTGATCTCCCTTTTCTTTTTCAAGGTTGATGTAGTACTGGAGATTATGCATAAACACTTTGCCATCAAGTAGCGACTTCATGTTTTTCTCGCTTCCGAACTTTATGAGATACCTGACTATACTTTCTACTGGTATCATGTAACCCTCCGAAAAATTGTGGTTGAAGAAAATGGTGAGGAAAAAGCATTAGTGCTTAATCTTATAGTATTCCAAGACGTGAAGAATCTGTGGATCATCGCATTGGTAATCACCCTCATCAAACTTGTTCAAACCGATGATAGGCTCTATGATGGCTCGTTGATCCTCACTCAACGCACAGAAATCCCTCCACCATTCATTAGCAAGATCGCAATCTTCGTCAGTATAGTTCGTGTATTTATCTGCCATTCGAGCACATAAATCAGCATCATATTTCCGACGGAATATGATGAATGCTTCTGGCATCCACAATAAACGATGAAACTCATCGATATTTCGTCCGAACGCTTCTTCGAAGAAGGCAACACCACGCCCGACCTTTCCTTTAGTGGAATTCAGAATTGCTTGTATTGCTCTTATGAATTTGCGGTTCCAGTGTTTACCAATGTAATCACGATTCCTGAAATAATCCGGGTCAGAAATCGGATGAAATTTCATTGGGAAGGAATATATAGTAACTCCTAATTCCTCACACAAATCCACATTAATCCGCATTCTGTAGTACAGATATGTTAATAGTGTGAACAGGTTCTAGTATTTTCGTGCTAATTATTTTGTGCAACGCTGCAAGCCATTCTGAGAGAACCCGACATCCCGGCTTGTTTTTTCACAGCCTTCGAGGGCTTTTTTCAGCTCCACAGGGGTCGTTCACGGGCATTCTTCAAGGCTCCCCTCTGCCCTCTTTGTTGGGCGTCAGATAGATGGTGTTAGCGGATTCACCGATTCCTGTTTGCATTTCTCATATCGCTCAGAAAACTTTGCTCGTCATCTTCTTTACCCAAAGCCGCAGTTGTTCTTTCAAAGACAGAATAGTTGAAGACAATCAGAATCTATACCACGATTGTACGCAGGATTCGCGGGCTTTATCGGCTGTTTGAGCTTGGAATGGGCTGCATCGAGCTGATCAAAGAAAGAGCTGCTGTATTTGAGTAGCATAATGCCGCCCCGGTCAGCGTGCGGATGACGCGTAGCATCTCCCCAAAGGCCGCATTCAGATATGTCCCTCTACAGCGGCTGCACAGTCCTCCGGCTCAGACGCAGGCTTCCACGCATCGTCAAAGTGGATGATAACGCCCGTTTTACCAAGCTGCTCCTGAAGCGTATGGATGGGCACATCCGATACGGCACATCCGGCGTCCAGTGCCAGCGCTGCCGCCAGACCGGCTGCCTGACCCGTCAGCACGGCGGGCGGAATCACCCGCAGCACATCCCAGCCCCATCCGGAAGCAGACGCGCTTCTGCCGCAGGTCATCAGGTTGTCAAAACCGTCCCGAATCAGCACGCCGTAGGGCACTTCGTACAGGCAGTCACGTCTTTCAAAATCGCAGATGGTGCCGATGGACGCTGCCTGATGGCGGTAGCAGTCCTCCTCCGTCAGCGTAGCATTGCCGTCAAGCCGCCGGGCTGTGCGCAGCTGCGGCATGCCGGGCAGCATGTGAATGCCACGCGCCCAGCGATCCTTCCGTTCCTCTTTTTTCAGCATCAAAAGCTGATTCTCCTGCAGATAGGCATTGATGGTTTCCATCGATACCCCGTGATAGGGCACTTTTTCCGCCGGCTGCTGGCGGCCATGCAAATCCGCCGTGCCGCCAAAGGGGCGACTGTATGCATTGAACAGGTTTCCGGTTTCAAGTGCCCGGCGGCAGCCTTCCAGCGTGATGCCCTCGCCGTAATAGGTGAAGTAATTGTCGCCCTCAATGGTCGGGACGCCCGCCTGCGCGAGCACCTGCGCATCGCCCGTTGCATCGATGACCACGCTGCCCTGATAGAATTTTCTCCCCGATTTGCCGTCGATGATGAGTCCTTCGCAGTGTCCGTCCGCCATCACCGGCTGGGAAATCAGCGCGTCGTAGAGAACATCCACGCAGTTTTCGCGCAGAAGCCGAAGCAGCTCCAGCGCAAACAGACCGGAGGAAAACCAGCTGACGCATCGCTCATTCGTAGGCTGTGCCGGTTCACCCTGCTTCCATTCCTCCGGCAGCGTGTCAAAGCCCAGACGCAGGGACAGTTTCAGAAGCTCCTCTGCCATGCCGCGGATAATCATCCTTCCCCTTCCGTTGCACAGCGGCACCCAGAAATTGACCAACCCTGTGGTAGCCAGCCCGCCCAGGCTGCACTGCTTCTCGATGAGCAGAACACGTTTGCCGCAGCGCCCGGCAGAAAGCGCGGCGGCAGCGCCGCTCAGCCCGCCGCCCGCGACCAGCACGTCATAGCACCCCGCAGCGGTCAGCGTTTCCTCCAGATGCACCGTCATCCCCGCATCTTTCCCCATCATTCCTCGACCTCCTGAACTTCGCCGCAGGTGATGCCGCTCCCGTTGAAGGCATCCACCCGGAACCATACGCGCTGTCCCTCACATAGTGCCGTGATGCGCCGCATTCCCGGGGCATAGGTCAGGCAGCTGTGGTACAGCTTATCCGGCGCAACTCCCCATTGGATGCATACGCCGTCGGCGCCTTCCGCATCCCATGTCACCAGCATGTCGCGTGCGCCTTCCCGGGTGGCTCGGGAGGAAAGCAGCCGCGGCGGCTCACCTTCTGCGTATCCAAAAACGCGCAGACCGGAAATGCGGGCTTTCTGCCCGTAGGGAAGCTCCTGCACGGTCAGGCGCAGGAAGCGACAAACAACACCCGCCTCCCGGACAACCAGATCATGCGGCAGATCTGTTTCCACCCGGCGCTTGTCCTCGATGACGAAATACGTCTTGCCATCCGTTGAGCCTTCCAGCAGCCAGCGGGTATGCTGGGGAACGCGCTCGATATAGCGCCCCTGTTCCAGCGTCTCCGTGGGGCAGGGCGGCTCCAGAAACAGTCCCTCGTCTGCAAAATTGATTTGCACGGCGTTCACCTGACAGGCCGCCAGCAGATCGACCTCCAGCCATTCTCCGGGCTGATTCCCCGACGCACTCCACCATGTGCGGATGTTTTCATCGACCGCGCACGCCGCATTCTCCCCGGAGGACACCCGGACGGGCTTCCCATGGGAAAGCAGCATCCAACGCGGCGGCGAGAAGGGAGCATCCTCCAGTGCCATCGGCCAGTCCGCATACCGCTGATCGCAGTACATCAGGCCGTCCGCATCAAAGCCCGCACGCCACAGGCCGAGCCGGCGCTCGAATGGGTGATTGACACTGATGCGCATGGTCGCTGCGTGGAAAAGCTGCCCGTCGCGCGTCCTCAGCGTGCTGCCATGTCCCGCACCCTGCGCAAAGCCGTCCGGCACGAAGGAATACGGCAGGTTTTTCGCCGGCACAAACGGCCCAAGCGGATGTTCGCTCTCATATACGCCGTCCGCATAGGTGTTGAATTCCGTGCCAGGGGCGGCGTATTGCAGGTAATACCTTCCGTTGTGCTTTGTCATCCACGCGCCCTCGATCCACGGAGCGCTGTTTTCATCAGAGCCGTCCTCGCCCATGCGCTCGTAGCCAAGCTGCTCAGGATGCCCGGCAATCAGTGGAACCGGCTCGCCGAGCGGGCGCATCGTATTCCTGTCCATCTCCACACCACGGATGGGCTGCGCATTTGAACAGCCCCAATAGAAGTAAAGCCGTCCGTCATCGTCCACAAACTGGTGCGGATCCCAGAACGGGAAGGTGCCGGGAATCTCCCGGAACGGCTTGGCAAGCGGGTCGCGGCTGCGGTAAAAGCTGCCGTTTTTGCTCCCATGCGACGCACAGAGCTGCACCTCGCCGTCCAACACGCAACCATCCGGCGCATAGTCGTTCGCTGGGAAATTCTCCGGAAGGACATGGAATGTCCATGTGCAGAGATCTTCGCTTGTATGGAAGCCCGCCGTCATGGAGGGAAAGAGGACATACTGCCCATTCACCTCAAGCAGTGTCGGGTCGGCAGCCTCCCGGCAGGCAGGCTGGGAAGCGCCGCGCATCTGATAGCGGTACGGCAGATTGAGCGGGTTACAGATTACCTTCATACCATTTTTCCTCCCTGATTGCTTTCAAGAATCCTTTGGGCATAGGTGCGCAGAACACCGTGTGGATGGCGGCTATAAGGCTCAATCACCGCCAGCGCGTCCCCGCTGCCGCAGAGAAGCGCCGCGTGCGCCAGACGCAGCGCGAGATATGCCATATAGACATTACGATCCTGCGGCTCAATGTCCTGTGCCAGATGGGAAAGACGCATCAGCGGCCCGGCCAGCGCGCCATCCGGCATCAGCAAGCCCACCTCTGCCATGCACAGCATGCGGTCGTAGGTGCTGTTGGTCATGCAGTCCGGACGCAGGCTGCCATAGGTCGCCGTCTGCGGGTGATAGAACGCGCCTAGACCGGTGCGCTCCATCGCCGCACACAGCGCCGGAATGGCCGGGCGGTACTGCACATGTGCCAGCAGCACCATCGCCTGATTGACGCGCCACACATCATCCGGCGCATTCCGATAGCCGCCGTGAATCAGGCCGTCCGCCTCTCGCAGCTCCCCGTACTGCCCGGCGAGCGCTTCATCCCGCTGCACGAAGTCCTCCAGCACGTCCGGCGCAAAGCGCGTATCCCCCGTGTAAAGCAGGGCATGCGCCACCCGTTTGCTGTCCGGCAGCACGCCGCTTTCCAGCGCACCAAGAAGCAGCTTCTGTGTCTGCGGCCACGCACAGAGCACAACCTCCGCCAGCGCACCCTCCACACCGCACAGCAGCGGCGCAATGACACGCTCTGCTGTGTTCTCATCATACGGTTCTGAAGAAGGCCGCCGCACCAGCGCGCCGCCGGCGAACATCTCCTGCTGTACCTGGGTCAGCGCAGGCGCGGACAAATCAACCGACAGCGCCGCAATGCGCCCGGCAGCATGACCCAGTGCCATCATGTCCGCGCACATGCGGCAGTAATTGAAGGCATCCTGCGTTGCGGAAATCGCTTTGCCAAGCACCAGCAAGTTGCCGGCTTCATGGGTGCGCAGCGCCCGGTAGGGAATGGAGACATACCGGGGCTTTGCGCGCTCCGGCATCAGCCCGAGCCGCCCCGGCAGGGACAAGCAGCGACAGTGCGGGTCATAGGAGGAATACGCATCAATCAGCGCATCCGGCTCCACATGCCCCCGCGCCGCGTCCTCAAGCGTGATGCGGTACTGTCCGAGGATGCGGCTGCTTTCCCGCGGGGTCAGCATCTCCATGCAGTCGTACTCCGCGCCGAATAGCGTATTCTGAATCACAGCACGCTGCCATTCCTCCGGCAAATCGGTGCGCAGCGTATCCTGATCGGCCATGGGGCAATCAAAGCGTGTCCCGCTGACGCGATGAGCCTGGCTGTAATTCTGCACCATGCCGGTCAGGGAATCGCCGGTTTCCATCGGAACGCCGCACAGCGCAGCCACGTCCCCGTCGCCGGTGGCATCCAGAACCTTGTTCGGATGCACAACAAAGATTTCCCCCGCCGACACGCACAATACCTCCGAGATGCGCCCCCCGCTCAGGCGCGCACCGCAGACCAGCGTGTCGGGTCGGTACGCAATGCCGCTGTCCCATAGCTTTTCCAGATACAGGAAAGCCTCGGCGGAGCCAAAGTGGGAATACGTCCTCCCGTGCGTCAGACCGCCCGCATAGCGCTCGATTTCCGCAAACATCTTCTGGAACAGCGGGCTTCTGTTGCCGTAGTAGAGCCACTGGATACCGCCCATCGTCCGCGTGCCGCCTGGATAGGGGAAGAACTCCGTGAGCAGCACGTCTCCCGCCGGCGCAGCAGCCAGC
Organism: uncultured Eubacteriales bacterium; assembly: GCA_902764185.1. Classification (GTDB taxonomy): domain Bacteria; phylum Bacillota; class Clostridia; order Christensenellales; family Aristaeellaceae; genus SFMI01. The sequence goes on from CACWUV010000003.1 coordinate 32,306, forward strand.
GCGGCGCGGATTCCAGCCGTACCTGCGCCGCAGACCAGCACCTGCGCCGGGCAGACGGGATACGCTGCCCACGACGCATCAAAGCTGAAACCGTCCGTGATCTCCACGGCCTGCTCCGTTTCAGGCGATTCCATGAAAACCTGAGCCGGCAGGGCATTGGTCATTTCCAGATGCGGGAACCGTTCATCCTGCGCCAGTCGTTTGGCCGCATGAAGCGCACAGCGCCACAGCGCCGTATGCGCCCCCTCCAGCGGCGTATCCTGCGCAAAGGTGTGCGTCGCGGTCAGGTAGGCGTGGTCCTGTGCAACAGGCCCGCGCTCCAGCACTTCGTGATCCGATAGCGGGAGTACATCCTGCGTCAGCGTGATGCCGCGGTATTCCAGCGAGAAGCTCACTTCGCTGCCTGCCGGAACGAGCACCGCCCGCTGTGTCAGCCGCGCGGAAGCAACATGATAGAGGGTCGCATCCAGCAGGAGGTCGCACCTTTCCTGGGCAAGGCCGCCCTTGCGCGCCAGCACCACGCCGCAGACGCGCCCCTCCTCCTGGAGCAGCCCCGCAGCCCGGGTCATGAAGCGAACCTCCACGTCCGCATCCAGCAGCACCCGGAGCGCTTCTTTTTTGATCCTTCCGGGGAGGAAGGGAGGCTCCACGCATAGCCCGGCGGCGGCCAGCCTGTCACCCAGCCATGCCTGATGGCACACGCCATAGCCATGCCATGTTGCCGTGACATCCTCCGCCAGATAGGTGCTCTGCGCGCACAGCAGCACGGACCACCCTGCCGCCCGGAGACGCAGCGCCTCCCGGATCGCCGAAAGGGTGCCTCCCAAAATGACTGCTTTCATACAAACCTCCTCGGACGGACGGTGCCCGCCGTTTTCTTTGAAGCGCTTTTTGCAGTGATGCCTTTCTTCGTCCCTTGCACATTTCCCGCAGTCCCTGATTGACTGAAAAGGAGAGGGGCGTGGCTGCCCCTCTCCGATACAAAAGGCTGATTACTTGATGTACCCCAGCTCGGTCAGGGTCTCGGTGGCGGCGTCAAGGTACGCGCCCAGGTTGTACAGGTTGTAGAGCTCCTGCACGAAATTGTCGTACTCCTCCATGGGGCGGGTGCCGTAAATGAAAGCGATCAGCTGCTCGGACTCATACGCCTTCAGGTCGGCCATGTTCACACCCTCGGGCTGGCTGACCAGCGCCTCATAATGGGTAAGAATCGGTACCTCGTTGGCAGCGTGCTCGATCTCGTCCGCGCACTCGGCAAACTTGGTCATGCAGTAGACCATGTCATTGCGGCCGGTGAACTGGATGGCCCAGCCATAGCCCAGCTCGTTCATTGCCGGGAGCTTGGTGATGACGCCATTCTCCTTGGTGTAGTGCACGTTCTCCAGGCCGTAGCACAGCAGCTCGTCGCCCTCGCCGGAGATGGTGTACTCGAAGATGGACAGCGCAGCCGCCAGCTTCTCCGGGTCATCCGCCAGGTCGGGGCTGAAGGAATACACGTTGGAGAAGTTTGCCGCGGTATGGGTCGCGCCCGAGATGCCGAGCTCGGTCACGATGTTGCTCTCAATGTGACCCCAGTCAGCGTTCGCGTCAACGGCCTTGAGCACGTCCTGCTGCGCCTGCTTGGCAAAGGCGCACCAGCCGCCGTTCGCCAGGAACACCTTGCCCATGGACATCTTCTCGCGCAGGGTATCCTCGTTCATGGAGACGAACTCAGGGTCGATCAGGCCGGCTTCCATGAAGCGGCGGATCTCGGTCAGCGCCAGCTTGTAGGCCGGATCGGTGCAGGCCCAGACCGCCTGGTTGTCCTTGATCATCAGGGTGTTGGGCTGGGTCACGCCATAGGCGGTGAAGAACATGTTCAGGGTACCGGCGCGGCTCTCCAGCTTGCTGCCGCTGATGGGATAGGTGTCGTTCACGCCGTTGCCGTCCAGGTCAGCGTCACGCACCTGCACGCACAGGTCGTACAGCTCGTCGAACGTGGTCGGGTACTTGGCGCCCAGCTTCTCCATCCAGTCTTTGCGGATGAAGTAGTCCATGTAGTTGACCTCGCCGCGGCGCGGGATGCCGTAGATGCCGCCATCAATGGTCAGGCGCGCCCAATCGGTTTCCGGGAAGGCCGCAACCACAGAGGGGATCTGGTCGAGGTACGGCGTGAGATCCAGCACCGCATCGGACTCATGGTACACCGCCAGGTTGTTCAGGTCGCCAACGCGGAACACGTCGGGGATGTCATTATCCATCATGCGGGTCATCAGGCCGGTGGCCGCATCCGCGCCGCCCGCGGCGGTATCCACCACAATCTTGAGACCCAGACGGTTGCCCAGCTCAGGCAGCACCGGATCGGTCTCGGGGATGGTTGCGCCCAGACCATACACATGGATGGTCACGGGTTCTTCCGCCAGCACGGGGGTGATGCACAGGAGCATCATCAGCGCAAGCAGCAGGGAAACAATGGAACGCTTCGTCATGGAAATCCCTCCAGTTTTTATTTGATACAGACCGTTCGCCCGGCCTGTCATCATCAGCCCTTGATCGCGCCGAGCATGATGCCCTGCGTGAAATACTTCTGCAGAAACGGATACACCACGATGATCGGCACCGAGGTAAAGACTACGCCCGCCATCTGCAGTGTTTTGGTTGGCACCGTCACATCGACGGCGGCTTCCGTGTTGCGGCTGAGCACTTCCCGCAGCACCACCTGCAGCGTGCGCAGCTCCGGACGATTGACATAGATGACGCCGCTGAGGTACTCGTTCCAGTGGCCCACGCCGTACATGAGTCCGATCGTTGCAATGATCGGCATGGAGATGGGCAGAATCAGCCGGAAGAGGATCGTCCACTCACCCGCACCGTCCATACGGGCAGATTCGGCAATGCCCTTGTCAATCTGCGTGAAGAACGCCCGCGTGATAATCAGCACATAGGACCAGATGGCGCCCGGGATGATGTAGACCAGAATCGTGTTCATCATTCCCGTGGAACGCACGACCAGGTAGGTCGGAATCAGGCCGCCGGTAATCAGCATGGGGATAAGCACAAAGAGGTTGAACGCCTTGCGCCCGAGCAGATCGGTCTTGGCCAGCGGATACGCCATGAGCACTGTCATGAGGATGTTGAACGCCGTGCCCAGCACCGTGCTGACCACTGTGGTCATGAAGCACTCAAACAGATAGGGCTCCTTGATGAACTCGCGGTAGGCATCGAAGGTGATGCTCGTGGGAAAGAGAATCATGCCGCCGCGCCGGAGATATTCATCGTAGGGCGTAAGGGATACGGCGATGACATGCAGCATGGGAATCAGGCAGACAAGTCCGGCCATGACCAGCAGCAGAATCACCAGCACGTCGAATATGCGCTCGGAATGACGTTTCACCATACGGAGGCCTCCCACTTCTTGGCAAGCTGGTTGACCAGAATCACCAGAATCATACTGATGACGGACTTGAACAGGCCCACCGCGCTGGACAGCGAGATATTCCACTGCTCCAGACCGGTTCTGTACACCCAGGTGTCGATGATGTCCACCGTGGAACGGACAGCCGTGTTGTACATGACGAAGATCTGGTCAAAGCCGGCATCCAGCACATTGCCGCACTTGAGCACAAGCGTCGTGATGACGACGGGCATGATGCTCGGCAGCGTGATGTACCAGATGGACTTGAGCCTGCCTGCGCCGTCGATATGCGCCGCATCGTAGAGGTTCGGGTCCACGCCTGCGATAGCGGCCATGTAGATAATGGACTGCCAGCCCACGCTCTTCCAAACATCCGACCAGATGATGACGCCGCGGAAGATATGTGCATCCGTGAAGAACGGCACGGTGTGCCCGGTCAGCTTGCGGATGAGGACATTTACCAGGCCGTTGGTTTCGGACAGAAGGGAGAAACACATGCCATAAATGACAATCCAGGAAAGGAAGTGCGGCATATAGGTCAGCGTCTGCACGCAGCGGCGCAGCTTGACGCTGCGACATTCATAGAGCAGAATCGCCAGCAGCAGCGCAATGGGGATCGTCAGCAGAATTTTGCTCAGGCTGATGATAAGCGTGTTGGACAGCAGCTGCGAAAAATAATTGGATTCAAAGAAGAACTTGAAGTTGCTGTACCATGGATTCAGCAGCTTGCTGCCAGCAAGTCCCTTGCGCAGATTGTACTTGACCACACTGGTCGCCACGCCCAGCACAATCGGGGCATATTTGTAGATGACATAATAGGCAAGCCCCGGCAGGAGCATCAGGAAAAAGGCACGCTGCTTCCACAGCTTTCTCAGCAGCGGATGGCGCTTTCCCTTCACGCTATGGATCACATCTCTCACCTCGCAAGTATCATAACATATAAAATGGACAAAAAATATACACCCAGACTGCCCAATTGTCATAAAATCCGCCGCAATCAGGCTTTTGGGTGCATGTACTTTTGTGATATGTATCGCTCCATCAACTACATCGTGAATCATCTGCGGGCGATAAATCGCTCCATCCTGCGTCACTCAACCTTGAAATACCTCCAGTATTCCTGCGGTTTCGTTCCTTGGCTGGAACGATTTCTCATCCCGCATCTGAATTCACGATTTAAGGCAATACCGCACAAATGAGTTGGTGCGGTGGCGAATGAATTTTTCGTCAGATGCAATTGCAGATTTTGAAGGTTTACTGGTTGTAAATCGAGAAATCTGCAAGCAGCAGATGACGGAAAAGGCATCGCCACCGCTGCCAACGAATTGTGCGGTATTGCCTTAATTGGTGGAGCAATATCTTGCAGGAATAGCGATGTCCCTCGCTTCCGCATCGCCCTGGCGTGCCTTCCTAATGGCAACGTGAGGTGATTGCCCTCGCCCTTCTGCCGACATATTTATATGGAGAAATGCTCATTCCGCCATGTTCTGGGGCTTGCACCGATGATCTGATGGAATGCGCGGGAGAAATGCAGCTGATTGGGATAGCCCACAGCTGCCGCAATATCCTTGATGGACATCTGCGTACTTTTCAGCAGCTGGCACGCCTTGGTCATGCGATAGTGAATCAGGAACTCCTGGGGAGTCTTGCCCATGGTCTCATGAAAAATTTTGCCGAAATAGCTGCGGTTGAGACCGCAGAAGTTGGCGATGTCCTCCACGGAGATGTTCTCCTGATAATGCTGCTCAATGAAGTTCATGGCCTCGCGCAGGTAAAAGTCCCGCACACGCTTGCCATTGCTTTCCTGACGCAGTGCGCTGGAACGAACCAGCTGATCAAGGAACAGAAACCCATACCCGGTCAGATGCAGCGGCGATTCTTTGCCGTGATCCACCACATACAGCATCAGCTGGCCAATCTTTTCAGCCTCCAGGGGGGTGACCGCACGGTAGACCGGCTGGTTAATGGTCAGTCCTGCCGTATCCAGCGATTCCTTGACCCGAACACCGTCGAACTCAATCCATGTGTACTCCCAGGGATCATCTTCATCGGCATGATAATGGTTGATCTGTCCGGGGCAGATGAGGAAGCCCTGCCCGGCATGGAGGTGATAGTAATGGGTCTGCTTTTCCGCATCGTTGGATTCCAGCAGACCCTTTCCGGACAGAATGTAATGAAAGAGAAAATGATTGCGACCCGCGGGACCATAGGCATGGCGAGGTTCGCATTTTTCCCATCCGAACTGATACATGCTGAAATCCACAAAGCGGTCGTCCGGAAAAACGTAAAAGCGCACCTTGCTGCTGGTGAAGGTGTTGATCTGCCGCTCTGCCATGCCGGATGCCTCCTGTTCTGTGCTGATCATAGTATATACCATTTTGCGACATAAATACAACCTATATGCAGAAAAAATACGAATTGGTATATATCTTGCAGCAGCGCGATATTTACGAGTACGCATGACTACTGCTATAATACATTTGCAGAACGGAAGAAAACAAGCCAGATAACGCAAACCAGCTTGTTTTCAACCAACGCCGTTATCCCCGGATGCGTCCTTAAGAAAGGACACGGCAAAATGAAAAGGAGGTACCCCGCATGAAGAAAATTACGGCCCCCGCTGCGAAGGCGATATGAGCTATCTGATCCAGTACCGTGACCGGGGCTTCAGCGGGAATCCCTTTGACGCGGGCATGGACCGCACTATCAGCTGCGATGTGATGCCCCTGGAGTATCCCTGCGAGGGCAACGGCGATTATCGTCATACTGCCTTCGGTGCGCGTGACATGAGGGGTGTCAGCGGCTGCGACCTGCGCTATGTCAGCCACACCATTAAGCAGGGCAAGTACAGTCTGCCCGGCATGCCCGCTGTGTTTGCCTCCGATGCGGAAGCGCAGACCTTGCGGGTGGAGCTGCAGGACGAGCGCCTGCCCGTGGAGGTCACGCTGCTCTACGGCGTGCTGCCCGAAAGGGACTGTATCACCCGCAGCGTTATCATCCGCAATGCCGGTCAGGAGGATGTGGTGCTGGAAAACGCCGCCAGTGCCGCCCTGGACTTCCTGACGGGCGATTTCGACCTGATGCACTTCTATGGCAGGCATACCGCGGAACGCACCCTCGAGCGCACCCCGGTGACGCATCAGGAGATGGTGATTGGCTCCCGGCGGGGTGCCTCAAGCCATCAGCAGAATCCCTTTGTCATCCTGGCAGAGCATGAAACCGGCGAGGATCACGGACGGTGCATCGGCGTGTCGCTGATGTGGAGCGGCTCCTTCTCTTGCCGTGTGGGCAAGGACAGCTATGACCAGACACGCCTGACCATGGGCATTCAGGAGGAGCGGTTCAACTACCTGCTCACCCCCGGCGAGGTTTTCACCGCCCCCGAAGCCGTGATAGTGTTGACTGACTGCGGTCTGACCGACCTGAGCCAACGCTTCCATCAGCTCATCAGCGGCCATATCATCCGCGACCCCTGGAAGGGACAGGAACGCCCCGTGCTCATCAACAACTGGGAAGCCACCTACATGGACTTTACCGGGGAGAAAATTGTTCAGATTGCCCGACAGGCCGCCGAGCTGGGCGTGGACATGATGGTGCTGGACGATGGTTGGTTCGGTCGACGTTCCAGCGACCATGACGGACTGGGCGACTGGCAGGTGAACGAAGCTAAGCTGGGCTGCACCATGCATGAACTGGCAGCAAAGGTCAAGTCCCTGGGCATGCGCTTCGGGTTGTGGATTGAGCCGGAGATGGTGAACATGGCCTCCGATCTGTTCCGGCAGCACCCGGACTGGGCGTTCATCATCCCCGGCAAGCAGCCCGTTCGCAGCCGCGATCAGCTGGTGCTGGACTTCTCCCGCAGGGAGGTGGTGGACAACATTTGCGCTCAGCTCTTCAGCGTGCTGGACGGCAGCGGCATCGACTACATCAAGATGGATATGAACCGCTCCATCAACGATGTGTATTCCGCCGTCATGGAGCGTCAAAGCCAGGGAAAGGTGCTGTACAAATATGTACTGGGCGTGTATAATTTCATGGAGCGGCTGCGCAAGCGCTATCCCGCGATGCTGATCGAGGGCTGCTCCGGGGGCGGCGGACGCTTTGACGCAGGCATGCTCTACTACACGCCGCAAATCTGGTGCAGCGACATGACCGACCCCATTGAGCGCATCCGCATCCAGTACGGTACGTCCTTCGGCTACCCGGTTCACTGCATGGGGGCGCATGTATCCGTATCGCCCAACGAGCAGACAGGCCGCGTGACGCCCATCAACACCCGCGCTGTGGTGGCAATGGCGGGAACCTTCGGCTATGAGCTGGATCTGAATCTGGTTTCCGAGGAGGATAAGGCCGCCGTCCGGCAGCAGATCCGGGATTTCAAGTGCTGGCAGCATTTGATGCAGGACGGGCTGTATTTCCGCCTGACCGATGGGCTGGATAACCGCGAGGAAGCCGCCTGGATGCTGACGGCCAAAGACCGGAGTGAGGCGCTGCTGAGCATCGTGACGCTGGACATTCATGACAACGCGCCCATCCGCTACATCCGCTTGAAGGGACTGGACGCGGACGCGTTGTACCGGGACGCGCAAAGCGGCCGGACCTACACCGGCGCGGCGCTGATGTACGCGGGTCTGCCTGTGCCAAAGCATCGGGGCGAGTATGTGGCTTGGCAGATGCATCTGATCCGGGAGCAGCATGCGTGAGAAGGGTTGACCCATCGCCTGAGGAGGGATACGAATGACTGATTTTGCATCGCGGTTTTCGCGCATCAGGGATGAATTGCAATGGCTTTTCTTTGAGCTGTATGCCTATCTGCCCATGGAGGAGCGGACGCGCAGCTTCTCCCTCCTGGCAGAAAGCCTGAGCGCCTTCGCCGCAGAGCGCAGCGAGCCGCTGAAGCAACTGGATAGGGCCCGCGAGGCACAGCCTGACTGGTATCAGTCCCGGCAGCTGCTGGGTATGTGCCTGTATGTGAAGGAGTTTGCCGGCAGCCTGCGGGGCTTGCAGGAAAAGCTGTCCTACCTTGAAAGCCTGGGCGTGAACTATCTCCACCTGATGCCCCTGCTGGACACGGTGGATGGCGAGACCGACGGCGGGTATGCCGTATCCAACTTCCGACGGGTGAAGCCGGAACTTGGCACCATGGAGGATCTGGAGGCCCTCATCGCCGACTGCCATGCCCGGGGGATGTCCTGCTGCATGGACTTCGTGATGAACCATACAGGCTCCAGCCATGAATGGGCGCGCCGGGCCAAGTCAGGCGAGCGGGAATACCAGGACTACTACTTTTTCTATGACAACTGGGACATCCCCAACGAGTTTGAAAAGACGGTCCCCCAGGTTTTCCCGACCACCGCGCCGGGCAGTTTCACCTGGGTGCCGGAATGCAGCAAGGTGGTCATGACCAGCTTCTATCCCTACCAGTGGGATTTGAACTACCGCAATCCCGCCGTGTTCCGGGCGATGATGGAAAACCTGCTGTATCTGGCGAACCGGGGCATTGATGTGATCCGCATTGACGCTGTGCCCTACATCTGGAAGCAGATGGGGACGGACTGCCGCAACCTGCCACAGGTGCACAGCATCGTGCGCATGTGCCGCCTGATCTGCGAGGCGGTCTGCCCCGGCGTGATCCTGCTGGGTGAGGTGGTCATGGCCCCGGAGAAGCTGGCTCCCTACTTTGGCCCGACAGAAAAGCCCGAGTGTCACATGCTCTATAACGCCACCACCATGTGTACCCTGTGGCACACGGTGGCCACCCATGACGCCCGGCTTCTGCGCCATCAGCTGGATGTGCTGTCCACGCTGCCCACAAGCTATGTGTTCCTTAATTACGTCCGCTGCCATGACGACATTGGCTGGGGGCTGGATTACCGCTATCTGGCCGGGTTCGGCATGCAGGAGGTGCCTCATAAGGCGTTCCTCAACGCATGGTTTGCGGGAGAATACCCAGGCAGCCCCTCCCGTGGGGAACGCTATAATGATGATCCCCGTCTGGGCGATGCGCGCATGTGCGGCACAACGGCTTTCCTGACCGGCGTGGGAACCGCTCAGGATGCCGCCGCCATGGATCAGGCCCTGCGCCTTGACCTGATGCTGCATGCCTTCATCCTCACCCAGAGCGGCCTGCCCATCCTCTATGCGGGGGATGAGGTGGCACAGCTCAATGACGATGCCTATCGACTGGATCCCCTGAAGGTGGAGGACAGCCGCAATCTGCACCGGGGCATGTTTGACTGGCAGAGGGCGGAAAATCGCATTAATCCCGATACGCCACAGGGCAGGCTGTTTCAGGGGCTGCGCCGTCTGGTACAGGTGCGCAGGGAGAATCCTGCCTTTGCCGTGAACGCGGTATGCCACACCATCGACCTGCCATCGCCGTCGCTGCTGGGACTGGTGCGTGAAGCCGAAGGACAAACGCTCTGTGCGCTGTTCAACTGTGGCGATGAGCCCGCCGGCATCCATCTTCCGTGGGCGGAAAACACCATTGACCTGCTGAGTGGGGAAACGCCATCGGACGTCCTTCCTGCTGGCGGCTTTGTCTGGATGGCGGAAAAGACCCATTAACGAAGGGCGGTGTACCTATGCGAACCACAAGCTGTCTGGTTGTGCCGGAACGGACCGTCATGCATGCAGGAGCAATTTTTGCCCTCTGCCGCATAGCGCACCGCTATCCCAACACGACTGTCTCCTTGAAAAGCAATGGGCGCGAAGCATTGCTGAGCCGTGCAATCAGTGTAGCTGCCCTGAGCATACGCGGTGGCGATTCTGTGACCATACAAGCAGAGGGCGCAGATGTCAGAGCCGCTGTCCGCGCGGTGACCGAGGTGCTCACAGAGGCCGGATGCGTTTATTGCTCCACTAACTAATTCGTGAATCGTCTGCGGGCGATAAATCGCTCCAGCCTGCGTCACGCAACCTTGAAATACCTCCAGGATTCCTGCGGTTTCGTTCCTTGTCTGGAACGATTTCTCATCCCGCATCTGTATTCACGATTGAATTGGTGGAGCAATAACTATTTGAACGTCTTGGGGCTTTGTCCGTAAAAATTGGAAAAGGCGTTTTCAAAGCTGCGGTAGCTGGAGTAGCCGCACTGCTCCGCCACCTGATAGACACGGCTGCCTCCTGCGCGCAGCAGCGTTACCGCACGCTCCATGCGCACCCGGGTCAGCATCTCCTGATAGGAGACACCCATCTCCTCCTTGAAACGACGTGACAGATACCCAGGACTGACGGCGACATAAGCCGCCACATCCTGCAGCCTGAGTGCGGGGTTGCCCAGGTTGGCGCGCATGTAATTGAGCGCGCTTTGCAGCGCATAGCTGATCTCTCCCCTTTCCGGCAGCAACTCGTCCAGCGCTTTGGAGAAGATGGAAATGGCATCCCAGACGTGCACGGCCAGCCGGATCTCTTCCCGCCAGGCAAACAAAGGCTTCTTGTCAAATATGAGCTCAAAACGCCTCAGCCACCGCTCCAGCATCTCGCGGACGTATTCTGGGTCGGGCCGGTTTTGCAGCAGCACGGGCAGCACCTCCCGGGAGAGGTACGCCTTGACTGCCTGCCCGTCTCCGCACTTGAGCTCGAGCTGGCGCATCCATTCCTCACTGTATGCTGCGGGCAGGTATTTGGCCTCGCTGGGCCGCGCCTGCGCAAGCGTGTTCTCCCGGGCGTAGAAGCTGTTTTTCAGCGTGTACATGCAGCGCAGGTGACAATTCTGGTACTCCTGCACACCACAGAACGGCCCATCATAGACCATGTACATCAAATCGTCAAAGGGAGGTGCCGAAGGCTGAAGCCGGGCACACCATTGCCGGATTTCTTCCGGGCCGCCGTTAAAAACCAGCTCGAAGAAAGCGCCGTCATAGAGGATGATCTCCGGGAAGCCGTTCTGGGAAGAATGCAGCCTGTCCAACTGCTCCACCAGCGGCGCTACATCCCGCCCGTGTCGCCTCAGGCGGATGCTGAGAATCCACGCATGAGCATGCCGCGCCGTGATAGCCGTCAGTTCGCGCTGCATCTCCACGCTCAGGATACCGCTCGTATTGAGTTGGAGCAGCTTGTTGGCCCGCTTGAGCAGGGAGGAACGCAGATCCTCCAGTCTTACACTGAATACCCTGTATGCTTTGTCAAGCGCCCTGCCCAGAGCTTCCTCCATCCGTTCATCCTTGAGTACATAGGCGATGGCTCCTTCATCCAGCGCTGCCTGCGCATACTCAAAGCTGCGGCATGCCGTCAGAACGATGATCTGCATCTCGGGAAAACCGGCGCGGATGTGGCGCATCAGCGAAACACCATCTTCCCCGGAAAGACACACGTCCATCACGACGATATGCGGCGTCAGCCGCCGACTGAGCTGCGCCACCTGTTCCCCGCTCTGTGCGACGCCAATGCACTCGCATTGGTGCGCCAGCCAGGGAACGTCCTGCATGCGCTCCAAAAAGGCGGAATCGTTATCTACAAGCAATACGCGCAGCATAATGGCTTTCTCCTCTGTTCAACGTCAGGCACTCTTTTTCGGTCTCATCTGACAGAATGATAGCACGTTATTGGGAGACGGGCTATACCTTATTACGAATAGGATTTCAGATCAGCAAAAGCGATGTCGCAAAGCACGCGGCCGATTGCGGAAGTACTACTGAACGGATTTGTTGCCAGGATACATTGCCTTTGCCTTCTCAAATACTTCATCGTCCGCAATATCGCGGATTGCATAACAGACGCGTCCGTTGACCGACAGATACACCGGTGAACCAGCGGAAACCTGTTCAAGAACGGAGTTGTCGTTGCGCAAATCGGACACAGGACAAACGAGGGCCATGAGCAGTCAGCTCCCTTCGATTCCACGATAGCACACGCAGACATCACGTTCAATATCGCACTTGACGGTACTCTGCTTTACGTTTTTCCGGCATATGACGTTCAGATAAACCGGCTCATCACCCGCAGATAATCCTTCCGAGCGTTGAAAATTGCAAGGACGTTGACTGCCTTCTCCGGCTCATCGACAGTATAGAAGATGAGGTATCCCTTGTGCGTGATATAGCGGTAATCCATGCTCCGCAGCACATGATCCTTCGGAAGCGCACCGGCTTGCGGATAGTCAGTGAGCCGATTGCAGCTAACCCGGAGCTCGTTCACAAAGCTCCGGGCGATCCCCTTGTCCTTGGCTTGATCAGCGATGTAAAAGGCGATTTCCCGAAGATCCTGTTTAGCAGTTTCGGTCAGCCTGACGCGATAGCTCATAGCTCCAGCCCATCCAGTTCGCTCAGAATATCGTCACAGGCTGTGTCCAGATCCTGCACACGCCCCAGCTTCACATCATCCGCCGCCTGGGCGAGATGAGCGTAGACAGCCAGCTTCGCTTCCATTTCCGCAATGTAATTCTGCTGGCTGACGAAGCTCTCATGGCTCATCACCACGGTGTCCTCCTTGCCGTTCACCGTGATGGCAACGGGGTTCTGCCGGGTCAGCGAGGAGATCTGTGAATAGTTGCTCCGCAAATCTCTTGAGGGTCTGATGGAAATCCCTGCGTTCATAGGCTTCATCCTCCTTGTAGTCATATTATATCCCGTTTTGACCACAATGTCAACTTTGATGCGGGTTGATTATATGACCGAACGGTTTGAATGGAACGGAAAGAACTATCCTCGAGCCTTCTCCACCCAACAAATGCTCTCCACGGGCACGCCGGCACTGCGCATGCACACGGCATTTTCCACCCAGCCAATGGCCGTCTCGTCATAATCGCGAATGCCGCTGTCTGTTCGATGCACTTCTGGGATGACACCGACCTTCTCGTAATAGCGAAGGGTATATTCTTCGGAAGTGGCAGCAGTCGCAGGTTGAAATCATTGAGTTCCTGGGGGATGAGTACCAGAATTTCAATCTGGTGATCGCCCAGGACAACGGACGCCCTGTTGATCAGCGGATGATTGAGAAGGATTTCAACCAGCTCAAAACGACGGCAGGACCCCCCAACGTGATTTTCCACTCGCTGCGTCATTCCAGCACGACCTACAAGCTCAAACTGAATCACGGTGACCTGAAGGCCACTCAGGGCGATACCGGCCACGCCGAGGTCGATATGATGTCTGACAAAGAACTTGAGGAAAGGCTGTTTCCCAGCGCACCGGGGAAAGTGGTCTACAAGATGCCGGACTACGTCCATGTTCACCGTGAGATGCAGCGACAGGGCGTTACGTTACCTCGGCATGACACCTGATTATCAGTACACCATCGACTTCGTCTCTGGCAGGGCGCTGGAGCCTGCTGCCAAAATGTACGGGCGCATTGTGGCCCTCTCCAATGCCGCGCTCAAGGGCGAAACACCCGCGGATGCCGGAGAGCTGTCTATAGCCGACGCCATGGACGTGATGATTCACTGGTTCTGCGTTCTGTTCGGAAACCAGTTCACCCCGGACGATGTGCTGGATTACTACCCCGTGGATCGCCTGATGCACGACATTGCGCTGGCGCTCATGGCAGTCCAGACGCAGACCACGGAGATTCTTGATGAGTTCCCTACGAAGGCAGCGAGGAGGGAGACGGCTCCGCAGCCCGAGGAGATTCCTCAGTTCTGACGCTGCCGGATTTCATCTACTCCACATATAACTCTCTGCTGGAGAGCGGCTGGCGGATGCGGGAGATTGACGAGATGGACATGCTCGGTTTCCTGCGCATCAGGGCATGGAGCGCGATGCAGGAACAAAAAAAGAAAGAGCCAAAGCACGCCTACATCGACGAGGTTTGGCCCGATCTCAAGCAAAACACTCTCCAGTTTTGCGCATGGATAAAAATGTCTTGTTAGAAAAGCTGAAAACTCTACCTCGTTATAAGGACAAGCTGGAAATTGATAACGGGAAAATCAAAATATTAAATCAAAAGCAAGCGATAGAATTCATTA
>CACWUV010000004.1 GCA_902764185.1 uncultured Eubacteriales bacterium
TGGAGTGCACCCTCAACGCCCCCGTCCCCTACCGTTTCAGCCCGCTGCGGCTGGCGCTGATGCTGCTGCCGCTGCTGGGCGTCTGGGCGATCCTGAGCTTCCGCCTGTGGGCGGTGGTGCTGGATCGCCGCAGCACGGCCCACCGCCTGTGCTATCTGCTCACGGCGGCTCTGTGCCTGGCGCTGGTGCTGATCATCGGCGGCCTGTGCGTGCCCGAGGAAGTCGGCCGCTTCCCCTACGCCCGCGCCATCGAATATCCCTTTGAAGCGGACGCATACCGCTATCGCTCCCTGACCCACGCGGTGCTCTATGACATGCTGGCCAGGGGCCGGGTGTCCGTGCCCGTGGAGCCGGACGAAAGGCTGCTGTCCCTGGAGAACCCCTACGATCCCACCGCCCGCATGGAGAGCGGCGCGGAGGTCCTGTTCGATTATGCGCTCCACGACGGCCAGTATTACAGCTATTTCGGCCTGACGCCGGTGCTGACCTTCTACGCGCCCTACAAGCTGCTGATGGGCTATCTGCCCGCCTACACCACGGCGGCCTGCTTTTTCGCTCTGCTGACGGTGGCCGCGGCCTTCCTGTGCGTGTGGGAGGCGGCCCGGCGGTTCATGGAAAAGCCCACGGTGCTGGGCCTGTGCCTGACGGCGGCGGCGGTGGCCCTGGGCGGCCACACGCTGATGCTGCAGGCCTGCGCCGACCGCTATCATCTGTCCATCGCCTGCATGCAGGCCTTCTTCTTCCTCACGCTGTGGAGCGCGCTGGCGGCCTGCCGTCAAAGGACCCCCTGGAAGCGGGGCGTGGCCTTCGCCGCCTGCGGGTTCTTCACCGTGCTGCTCACCGGCTCCCGGGCCACCGGCGCGCTGGCGGCGGCGGGGTGGATCATCCCGCTGTTTCTGCTGGTGCTGCTGGGCAAAAAGCGCTCCGGGCCCCAAAAAGCCCTGGACGCCCTGTGCTTCCTGGTGCCGCTGCTGGCGGGCGCGTGGGGGCTCATGGCCTACAACGCCGCCCGGTTCGGCTCGCCCTTTGAATTCGGCCAGACCTGGCAATTGACCCTGGAGGACATCCACTATAACCGCGTGCGCCTGCGGGACCTGCTGCCCGCCCTGTATTATTACTATCTGGACGGCCTGCGGCTGACGGCGGAATTTCCCTTCGTCACCCTGCACCAGAGCTTTGTCAACCACAGCGGAAACTGGTTCTACGCCGTGGCCAACGCCGGCGCCTTCACCGTGCCCGTCACCTGGGGGCTGTGCCTGCTCTTCGCTCTGCCGGATAAACATCGTCGGGGCAAGCTGGCGGCATACCTCACCGCCGTGCTCGTCACCGTGCCCCTGGCCCTGATCAGCTACGCCGTGGCCGGGGTGGCGCACCGCTACGTGTGCGACATTCTGCCCACCCTTTGCCTGGCGGGCGGCCTGACCGGGTGCGAGCTCAGCAGCCGGGATGCCCGGGAGGGCCGCGGAGCCGCCAGCGCCGTGCTGGGCCTGCTGTGCGGCCTGACGGTCCTGGTAGCCCTGGGCCTGGCCTTCAGCAACTACCGGGATTTCATCAGCCAATACGCCCCCGGCAAATATCTGGACCTCTACCGCCTGTTCACCCTGCGCTGAAAGGAGCCTTCCTCATGGACAAGATCGCCGTGCTGCTCCCCTGCTATAACGAAGCCACCACCATCGGCAAGGTGGTGCGGGATTTTGCCGCCGCCCTGCCCGAGGCCGTGATTTACGTGTACGACAACAACTCCACCGACGGCACGGCGGAGGCTGCCCGGGAGGCCGGCGCCGTCGTGCGCCCGGAGCCCCGTCAGGGCAAGGGCAACGTGATCCGCGCCATGTTCCGGGACATCGACGCCCAGTGCTATGTGATGGCCGACGGCGACGACACCTACCCCGCCAAGCACGCCCGGCAGATGGCCGACCTGGTGCTCCGCGGCCAGGCGGACATGGTGGTGGGCGACCGCCTGAGCAGCACCTATTTCAGCGAGAACAAGCGCCCCTTCCACGGCGGCGGCAACCTGGCCGTGCGCAGGATGGTCAACCTGATCTTCAAAGGGAACCTGACCGACATCATGACGGGCTACCGGGCCTTTTCCCCGGAGTTTGTCAAGTCCTTTCCCGTGCTCAGCCGGGGCTTTGAAATCGAGACCGAAATGAGCATCCACGCCCTGGACACCAACATGAAGATCGCCAGCCTGCCTGTGGATTTCCGGGATCGTCCCGCGGGCAGCGTGTCGAAGCTCAACACCTTTTCCGACGGCTTCAGGGTGATCCGCACCATCTTCCGCCTGTTCCGGGATTATCGGCCACTGGCGTTCTTCGGCCTGCTGTCCGCTCTTTTGACCATCCTGGCCGTCTGCCTGCTGATCCCCGTCTTTGCCGAATACTTCGCCACCGGCCTGGTGCCCCGCTTCCCCACCCTGTTTTTCGGCTGCTTCCTGCTGCTGACGGCGGTGTGCCTGCTCATCGGCGGCCTGGTGCTGCACACCCAGCGGATACACGCCCGCCAGCAGAGCGAAATGCTGCGGAACATGGTGGCCATGACGCTGCGGAGGATGGAATAAAGGGGTTTGTTTTACTGCTCTATATGGAAATACGCTTAGATCCTTCGACTGCCCGCGCTCCGCTCAGGATGACATCGATAGGTTGTTTTTTCCTTGATTTATTGCCTTTTTTGCAGCAATTTAAGTCAATAAACAAGAGAAAACTTTCCTTACAATGTCATCCTGAGCGAAGCGTAAGCGAAGTCGAAGGATCTTGTTATCTATTATTTTCCCTGCGCCGGCTGCCACAGAAACACCCCCGCGGCCGCGGCCAGCCGGTCCAGCAGTTTCAGCAGATCGGCGGAGGAATTATACACCGTCATATACAGGTCGTCCCGATCCAGGGTGAACAGGGCGTTTTCCCCGGGCAGCAGGACGCGGACGTCCCGTTCGTCCTGGCAGGCCCAGGCCACCAGCTCCTCCGGCGCGGGATCGGATTGCCAATCTTCCTCCTCCGGCGCGCAGATCTTAAGGTCATAATAGCAGTTCACTTTCAGCAATATCTCCGCAAACCGGCGGCGCAGCGCGTCCTGCCGGGGCTTTTGCAGATAATACTGCTCCACCGCGAAAAACCGCCCGTCACCATCCTCCGGCACCTGCCAGGGCAAAAAATCGATGACCCAATAGGGCATTTTCAGCAATTCTTCCATATGTTCTGCCTCCTGTCCCTTGATTATAGCAGAAATCCCCAAAAGATCAATCCGCCGCCGCGGATCGGTGGACACCGGCGGGCGGTTTGTGTATAATGGAGTGCAAGGAGGGAGAGCGAATGGCGGAGCAATTTTTGACGCTGATGGCGGACCTGGATCCGAAAACCCAGCGGCGCATGGATGATTGGTATCAGGCCCTGCGCCGGGCGGGCTTTACGGGCACGCAAACGCCGGGGCTGCCCTATCACATCAGCCTGGCCGTCTTTTCTCTGGCGGAGGAGCAGCAGGCCATCGCGGTCCTGCGCGATGCGGCGGCCAGATTTGCGCCCTTTCCGCTGCATATCAGCCATATCGGCATCTTCGCCCCCGGCAAGGTGCTTTTCGGCGCGCCGGAGCGCAGCGCCCAGCTGGACGCGCTCCATGACGCCTGCGATTTTTCCCCTTCGTCCCAGCGCCCCTGGACGCCCCACGCCACGCTGCTGATCGACGAGCCCGAAACGGTCTGCGCCGCCCTGCCCGTGCTGCTCCGGGATTTTCGCCCGCTCACGGCGACGGTCACCCGGCTGCACCTGTGCGCCTTCTGGCCCGCGCGGGAAATCGCCGCCGCGGCGCTCACCGGAAAGGAATAGCATACGTGGACAAAATGAGGTTCCCCCACACCCACCGGCACGGCTTCTGGATCGGCTTCGTCGATTTTTTCACCGCCGGCATCTTTCTGCTGTTCTATATGCCCCTGGGCGGTCTGCAAAGCGAAATCGACGAAATCCTGGGCCGCAGAACCATGAAATACTGGAAGGCCTACCTGCTGGGCATCCCCACGCTGTTCATCTATCCCCTGATCTGGATGGCGCGGATCGCGGAGGAATTGAAGGCCAAAGCCATCGCCCTGGGCATCCCGGGGCCTTACACCTCCTGGTGGCACATGTTCGGCTGGAACACCTTCGGCCTGCCGCTGATGGGCCCGGCCATCGCCACCCTGCGTTTTTTCGACACGCTGAACAAAGTGGAAAGGTCGCTGAACGACAAGCATGCGGAATAAATGGAAACTGCTAATCCCGGTTTTTATCCTGGCGGCGCTGGCCGGTGCGTTTCTCCTCTATACGGGCAGCTATTATCACGCGGACGCATCCGCTCTGGCCGCCCTGGCATCCGATGAAGGGGTATCCGTGACCTCCACCGATTACGGCTGGCTGTTTGACGGTCCCTCGGAGACCGATGCCCTGATCTTCTACCCCGGAGCCAAGGTGGAGGAGGCCGCCTACGCCCCGCTGCTGCACCGTCTGGCGGCGCAGGGCATGGACGTATGCCTGGTCAGGATGCCTTATCGGCTGGCATTTTTCGGCATATCCAAAGCAAGCGTCCTCATGGATCAATACGATTACCCCCATTGGTACATCGGCGGGCACTCCCTGGGCGGCGCCATGGCCGCCCGCTACGCCGCGGGCCACGCCGACCGCCTGACCGGCGTTATTCTGCTGGCCGCCTATCCCACAAAGGCCCTGGACAGCGCGCTGTCCGTGGTCACGCTCTACGGCTCGGAGGACGGCGTGCTGAACCGGTCAAAGCTGGAAGCAGGACGCGGGTATCTGCCGGAAAGCGCCCGGGAAACCGTGATCGAGGGTGGAAACCATGCCCAGTTTGGCAATTACGGTCCGCAGGCCGGGGATGGGCAGGCGGCCATTTCCGGCCTGGAGCAGCAGCGCCTTACGGTGGAAGAAATCCTGCAAAATGTATTTGTGACGGAAGAGAAAGATGAAAGCGTATTATCACCTGCCGGGGCTGTTTGAGTTCTGCGATCTCTACCGCGCCTTTCTGCCGCTGTTCCGGGCGCACCGGGATTGGTTTTACCCCTGGTGCGGCATCGGCTCCATCTACGGCGCGCCCGCGGACTGCCTGTGGGGCGGCGGACGGGTGGGCTTCGGGGACGACCGGCCGGAGGACGTGGCGGCGCTGATGGCGGAATACGGCATATCCGCCCGGCTGACCTTCAGCAATTCGCTGCTGGAGCCGCAGCACCTGGCCGACCGCAAATGCAACGCCCTGTGCCGGCTGTTTGAAAAAAGCCCCGTGCAAAACGGCGTGATTCTTCATTCCGATCTGCTGCTGGATTATCTGCGTCCGCGCTATCCCGGCTTCTACTTCGTCTCCTCCACCACAAAGGTTTTGACGGAATTTGCGCAGCTGGAAAGCGAGCTTCGCCGCCCGGAATTCTCCTTCGTGGTGCCGGATTTCCGGCTGAACAAGGCGTTGGGCCCCCTGTTCGCCTTGCCCGAAGCCCAGAAGCAGAAGGTGGAATTTCTCTGCAACGAGTGCTGCTGGTTTTCCTGTCCCGACCGCCGGGCCTGCTATGAGGCCGTCAGCCGCAAAAGCCTGGGCCTGGACGCGGACCATCGCTGCGCCTCGCCCCGCGCCGACCGGGGCTATCGCTTCTCCGACGCCATGCAGAATCCCGGCTTCATCGGCATCGGGGACATTCAAAAAATCTATCTGCCCGCGGGCTTTTCCCACTTCAAAATCGAAGGCCGCAGCTTGGGCAGCGCCCTGATCCTGGAATTTTTGCTGTACTATATGACCAAGCCGGAATATCAGCTGAACGTGCGGGAGGAAATCTACCTCAGCAGCACGCTGGATCTGTTTTAAAAAGAAAGGAAGAAAGCCCCATGAACATCGATCAGCTGAAATGGACCCGGGAGCCCGCGGACTGCGTGATGACCCCCGACCGCATCGAGATCGCCACCCGGCCCCACACCGACCTGTGGCAGCGCACCTACTACCACTTCCGCAACGATAACGCGCCGGTGCTGCAAATGGAGACGGAGGAAAAATACTTTTCCTTCATCGTCCGGACGGATTTCACGGGGAGCCATCACCGCTTTGACCAGTGCGGCATCGTGATGTATCTGGACAGCGAAAACTGGCTCAAGGGCTCGGTGGAATATGAAAACGAGCGCTTCCAGCACCTGGGCTCGGTGGTCACCAACCACGGCTATTCCGACTGGGCCACCACCGCCATTCCCGCGGACGTCAAGGTGATGTGGTACCGGTTCAGCCGCCGGGCGGACGACTACTGCATCGAGTGCTCTCCGGACGGCGAAAGCTTCTCCCAGATGCGGGTGTGCCACATGTGGGAGGGGGCGGGCAAGATCCGCTTTGGCATCTATGCCTGCAGCCCGGAGGACAGCAGCTTCAAGGCGGTGTTCACCCATATGCAGTTGACGGCATGCGCCTGGAAGGCCCACGACGGCCAGCAGCCGGACGAAGCGTGACAAAGGGAGGGGTTTTATGAGCAAATATACGGATTTGGCCCGGGAACGCCGCAGTCACATCGGCCCGGACGGGCGGCCTGTTTACAACTGCTGCCAGGCGGTGGTGTCGGTGTTCGCCCAGGACGCGGGCTATGACGAGGCCGCGGCGCTGGCCGCCACCTATTTTCGGGGCGGCATGCAGATGGGCTCCGTCTGCGGCGCCATCACCGGCAGCCTGATGGTCCTGGGCTTGGCGGGGCTGAACGACCCCGCCGTCTCCAATGAGCTGCTCCGCAAAATCCGGCTGATCCACGGGGGCATGATCAACTGCAAGGATCTCTTGGCCGCCAGCGCCGCCCGGGGCGAAATAAAAAAAGCCCACTGCGACGCCATGATCTGCGCCTGCGTGGCGCTGGTGGAAGAGGCTTTGCGGGCCCACGGCAAGCTATGAGCGAGACTGCGGAAGCGCGCTTTGCGGCGAACTACATCCGAAAGGAAAAACGGGACCGCCTGCTGTACGAGCTGACGAATCCCAGGAAGCGTTATCGCGGCCTGGATCGGTTTTGCCACCACGCCGGAGAATTGATCGACCCGGCCCGGATCGCACTGCAGGGCGACGATTTGCAGCGCCAGGAAGCCTTCCGGCGGTTTATGGCCGCACATCCGGGGGCGTGCCTGGCCCTGTCCCCCGATCCCGCTTTGGACGGCCAACGGCTGCCGCTGGCGGAGGCCGCGGCGCTGGCCTTTTGCATCACCGACGCCTCCATCCTGCTGGGCGAGGGCTACGCTCTCGTCACCGGCGAGGCGGTCAAGGGCGGCCGGGAGCACTATCTGCTGACAGGAGAAAAAAGGTGAGCCGGACATATGAATTTGACGCCGTGCTGCACGAGGAGCCGGACGGCGGCGCATATGTCATCTTCCCCTACGACGTCCGCCGGGAATTCGGCAAGGGGCGCGTGAAGGTGCACGCCGAGCTGGGCGGCATTCCCTACGACGGCAGCATCGTCAACATGGGCGTGAAGGATGAAAACGGCGGCGTCTGCTATGTGCTGGGCGTGCTGAAAGCCATCCGGAAGCGGCTGGGCATCACCGACGGCGACAGCCTGCGCGTCCGAATCACAGAAACCACAAAAACTGGAGGAAAAGAAGCATGAAAATCGCAGTAACCTATGAAAACGGCCATGTGTTTCAGCACTTTGGCCACACGGAAACCTTCAAGGTATATGACGTGGCAGACGGCAAGGTCGTCGGCGCGGAGATCATGGATGCCAACGGCAGCGGCCACGGCGCGCTGGCCCAGCTGCTGAGCGAGCGGCACATCGACGTGCTAATCTGCGGCGGCATCGGCGGCGGCGCCCAGGCGGCGCTGGAGGACGCGGGCATCGCGCTGTGCGCCGGCGCGGAGGGCGACGCCGACGATGCCGTGGCGGCCTATCTGCGGGGCGAATTGGTCAATACCGGCGCCAACTGCGACCATCACCACGAGGAGGGCTGCGGCGAGCACAGCTGCGAGGGCTGTCCCGGCAGCTGCCACACTGCGCTCCAGGGCAAAAACGTGGGCAAGCGCGTCCGCACCCATTATCGCGGCACCTTCAATGATGGCACGCAGTTTGATTCCTCCTATGACCGGGGCGAGCCCTTGGAATTCATCTGCGGCGCAGGCCAGATGATCAAGGGCTTTGACGCCGCCGTGGCCGATATGGACGTGGGCCAGACGGTGGACGTGCACCTGACCCCCGCCGAAGCCTACGGCGAAATCGACCCTCAGGCCATCTTCACCGTGGCCCTGGTGCAGCTGCCGGGCTCCGAAAATCTGGAGGCGGGCCAGCGCGTGTACCTGCAAAATCAATACGACCAGCCCTTCCCCGTGACGGTCAAGGCCAAGACCGACCAGGTCATCACCTTTGACGCCAACCACGAGATGGCGGGCAAAGAGCTGAATTTCCACATTGAGCTGGTGAGCGTGGAGGAGGCGTAAGGGCCAACCCTGGAAAGCAACGAAACAGACAGAAGTTTGGCAAGGGGGGACGTTGGGCGCTCCGCGCGCCCAAACCCGCGCCAGGGCCCGCTTGGGCCCTGGACCCATTCTGGCGAACAAGGTTAAAAGCACTATCAAGCAGTTTCCGCCAGTTTAGCTTATGGGATGGATGCAAAGAGCCGTCTGGGGCAATGAAAAAGACATCTGCCGTCAGCTGCCTTTTTCGGAATCGCTGCGCGATTCTCGGCCTGCTGCGCATGCCGACCCCAGACTTGCGCGCATTGTAAGCCAAACTTCGATGCATTCCCCAGAAATGACGGCTTTAGCCGTCAATGCTGCGTCAGCAGCATAGCCGCATAAGCAAAAGTCCCAGCTTGAGTTTGCTCAAAGCTGGGATCTTTGGTGTTGCGGCGTATTTCTGGAGCACTTGACAAGTCAAGCCTATTCAATCGTCTGGCGGAAGTTGATTGAACGTGTAACCAAGCCGGTTCGCCGGAATAGAGTCCAGAGGCCCAAGCGGGCCTTTGGCGCAGAGCTCGAGGGCTTGGAGCGCCCGGAAAGGCTGCCTGTGGCAGTCTTTCAGCGGAAAGCGGGCCGGAAGGCCCCGGATCGCGGAGGCCTCGATCGTTCCCCCTTGCCAATTTCTGTTTATACGTCCGAAATTGACCCCATCCGATACGTCCGGATAAAATCCCCCTCATTCGCGCCGTCCGCCAGATACCGCAGCAGCAGCTCGGCGCAGGCGTGGCTGTCGCTGTCGGCCTGGTGGTGATCCAGGGCGATGCCGTAGTGATCGCACATCACGTTGAGGGAATGGGAGATGCCGGGCACCAGCCGCCTGCCCATCTGCACGGTGCAGCAATATTTGGCGGTGCTCTTCCAGGGGATGCCGTAATCCCGGAGGCACTTTTTCAGCACGCCCAGGTCAAACACCGCGTTGTGGGCCGCCAGGATGCCGGAGGACATCAGCGGCTCGATGGTCGCCCACAGCTGCGGAAAGGTGGGCGCATGGGCCACGGTGCGCTGGTCGATGCCGGTGAGCTGGGTGTTGAAGGGATCAAAGGCGGCTTCGGGGTTCACATAGGAGAAAAACTCCTGGGTAATGGCCCCGTTTTCTATAACGGCGATGCCGATGGCGCTCATGCGGTCGTTCAAGCGATTGGGCGTCTCCACGTCAAAGGCGATATAGCGATACACGGGCATCCCTCTTTCTTTAGTCTCTGGCAAACCGCACGTCCGCGTCGCCTGCGCCCAGCTGCTGCGCCAGGTTTTCGGCATGGATGATCCGGCCGATGCGGGTATAGCTGTAGGGCGTATCGAAGGACTGATAGAACACCACCACGCAGCTATCCCCAAACAGCAGGATGTCCCCCGCCTCGATGTGCCCCATGCGCTCCGGCGCGGCGGGCAGACCGCTCATCAGGTAGTGATATTTTTCGTTGCCGTTCAGCTCCGTCATATGCAGCTCCATGGGCAGCAGCGCCGCGAAAGCCCGGGCGGTCTCGTTGTCCGCCAGCTCGGCGTCAAAGGCCGCGCCGCCAATCCAAAGCTTCATGGTATTCTCTTCCTCCTCCGTTGTCACGATGTCCCCCGTCCAGGTCATGATGCCACCAAACTCGTAAACCTGCGTATAGCCCATGGCCGCCAGCTTTTGGGAGGCCTGCTTGCTGCGGTTGCCGCTGCGGCAGTACACCAGGATCACCTGGTCATAGTCCGGCAGCGCCTCCGGGCTGTCGCTCCCGATGCTCTCGTTGGGGATCAGGATAGCCCCCGGAATGTGGCCCGCGTCGTATTCGTCCTGCCGCCGCACGTCCACAATGACGTGGCCGTCCTCCGCCGCCATCATCCGCCGGGCGGTCTCCTGGTCGATCTGGGTGTATCCCTCGGCGTGCGCAGCGCAGACGCCAAAAAGCAGCACAAGCAGCAAAGGCAGCATTCGCTTCATGGGTATCCCTCCTTGTTCAAATCAATATCCCGTCGCAGTGGTCGATCTCGTGCTGGATGATCTGGGCCGTGAAGCCCGCAAAGCTGCCCGTGCGGGGCTGGAACAGCTGATCCTGATATTCCACGGTGATGCGCTGATACCGCCGGGTTTTGCGCACCCCCGCCAGGGACAGGCAGCCCTCCTCGGCGTCGTAGGGCCCGGATTTCGCCGTGATTCGCGGGTTCACCATGATCATCTGCAGGGGCCCGTTGCAAAAGGCGATGACGCGCTTGTGCTCCCCGATCATGTTGGCCGCCATGCCCACGCACTTATCCAGGTTGGCCCGCAGGGTGTCCAGGAGGTCCGTCATGATCTGCCGGTCAGCCTCCGTGGCGGGCGCGGATTTCCGGCCCAGAAAAAGCGGGTCGCGCATAATGGGACGAATCATTTTTCATTTCTCCCTTCGCGCCGTCAGCCAGTCCCGGATCAGGGTTTCCATCCGCTCGGGGCTGCGGTCAAAGTGGTGGGTCTCGCCGGGGATCACGGCCAGCTGGCAATCCCGATACCGCCCGGCTGCCTCCACGGAATCCGCCAGCGGCACCACGTCGTCCGCGTCGCCATGGAGCAGCAGCACCGGCCCCGGAAAGCGGTCCACGGCATCCTCCACATGGAGGGTCTGGGCCACCCGGATGTAGCTGCCGCCCAGCACCACCCCCGGCAGGATCTCCGCCTCCCGCGGGATGCGCAGGGGATCAAAGCCCTTGCCCAGCATGCTTCCCTCCCGGGCGCAGCGGGGGATCATAAAGGCGGGCGCGCGCAGGATCATCCCTTTCACCAAGTCGGGCGCCATGCCGCCCACCAGCGCCGCCGTCAGCCCGCCCTGGGAATGTCCGGAAAGGTAAATATCGGTTACAAAATCCAGTGTCCTGGCGTACTCCAGCACCGCCAGGGTGTTGGAAATCCACTTGTACAGCGTGTGATCCCGGAATTTCCCGCCGCTTTCCCCATGGCCGTACAGGTCAAAGCGCAGCGTGGCGCACCCCGCCTCCCGCATGGCCCGGCAGGCAGCCAGGGTGTGGCCCTTTTCTTTGTTGCTGGTAAAGCCGTGCAGCACGATCACCAGCGGGCAGCGGTCCTTGTTCGGGCGCTCCAGAACGGCGCTCAGCCGGATGCCGTCGTCCATGATGGTCAGGTTTTGCATTGTCCCCATTCCTCCCGGATCATTTGTTCAAAGCGCCGGCTGTCCCCGGCGCTGCGCGTCACTGCCTTCCATTATAGGGCATAAATCGGAAAAAAGCAAAGCTTCCTGTTTCCAGCCACGATATCGGAAAGCAGAAATTCGTCGGAAGAAGTCAAAACAAGATCCTTCGACTCCGCCTGCGCTCCGCTCAGGATGACATCGATAGGTTGCTTTTTCCTTGTTTGGTGGCTTTCTTGCAGCAATTTAAGTCACTTAACAAGAGAAAACTTGCCTTCCAATGTCATCCTGAGCGAAGCGCAGCGTAGTCGAAGGATCTGATAGCAGACTATTTCAAATTCCCATCAAATTGCTGTTTTACCCGTTGGCTTCCCCATCCACCACAAAGCTGTTGCGCATAAACTCGGCATAGAGGGTAAATTCTGCCTCGCGCTCCTCGGGATAGGTGACGATGAGGGAATAGAAACGGCCGTTGCCTTCATAGACGATGACGTACATGCCCGCGTCCTGGGCGGTGAGGATGTGGATGTCCTCCAGCACGTCCACCAACAGATCGTTTTCGGTTTCGCCGGTGAGGGCCTGGGCATACTCCCGCAGGGTCATGGCGCCGGCATCCTCGCTGCGCATGCGCACGCCGGAGACGAAAGCGCCGCTTTCGTCATAGCAGGAATAATCATACACATCCTGGTCGTTCACGGCATACAGATCGGGCAGGCTGACGGAATAGCCGTCGCCCTGGGTGCTGATCATGCGCTGGGACTGATAATAATCCCCCACCTCGCAGGAAACCACCTCCCAGTTTTCCGTGTCGCGGCGCAGGGCCACCGTGGCGTCGCACAGCCAGGTGACGGCGTCGTCCGGCGCGTATTCGGGCAGGGTATCGCCACCCTCCTCCAGATACACGTCGCACTCCAGCACCCAGCAGCCGCCCTCCTCCACGCAGTTGTAGACCCGCGCGCCCACATAGGTGTTTTCGTCATATTCCAGAGGCAGGGCTTCCCGCACGACGCCGTCCAGCCAGGTGCGCAGGGCGGGCAGATCGTCCCCCAGGGCGTTTTCCCGCACGTCGCGCACGGGCGCGGCCAGAGCGCTGACGGGCAGCAGCAGACACAGCAGCAGGCACAAAAGCTTTTTCATCACGCTTTCTCCTTTTCGTTCAGGTACTGGGCGATGGCCAGCGCGGCCACGTTGCCCTGGCCCACGGCACGGGCGGCCTGGTAGGGCGCGCCGGTGATGTCGCCGGCGGCAAAGACGCCCTCCACGCTGGTGCGCATCTTTTCGTCCACCTTGACGGCCTCGCCGTTCATTTCCAGCTTGGGCAGCAGGGTGCTCATGGCCACGGCGGGCCGCAGGATAAACACGCAGTCATAGGCCTTTTCGGCGTTTTCGCTGGTCAAAATCACCTGCTCGCCCTCGGCGCGCAGGGCCTTGGGCTTGCCCTCCATGACCTGCACCTCCGCAGGCGCGGCATGGGGCTTTTCCATATAATAGTCCACAGGGCAGATGCTGCGCAGGAAGTCCACGTCCTCCGCGAAGCTCTCATCCTGGGCCACCACGGCCACGGGACGGCCCTTGTACAGCATGCCGTCGCAGGTGGCGCAATAGCTGACCCCCTGGCCCACCAGGGCATCCTCGCCCACCAGCCGCGCCACCCGGCCAATGCCGGTGGCCAGCAGCACCGCGTCGCACTTGATCATATCGTCCCCCGCCAGCACGGTAAAGCCTTTGCGGGTTTTCTGGATCAGCCGGGCCAGACCGTTTTTCTCCTGCACCCCCGCTTCCCTGATCTGCTCGTCAAAATTTTTCTGCATATCGCTGCCGCTCATCTGCGGCAAGCCGGGATAATTGTCCACCCGTTTGGCCTTTTCCAGGGCGCTGGGGCCCGCCCGCAGAATGGTGACGTCCGCACCCCGCAGCCGCAGGGTCAGCGCTGCGGAACAGCCCGCCGGACCGCCGCCGATAATCAATACATGGGCCATGGGAACAGCTCCTTTCATTTGTTACAAAAGTATTATACCACAATTTATGAAATTGCAACATCTTGCGGGTGTAAAATTTTTATGACACGGAAATCCCGCCCGTTTTTCATATGGACAAAAAAATCCTTCGACTGCGCTGCGCTTCGCTCAGGATGACATTGGAAGGAGTTTTTTCGCCTGTTTATTGGCCGTTGTTGCAGCAAAACACCCAATATGAACAGGAAAAACCACCTTGGATTGTCATCCTGAGCGAAGTGAAACGGAGTCGAAGGATCTTTATACTATTTGACGTCCAATACTGTCCCCCATCACAAGGCACACCGTCGCCAGCAGCAGGAAGCACGCGCCCAGGATCAGGGTGCGGGGCTTGGGCTTCTGACGGCGGGCGTCCTTCATCAGCTTGTACTCGTAGTACTTCTGATGCTTTTCGGGCTTGCGGAAGGGGGTAAAGAGCACCAGCAGGCTGTGCGCGCCGTAGGACAGCATGTCAAACACGCCGCCATAGGCGCAGAAGGCCAGCACGCCAAAGCAGAAAAGGAAGATGCCCGGCACGAAGAAGGCGTCGCAGAGGATGTAGAGGATCTGCCGGGAGTCCTGGGCGGTGAACAGCCCCTTGGAGGCTGCCACCGCCCCAAAGACCGCCAGGGCGACGCCGCCTTCGATCACCCAGGGCATCCACGGGGAATGCCGCTTCACAGGCCCAGCTCCTTCTTGTAGGCCGCAAACTCGGCCTCGTTGCAGTGGATAAAGTGGCCGGGCAGGATCTCCCGCAGCACGGGCTTATCCACAGAGTAATCGTGGGCCTTGTGGGGGTTGTACTCGATGCGCTGACGGTGCTTCTCGTGATGGGGATCGGGATACGGGATGGCCGACAGCAGGGACTTGGTGTAGGGGTGCAGCGGATGGGCGAACAGCTCGTCCGAAGGCGCCAGCTCCACCAGCTTGCCGTAGTACATCACGCCGATGCGGTCGGAGAAATACTTGACCACGCTCAGGTTATGGGCGATGAACATGATGGTCAGGCCCATCCGGTTGCGCAGATCGTTGAGCAGGTTGATCACCTGGGCCTGAATGGACACGTCCAGCGCGCTGATGGGCTCGTCGGCGATGATCAGGTCGGGCTGCAGCACGATGGCGCGAGCGATGCCGATGCGCTGGCGCTGGCCGCCGGAAAACTCATGGGGATAGCGGTCGGCGTGCTCCCGCACCAGGCCCACCAGATCCAGCACCTCGTACACCTTTTCGTCGATGTACTTTTCATCCTTGATGCCGCGGATCTTGAGACCCTCGGCGATGATCTCCCGCACGGTCATGCGGGGGTTGATGGAGGCGATGGGATCCTGGAAGATCATCTGCATCTTGGTCATGATGTTGTCCTTGGCGGCAACCTTCATGTCCATGTCATAGCGGGCCTTGCGCTGGGCGAGGGCTTCGCCGGAGAGGTTCTTTTGGTCCTCCTCAAACTGGGCGGTGAGCTCGGCCTTGCGCTTCTCGCGGTATTTCTCCACGCACTTGCTCTTTTCCACGGAGGATTCCAGGGCGTTAGTGCGGGCTTCGCTGATGCGGCGGCGCATTTCGCGGCGCATTTCGCCCAGCTTTTCCTTGTGGGCCTGGGTCAGGCTGTCCTTCCGGGCGGGCTCGGCGGCGATCTTCTCCTTCAGGTCGGCCTCCATGCGCTGCTTTTCCGCGTCAAACTCGTTTTTGAGGCTGCGGATCAGCACGGGCAGGCCGTTCTGGGTGGAGGAGATGCGCAGGCCCTGGAAGTACACGTCGCCTTCCGTGGGATCGTAGAGGTTGATGATGGTGCGGCCCGTGGTGGTCTTGCCGCAGCCGCTTTCGCCCACCAGGCCGAAGACCTCGCCCTTCTTGATGTAGAAGCTCACGTCGTCCACGGCCTTGTTGATGTAATTGCCGCTGCGGAAATACTGCTTCAGGTGGTTGACCCGCAGCAGCACGTCGGGATCTTCCTCGATGCCCGCATGCTCCAGACGGTTCAATGTCACGCGGCTGACGATCTTCTCCAGCAGCCGGGCCAGCACCAGCAGGAAGATGCCGATGAGCCACAGCAGGGCGAAGCGGGCCGCCAGGAACCACAGCACCTGCACGGCGCCGATGGCGTTGCTCTTGTCGGAGGCAGCCACGGCGGTCTGGGCGTAGTTCTGGAAGAAGGCGTCCACGCTGGCCGCCTGGTTGTCCTCGTTGGCGGCGCGGACGGCCTTCATCAGGCTGTTCACGGAGCCGTCGTAGCTTTCATCGGTCATCAGGCCGGTAAAGGTGTTGACAAACACATTTTTGTAGGTGGCGGCCAATTCGGGATAGCGGGTTATCAGGTCATTGTACTGGCCGTCAAAGAAGGCCTGCACATCGGCGGCTTCGCCGCCTGCCAGCTTCCGGGCCAGGACGGCGAAATCATCCCGAATATCCTGGGTGGCCTCGCGCTCCTGGGACTGCACCTCCGCCAAAGCGGTCTGATAGGCGGCGTAATCCAGGGCGTTCATGTATTTGCGCACGTCGGCGGCGCCTTCGGCCTTGATCATGGCCGTCAGGGTTTCCACGAACTCCAGATAGGTGCCCGCCTCCTCGCCGTGCTCCTGGGCAAAGGCGTCATAGAAGGCTTTCACGTCCGGCTCCACGGAGGCTGCCTGGAGCTTGGCCAGCTTGCCGCCTTTGCCGCCGGCGGGCTTGGCCAGGCTGTCCAGATACTCAAAGGCCTCCTTCAGCAGACGGGTGTCCTCGCCGCTTTCCAGCTGCTCATAGAAGGTCAGGAAGCCCGCCGCGTCAAAGCGCTCGCCAAAATGGGCATAGAAGTCCGTCACGGCCTCCTGCGCCTGCCGATCCACGGCGGCCTGCATGCGGTTTTCATACTTGGAGAAATAGGACCGCACCCGCTCCACGCGCAGGGCGCTTTGCTGGTCCTTGGTGGAGGCGGCGTTGTTCAGGGCGTCAAAGTACTGATGGTCAAAGAGCACCCGCTCGCCAAAGCCGAAGCTCGTCTCCAGCTTGGCGGCGGCGTTTTTCAGCGTGTTGTAGGGGCCGCCGTCGTTGGCCACCACGTAGATGGTCATGATCACCGCCAGGCCGATGAGCACCCAGCCGATGATCCGCAGCGCCGAAGCAGTCAGTTTCATTTTTTTCATGCCTCGGCGCCTCCTTTCTGCTGCTGCGCCTCATAGGCCGCCTGCTCCTTCTGCATGCGGCGGATGCGCTCGGTCACGATGGCCGGGGGCTCCACGTGGGGCGCGTCGGGATGCAGCAGCCAGGTGGCGGCCCAATGGGTATCGCTGACCTGAAAGGCCGGGGGCTGCTGTTCAAAGTCGATCTGCATGGCGTATTTGTTGCGGGCGGCAAAGGCGTCGCCCTTGGGGGGCAGGATCATATCCGGCGGGGTGCCGGGGATGGCCTCCAGCTTTTCGGTGGTTTCCAGGTCGGGCATGGAGGACAGAAGCGCCCAGGTATAGGGATGGCGGGGATCGTAGAACACGTCGTCCGCCGTGCCGTACTCCACGATCTTGCCCGCGTACATGATGGCGATGCGGTCGGCCATGTTGGCCACCACGCCCAGGTCGTGGGTGATGAAGATGACGGACAGGCGGCGCTCCGCCTTGAGCTTGTTGATCAGCTCCAATATCTGCGCCTGGATGGTCACGTCCAGGGCCGTGGTGGGCTCGTCGCAGATCAGGATGTCCGGGTTGGCGGACAGGGCGATGGCGATGACGATGCGCTGGCGCATGCCGCCGGAGAACTCGAAGGGATACTGATGATAGCGCTTGTGGGGCTCGGGGATGCCCACTTCCTTCATCAATTCGATGGCGCGATGGCGGGCCATGCCCTTGGAGAGCTTAAAGGCGTAATCCTCGGCGCGGGCTTTCAGATAGTCCACCATCTCCACGGCGCGCTCGTCATAGCGCCCCTGGGGACCGGCGGCGATCTGGCCGTTGAAGCGGTCGATGACGCTCTGGGCCAGCTGGCACAGATTGTCCTGGGCGGCCTGGGTGTCGATCAGGTTCTTGGGCACCACGGAGGGCGGCACCTTGCCCTTGGCCGTTTCCTTGTTAAAGCGCACGGTGTCCCGGGCAAAGCGCTTCTCCTCCCGGGGATTCTGGCGCAGAGACAGCTTGTAGCGGTTGAGGTACGCCTGCACGCCGCTGCGGTAGACATAGGACAGGCTGTCCTTATCCAACTGCAGGGGGTCGATGGAGGCCTCCACCGCGGCGGCGGAGGTTTTGAGGGCCTCCTTGCAGCGGCTCTCGTCCAGAGGCTTGGCGGCAAAGACGGTCAGCGCCTTTTCCACCGCGGTGACGGCGGCCTTCTTGCCCGTCAGGGATTCCTTTTCGCTGTGGGCCAGGGCCTTGGCGATGTCCGCCAGGAAGGCGGTCATGAAGCCGTCGTCCAGATCCTTGCGGGCCCGGGCGTTGATGTCCGCCACGGATTGCCTTGCGGGATCGGGGGCTTTCCCCTGCTGGATGGAATAGCCGATGCAGAAGAAGTTGGGCATTTCGGCGTTGACCCGCTGGTTCAGGCTTTCCTTCATCTGGGCCAGCAGGGCTTCCAGATCGGCCTGCTGACGGGCGGTATAGCGGCTGAAATCCCCCAGCTTCCGGCTGAACTCGGCAATTTCTGGGCTGTTTTCGGGATAGAGATAGGGGTTATGGACGCCCTTCAAGGCGCTGATCAGGCGGCGGGAAACCTCGCGCACGTCCTTGTCGCTGCGCTTGAGGATGGCGTCCTCCATCTCCTCGATGCAGTCGGTGGCCTCCACGCAGCTTTCCATGGCTTCCTTGTAGGCGTATTCCTCCTTGACGGCGATCTTGACAAAGCCGTCAAACTGCTGGATCTTTTCGTGAATCTGCTGCTTTTCGCCTTCGCCGTTGGCGGCCACCAGGGTGTTTTCCAGGGTTTTGAGGGTCTTGTTAAACTGCTCGCGGCCGTCTCTGCGGCGCTCCTTGTTGTTGAGCAGCATGGCCTCGGTGAGCTGACGGCCGATGCGCATGATGGGGTTCAGGGCGCTCAGGGGGTCCTGAAACACCATGGCCAGCTTATGGCCGCGCAGGGTATGGAATTCCTCCTCGGGGATCTTGAGCAGGTCCTTGCCGTCGTAGATGATTTCGCCCGCGTCCACCATGGCGTTGCCCGCCAGGATGCCCATGACCGCGCGGGTGGTGACGGATTTGCCGCTGCCGCTTTCGCCTGCGATGGCCAGGGTTTCGCCTTCGTTCAGGTCAAAGGAAATATCGCGCACGGCGCGCACCGCGCCATTGTTGGTGCGGAACGAGATGGTCAGATTTTTTACTTCAAGCTTTGCCATATCAGTTGTCCGCTCCTCTCAGGGAAGGATTCAGCGCGTCCCGCAGACCGTTGCCGAACAGGTTAAAGCTGATTTCCAGAATCGCAATGAAAATGGCCGGGAACATGATGATGTGGGGGTAGGTGCTCAGATACCCCTGGCCGTTGCTCAGCATGGTGCCGATGGAGGTCAGGCTGGAGGCGTCCAGGTTGATGATGTGCAGGTAACTGAGCATGGACTCGGAGAAGATGACGCCGGGGATGGTCATGACGGCGCTGGTCACGATGGTGCCCAGCGAGTTCGGGAAAATATGCTTGAAGATCAGCCGCCGGTCGCTGGCGCCCAGGGTTCTTGCGGCCAGCACGTATTCATGTCCCTTGAAGCGATAGAACTGGGTGCGCACGCGGGCCGCCGTGCCCACCCAGCCGGTGAGCACAAAGGCGAAGAGCAGACTGGGCACCACGCCCACCCTGTCCGCCAGATGCAGCTGGAACAGCGTGGCCACCACCATGAAGGGCACGTCGGCCAGCACGTCGCTGATGCGCTCCATGATCATGTCCACCGCGCCGCCGTAATAGCCCTCCACGGAGCCGTATACGGCGCCGATGACGAAGTTGATGGAGGCCACGGTGATGGCCAGCAGGAAGCTCAGCCGCGCGCCCACCGCCAGGCAGGTGAAAATGTCCTGGCCGTGCTGGTTGGAGCCGAACAGGAAGCCGGGCATGAAGCCGTTTTTATAATAGAAGTACTGGGCGTAATTGACGCGCACCTTGTAGCCGGTCTGGTTCTTCTGGGCGTAGGTGTACCACACGCCGTTTTCGCCGTCTCCGGCGATGCGCATCCTGCTGGTGTAGCCCGCCTTCTGCGGATCGCCGCTGGTCAGGTAATTGGGGATGAAATCGCCGTTTTCATCCAGGATGGGCGCGCCGGCGCTGCCCTGGGTCTCGTCCTGCAGCTTATACCAGAAGTTGGCGCCGTCGTTGCCGCGGACAAAGTTCTTGTTCTGGGTGGCGGACAGCGGATAGATCACCTGGATGCCGTTCTGGTCCTGATAGTCCATCAGCGCCTGGTATTCCGCCGCGCTCAGGTTCTGGTAGGTATAGCCCACCTGGGCATAGGTATCCACCCGCAGGTTATAGAAGGTGGCGCCGGTGGCGTCCACGAAGGAATCATATTCCTTCATGATGGCGGATTCGCCGCTTTCCTGGCCGATGGACCGCAGGTACTGATAGCCCGCCTCGCTCTGCTTGCTGCGCTGGCCGCCGTCCCAGAAGCCCGCGTTCTTGAACAGGGGGTTTCTGGGCAGCACGGTCTTATAGTAGCCGTCGCGGAAGGACACCGTGTAGTCGGAGACCTCCGGCACGATGAGGGCGAACAGCAGCAGCACCACGATGAGGCTGAAAGCCACCACGGCGCTCTTATTGGAGCGGAACCGAATCCAGGCGTCGCCAAAATAGCTGATGGATTTGGTTTTCAGCCGCTCGTCGTGGATACGCTCTTCCCGCTGGACAAACTGGAATTTCTCCTTGGGAATGGCGGGGATATTGACATTCACATTCTTTTCCATCATTTTCTCGACCCCATTCTGATGCGCGGATCAATCAGTCCGTAGCTCACGTCGATGACGATGCCCGATACCAGCCCGATGAGGGTGTAGAAGATGGTCAGCGCCATGAAGAAGTTATAGTCGCGTACATTGATGGAATTGATGTACAGGTTGCCAATGCCCGGGATGCCGAAGATATTTTCGATGATCAGGCTGCCGCCCAGGATGCCGATGAACTCGCCCATGATCATGGGCAGGATGACCACCATGGCGTTGCGCAGAGCGTGGCGGCTGATGGCCTGGGCCTTTGTTAAGCCCTTGGTGCGGGCCAGCAGCATGTAGTCGCCGGTGAGCACCTCAGAAAGCTCCGCGCGGGTATAGCGGGTGAAGCCCGCAATGACGCCAAAGCTCAGGCTCAGCACCGCCGGGATCATGGAAACGAACATTTTCGCGCTGAAAAGAGAGCCCGCCTGGCTGAGAGAGGCCGCCTGCAGCGGGAACCATCCCAGCTTGAAGCACAGGAAATACTGCACCAGGAAGGCATATACATAGCTGGGCACCGAAATGAACACCATGACCAGGGTGCTGATCACAGCATCCTGCCACTTGTTCTTTTTCAGCGCAGCGTAAATTCCAAGTCCAATGCCCAAAGGAATAGACAAAAGGATCGAATAGAGGTTGACGGTCACGGTATAGGGGAGCTTCTGCATCATGATGTCCCAGATGCCCAGCCCTTCATAAAGCTGCTCGCCCACGCCCCAGTCCCAATCGACCAGGATGTTTTTGACGTACAGGAAATACTGTACCATGATGGGCCGGTTGTAGCCCATTTTTTCGCGCTTGGCCAGCACGAGGTTGATGTCGCGCCCCATCTCGCGCACGGCGGGCAGGGGCAGCAGTTTGATCAGCACGAAGCACATGGTCGTGATGATGAACAGCGTCAGGAACATGAGCAAAACGCGCTTGATGATATACTTGGTCATTCAATCGGCCTCCGCGTATGTTTTACGGCAATCGGGCGCAAACGCCCAAGGGGGAGAAAATTCCCCCTTGGGCGTGCCGCGCGGGAGCCGCGCAGCGTGCGTTTAACTATGATATGGAATTAGTACACCAGCTGGTTGTTGGCGATGTACTCCGCCCATTCGGCGTCGTCATAGTTGAAGGTGTAGAACTCCAGACCGCCAAAGCGGATGATGGTCAGGTAGTTGTCCACGGCATAGTCGCCCTTCTGGCTGACCAGAGAGGCCACGTTGCGGTAGTACAGAGAGGTGGTGGTGAACCAGTTCATGAAGCACTGCTCGGTGGCGGCCAGCACTTCGCAGCGGGTGCTGTAAGCATAGTCCGCGAAGGCGCCCAGAGCGGTGTAGATGTTGGAAACCTCGGTGGTGGCGTTGTTGGTCCACAACGTCCAGTTGCGCAGGCTGTCGGTGATCTTGCCGATCTCGCCGCCAAAGTCCAGGGTCATCATGATCTTGGTGGTGTCATAGCCGTATTCCATCTGGTTGCCGCTGCCGTCGGAGGCGTCGGTGTAGCACTGGGCCAGGATGCCGAAGGGAGCCATGGCCGCGCCGCCCCAGGTGGTGAAGATCATGTCCGCGCCGCCGGAGTAGTTGGTCTCATAGTAGTCGGCGTCCACGGTCAGCTTCATGTCGATCTTGCCTTCCAGCTTGCTGCCCTTGACAGCCTCGGTCAGCTGGGCCTTGAAGTAGTTGTACATCTGCACATAGATGTCGTCGCTGTTGTACACGCGGATCTCCAGCACGATGTCGCTCTGGCCGTCCCAGATCTGGGCCTCGATGGCCTTATCGGCGGCGATGGCCATGTATGCCTGGGCCTTTTCCATGTCGTAGCCGGTCATGGCTTCATAGGCTTCGTCCAGAGTGGCGTATTCGCCGCCCTCGCCGTAGCTCATTTCAAACAGGTTGACCAGGGCCTTCTTGGCGGCCTCGCTGTCGCGGTACAGTTCGCCGGTGAAGGGGTTGTAGCAGTACTGATAGTTCAGCATACCGTAACCGGCGGTACCGGCGGCGGTGTAGGAGGTGGCGAAGTCATTGGCGTCCAGCGCGAAGGAGAAGCCCTTGCGGAACTCGTCGATCACCAGGATCTGGCTGCCCGTGCCGCGGCCCAGCAGCTTGCTGTAGTCGGTATTGAAAGTCAGCTTGGTGGTGTAGCTCTGGGGCTCATAGCGGATGTACTGGCTGGCGGCGTACTTCTCCATGTCGGCATTCTGCAGGCTCACGCCGTCCAGCTCGCCCTTTTCAAAGGCCAGCATCTGGGTGGAGTGGTCCACGATAACGGTGGCGACATAGTTATCCATCTGGTACTGGCCCAGGTGCTTACCGTCTTTGTAGCCGAACCAGTTCTCGTTGCGGCTCACGGCCCATTCCTTATCCAGCTGGAAGGTGGTCAGGATGTAGGGGCCATAGGAGGCGTTGGTCTCCAGGCTCTTGCAGTAGTTGGTGGTCACCTCGTCGGCCTCTTCCTCGGTGGCGACGGGGGCGCCATCCTTGAAGAAGCTCTTGCAGGATTCATACAGATCCTTCTTGACCAGGAAATCGCTCAGCTGATAAGGCACATAGAAGGCAGGCTCATTGACGGGCTTTTCCAGGATGAAGTCGATGGTGTAATCGTCGACCTTCTTGAAGCCCACGTCGTCCCAGCCGACCACGGCGCCCACGTTCTTGACCTTCAGATAGTCGCCGGCATAGCTGTTGTAGGCAGCGCCCGCGGCCAGGTAGTTTTCATAGATGTACTTGGCGGAAACCCAGGCTTCGGCAGCATTTTCGTCTTCCACGGCGGCATCGCGGTACATGGTGTCATCCGCGATGGACACATACTGAGGAGCAGGGTTGCCATCGGCATCGGGAGCGCCGGTGACGCCCCAGAATTCCATATCCAGGTACACTTCGGTACCGGCGGCGATCAGATCCTCGGCGGCCTCGGGAATGGCGTCGTAGGTCTCTTTGCCGGCGTACAGATAGTTCTTGGCGTTGACGATGGAGAAGTCGCCGTCATACCAGCTGTCGGCGCGGCGGTTGAGCATCTTGGGGTTCAGCTGCTGCTGCATGGAATACACGAAGTCGTCGGCATTGATGGGGGTGCCATCGTTCCAGGCGATATCCTGACGCAGCGCGATACGCCAAGCCTTGCCTTCCTCGCCTTCCTTCACGCCGTACTGGCCGGCGTACTCAGCGGTCACATCCACGGGATACTCGGCGGCCATTTCGGGCACGATGGAGTAGCCGGACTTGTCGCTGTTCAGCTTGAAGGCATAGAAGGGGCTGATCTGCATGCTGCGGATAGCGTCGTCATCATTGGTCTCCCAGGACAGGGGGTCCCAGTTGGACTGAGAGGTCAGACCGCCGATGTAATCATAATAGGTATAAACCTTTTCATCGGTGTAGTCCTTGCCCTCGATACCGGCATACACATCGCTGGTCACGCTGTTGGCGCTGCCGCCAGCCGCGGGAACCAGGGTGATGACGCCGCCGTCAAAGGTGCGCTCGCCGGGATCATAGGACGCGGCAGGCGTGAAGGCCTCGGCCAGCGCGGACACGGCAGAAAACACCATGACCAGCGCCAGCATGACAGAGAGAAGCTTTTTCATTCTGTTTTTTCCTCCTCTTTTTTTCCGTTTTGCATCCGGAATGGATAAACGGTGCTCTATTGTATCATATTATTTATAGATACGTCAAGAAATCGACAGCAGAATATGCAAAAAAACAAAATTTGTGCGGCGGAAAAGAGGCAAAATGCAGGAATTGCTTCTGAAATATTCATGACGGGACGGACGCTGTTTTTTGTATGGTGTTGCGCAAACAGAAATTTGACGGGGATTTGTTATAGTCTGCTATTAGATCCTTCGACTCCGCTACGCTCCGCTCAGGATGACATCGAGAGGTATTTATTCTCTTGTTTATTGGCGACTTTTGCAGCAATTTAAGTCACTAAACAAGAGAAAATCCACCTTTCAATGTCATCCTGAGCGGAGCGAAGCGGAGTCGAAGGATCTTGATCTCCTTTTGCCAATTTCTGTTTTCAAAACCCCGGTTCAGCATCCTTGACACCGCGCCGAAAAGTGCTAAAATATCAATATAAATCTATCACGAAGGAGCGAAAATCATGCTGGATTTTTCCAAAGCTTCTCTGAATGAGCTGATCGCCAAGGGCGGCCACGCCTGCGCCTGCGGGCGGGTGCACAAAATGGATATGGACTTCCTGCGCATCGAGCCCGGCGCGGTCAAATGCATTCCCGAGGGCATCCGCGCGGTGGGCGGCACCAAGCCCTTCATCGTGTGCGACGTGAACACCCGCGCCGCCGCCTGGGACGCCGTGCGCCCCGTGCTGGAAGCCGCGGGCATTGCCTATACCCTCTATTGCTTCCCCATGGCCCACGTGGAACCCGACGAATACGCCGTGGGCAGCCTGACCATGGCCTTCGACCCCACCTGCGACTGCGTGATGGGCATCGGCAGCGGCGTCATCAACGACTGCTGCAAGGTGCTCTGCCACGCCATTGGCAAAAAGCAGCTGATCATCGGCACCGCGCCCAGCATGGACGGCTACGCCAGCAACAGCAGCAGCATGATCCGCGAGCGCATCAAGGTGAGCCTGTATAACGCCGCCCCCGCCGCCATCATCTGCGATACCGAGATCATGCGCAACGCCCCCATGCGCATGCTGTGGGCGGGCTTTGGGGATATGCTGGCCAAGTACATCGCCCTGTGCGAGTGGCGCATCAGCAACCTGGTCACCGGCGAATACTACTGCGAAAACATCGCGGGCCTCATGCGGGAAAGCCTGCGCCGCATCGTGGAGAGCTCCCCGGGCCTCAAGAACCGGGAGGAAAAGGCCGTGCGCGCCACGGTGGAGGGCCTGGTGCTCAGCGGCATCGCCATGAGCTACGCCGGCATCAGCCGTCCCGCCAGCGGCCTGGAGCACTATTTCAGCCACCTGTGGGAAATGATGGCCCTGGACCGGGGCACCCCCTACGAGCTGCACGGCATCCAGGTGGGCGTGGGCACGCTGATCGTGCTCAAGCTCTACGATGAAATCCGCAAGCTGACCCCCGACCGCCAGGTGGCGGAGGACTTCATCAACAATTTCTCCAACGAGGAATGGGAGGCCATGATCCGCCGCATCTTCGGCAAGGCCGCCGAGACCGTCATCCACCAGGAGCACACCGTGTTCCACAAGAACGACAAGGCCCGCCACGCCGTGCGGCTGGACAACATCATGAACGGCTGGGACGAGATCCAGCGCTTCATCGCCGAGGAGCTGCCCGAAACCGAAACCATCGCCGCCATGATGCGCAGCCTCGGCATGCCCATGACCCCCGCCGACATCAGCATCAGCCGCGAAGATACCGAAAACGCCTTCATCGGCAGCCGCGACATCCGCGACAAATACCTGTCCAGCAGCATGCTATGGGATCTGGGGCTGCTGTATTCCACCAAGGTGCCGGAATAAGGAAACCCTCGGCCGGGGTTCCGCAATAATAGCTGCTGTCGTCCTTAAAATACTTGCTGTCTTTTCTTCGTCCTCTTGATAATATGACGCATACGCCTCCGGCTGCACGGAAGCATCATGCGTCAGAAGGAACATTCTATAAAGTTCAAAAAGGGCGGCCTTATTCCCCTGTTGTGCATCTTTCAAAAAACATTTTCATACTGTCTTATATCTCAGGAGAAGCGCTTCTTTCAGCTTCTCCAATTCTTTTTCCGCGTCAAATCCATCCTCCGGGATATACACAAGTCCGATCGCATACCTTGTCACTGCCGCCAGCATCAAGTGCAATGTGGTAATGAACATTTCCTCTTCCGGCTCATCCGTCCGGATGGTGTGATCCTGTTCCGCCCTGACATATAACACATGAAACTCCGGCTTCATCCCTTCAATCATGGCTCTATACGGCTTCATCACCTCTGGATCGATGCGCTCGGACTGGATGTAGATATTAAAAAACTGATTAAAACGGAGCAGCTCCCTGTGGTTCCGGTACAGCTCGATGAAAGAGTCCAGATAGAATTCAAAGATCTGCGCCGCGGTCATCCTTTCAAAATTTCTGCTCGGCCTGCGCTCCTGGTTTTGCTTAAGGGCCTGCCGCCATATCCATGTGGCCACGGCGACCACAAGCTCCGGCTTCGTGTTGAAATAGCGATAAAGCGTCATCGTGCCATAGCCGCTTTCTCTGGCAACCTCGGTCATGGACACGGATTCTATATTTTTCTTCGTAAACAGCTCGTAGGCTTTCTCCAGAAAATGATTCCGCTTGATGGCCATCTGAGCCGCGTCTTTTTCCTTGTTTCGCATAAATATACTCCTGCTCTTTGCCGAAGCGGGCTTCGCATGGCATTCCGTCCGCTATATTGAGTGCTGTTTGTCAAAATTTACCAATCATGTCACCTGTCTCCTGACAAACGCTCTGTCAGCGGCAGCGGTCAGCCCCAGCACAGCGGCGGATACGCCGAGGGAAATCAGTCCGTTGACATTCAGCCGATCCGTTTTCAGATAGGTCAGCGAAACCAACGCGATCACAAAAAGCCCTATATAAGCATAATTCCGCAGCCAGTATTCCTTCGCAGGCCGGTGGAACAAATGCCTGTAAACCACATAGGGATCCACGATGTGGCAGATCAGCAGGCTGGTGATGATCGTCGCCGCAATGACCCCCGCCACCCGGTATTCCTCCGGAAAAACCTGCACAAAGAGCAGCGAGAGCCCCAGGTTCACAATTCCTTCCGCGATCGGTTTCCACCTGTCATAATAGAAGGTTCCGGACGCATCCCGGAAAAGAAGCGCCGTCCTTCTCATGAACTTGATAAACCCATCCAGCGTGATGATGAAGGAAACGGTTCCGGATACCTCCAGCCCCTCCCCGAAGCACAGCCGCACTGTCTGGTCAATCACCGCGTAATATCCCAGAAAAGACACCACGCCCAGCACGTAATTCAGAAAATAAAAGCGGTCGAAATG
>CACWUV010000005.1 GCA_902764185.1 uncultured Eubacteriales bacterium
TCCAAAACGTCGGAAAAACGCTCGAAATCCGCATATTTCCACGCTTATGGAATCGTGCTATAATGGGTGTAATCACTGAAAAAACGATAACGAGAGAGGGGGCTTTGGATGTACACAAAGCTATCAATCCCGGAGCGTCTTAAAGATCTGCGGGTGGTGGACAAGCACCTGACGCTGGAACAACTGGCGGAGCAGACCGGCCTGTCTAAATCCGCGCTGGGAAAATACGAAACCGATGACTACAAGGACATCAGCCCGTTTGCGATTGCAACGCTGGCGGACTTTTACGGCGTGTCCACCGACTATCTGATGGGGCTGACGGAAAACAGAGAGGTTCCCAACGCCGATGTGCAGTCCCTCCATCTGACCGATGAAATGATTGACCTCTTGCGAAGCGGGCAAATCAACAACCGGCTTCTCTGCGAACTGGCTGCCCATCCGAACTTCCAGCGGCTGATGATAGATATGGAAATCTGTATCGACCAGATTGCCAATATGCGGGTGGAGCAGATGAATCTGGTAATGGAAGCCACCCGGCAGACTGTCCTCAGCAAGTATGCGCCCGGAGAAGATGACCTCTATATGCGGACGCTGGAACTGGGGCAGGTGCAGGAAAGCGATTTTTACAGCCACGTCATACACGATGATCTGGACAGCATCGTCCAAGATATACGGGAAGCTCACCTGAAGGACAAGACCACCGCCGACCCACAGCCCACGCTGGATGATGTGAAGGAAAAGTTTGAGCAGGCACTCGAACAGGGCAGCCAGGAGGAAATGGTAATCCATGAATTTTGTGACAGGATGCAGATACCCTTTGAGAAGATTTCCTCGGAGGACTTCTCGGCGTTCCTGCGGAT
This sequence comes from uncultured Eubacteriales bacterium, assembly GCA_902764185.1. Lineage (GTDB taxonomy): Bacteria > Bacillota > Clostridia > Christensenellales > Aristaeellaceae > SFMI01. Next base: position 861 of record CACWUV010000005.1, read on the forward strand.
ATTGAGCCTGTCCAAGATGCTCAAAAATCCCAACAACATGAGGGGGAAGGTCAAGCCGCAGCCGTACTATGCGCCCAAACGCAAGAAACGCAGGTAACAAAAAAGCCGCCCAACCTGTACCGTTGGACGGCTTTCGACCCGTTTGCGGGCGGAATAAAATATGCTGTTGTACATCTGTTAGCTGACCGTTTTCATCAGCTTTTTCATAAACTTCCAGAGCCGGATGCCATCTTTAAGGCCCAGCCGGTAAAAGAAGCATTCGCTTTCTGCGCCGGAATCGAAAATGGAATCGCAATAATTCTTTACAGCGTCCTTCTGTTCCTCGGATAATGCGCTGACCGCTTTTTGATACTCGGTTTCCAGTCGAAGGTAGTCAGCTTTCTTCTCCTTGCCGGTTTCTGCCTCCCGCCACTTAGCAAACTGGCTCTGCATCCTCTCCTGAATCATCAAATCAACCAGTTTTTCAATATCTGTACCCATAAGCGTCCTCCTTATGCTGGACGGATATAATTCCGGTATGTTTCCAGGACGGAATCCGACACACCGCTTTTATACACTTTGCGGATGTCAGCGATTTCTTCCTCTTTCAGCAGTTTCAGCCATTCCAGCAGGTCAGCTCTGCCATTGGCAAAGTTACAGCAGCGTCCATCAGCGTATTCGATACGGTATCTCATAGACAGGCACCTCCTTAAACATAAATCATCTCAGACTGGATGATTTCCTCCGCCCGGCTGCGGATGCTGTTCATGGCTCCGACCCAGGCAAGCTGGTCACGGGCTTTCAGTTCCTCGGTAACACCTTCTGCCGCCTGCATCTGCGAGATGATACACGCCAGCCGGTCAGCGGCCTGCTGGTTCAGATCGGCAAGATACGTCCAGAGTTTTCCCGACAGAAGCAGTTCATTGTACTGGCCGGGGCGGTGTTCTTGCAGATATGACTTGTGCATCCGGCCCCACCGCCCGATGGGGCGGCTTTCCTCCGGCAGCTTCAGGTCTGGTATGTAGTAATCGCCGACAAGAATATAGTCCAGACCGTTGCTGTCATCATGGATACGTTTTCTTAATTCTTCCATATCGACCTCCTGTATTCGATTTTGTACGAATCCAGTTGATCGTGTCCCTGTCCATCCGTTATTCAAGGCAACTGAACTCGTCACCATGAATTATGGCACATCCTTGCCGAGTTTTTGAGAGCTAATTTGTCAAGGGGTAAAATGACATTTAGGCAAAAAAATAAACCTGCAATCCTGATTTGCACCAGAATTACAGGCTTTCTCTTGTTCTTTAGCGTTTTCGGCTTCTTTCAACGGTTTTCTTAAGAGTGGCTTCATCCTCCCCATCCCGCACTCGCCGGGCAGCAACCACCCGCCTGTCTTGATCCTTTTCCGTGCAGGTGACCAGCAGGAGAATTTGATCGTCTGCCTGCACGTCGAGAGGGCAGGTAAACACGGAGGCGGAAATCAGGGCGTCGATGGCCTTCTGACGCTTTTCCCGGTCAGTGGATTTGAGATCGTGGAAATCCACATAATGCCTTCCGTATTCCTCGGTGCTGATGCTGCCTACGGCAAAGATAACATAACGCCCATCCTCGTACATGGTATCAAAGGTAATAAAAGGATCGGCGTGATAAAAGTTTCGGTTTTCATAGTTCCGCAGACTGCCGAACATGGCTCCGGTTTTCATGTTGTGTCCATACAGAATATAGGTGTATGGCCGAGTTTTGATGCCTATGGAGGCGTCAAGGAAGATGGCTCCGTTCACATTCTCCTTTCCCTTGGCGTCATGGGTCAGATAGAATGCATCGTCCCGCTGCATCACCGGCTCATCTACCAGCTTGCCCATGTTCAGCCATCCCATGATATACTTGCTTTCCCGCAGTAGGGCTTTGAAGCGGCTGCTGATGGTCAGCTTGGGATTGTTGGGATAGGCCATCGCTTCCAGTCTGGGAGCGGGAGAAGATGTCGGAACAGGTGATACCGTGGGCACTGCCGTTTCCTTTGGTGCAGGCGTTGAGGAGGGTGCTTCTGTCGTCAAGGTGGGTTCATCTGTTGGCGCGTCATAGTAAACGGTTTGCAATTCTTTTGATGTATTCCGGGTACCTATCCAATCCCTGCCGTACCAGATCAGGCTAATCACGCCAAACAGCAGCAGCACCGCACCCAGCAGCACCGCAAGCAGCCGTCCCCAACGGAAATGCTGGAGACGGCTCTTCTTCCTGTGTCTGCGCGGCTTGTTTTGCCTTAGCTGCCATTTTTGCATCGTGTATCTCCTAAAGAGTAGGGCATGTCAGCGTTTTCTCTGATATGTCCTGCCGAAAATGGGATTATTTGCTGTGGGCCTTTTTCCGCTTTCCGGCATAAACAGAGGCTGAAATCAGGGCCAATCCTGCCAGCGCGCAGCCCAGCCACAGCATCAGGTTCGCGTTATCTCCGGTCTTGGGCACCCTGTAATTGACGATAGTGCCGCCATCGCAGCAGCGATCCGTGATGCTCGCATAAACGCCCACGTTTTCATACCGGGGTATTACATTTATTGCGCACATAAAATCAAACCCACAAAAGTTTCGAAAACAACAGATTTCAGACGTGTCGCATAATAAACCGCGGCGTATGGCCGGAAAGGACATTACGATGAAATCTTTATTTGAACAGCTTGGCGGAACCTATCACCGGGAGGGCGACTATCTCATCCCCGATCTCGAACTCCCCGACGAGGGCAAAACGCCCATCGGAATTTGGGGGCAGCGACACGGACACTGGCTGAAGCGGGAGCATCGAGCCTTGTATGATAACCTGCTTTACTCGTTCAAGCTCCACGCTCATCTTGTCGAGGCGGACGAGCGCGCGGAGCGTATGTTTGCGCAGTTGAGCGCAGAAATGGCGAAGCGAGAGGGCGTAACAGAGGCTCTAAAGGCGACAGATCAAATGGAATGGGTACGCCGCATGAACGGCATCCGAGCAAGGGCGGAGGAAGTGGTCTATAGCGAAGTAATCTACAGATTATAGTATAAAAGCGGATAGGCAATGCTGCTTGCCTATCCGCTTAATCTTACGAGCTATGACAGCTCGCTTCTCAACTCACTGCCATGTGCCGTTTTCCTCACACGCAGTTTTTGCGGGATGCTTTCCTCCAGCTTGTCGACGTGAGAAATAATGCCGACGAGCCGATTGCCCTCTGTCAATTGGTTCAATACCGTAATGGCATTGTCGAGCGCACCGCCGTCCAGCGCGCCAAAACCCTCGTCGATGAAGATGGTGTCAAGCCCAATTCCGCCGGCATGTCCCTGTACTACGTCAGAAAGGCCCAAGGCGAGGGACAGCGAAACTTGGAAGGACTCTCCGCCGGAAAGGGAATTCGCCGGGCGCTGCTTGCCCGTTGCCACATCAAGCACTTCAATCTCCAGCCCAGCGGCGGCATTCGCCCTGCTCGCGCTCAGGCTGTGTACCAGTGAATAGCGACCGCCGCTCATAATGTCCAGACGGCGGTTCGCCATCTCCAGCACCTCTTTGAAAATCGTACCCATCACGTATCGTTCAAAGCTCAGCTTGCCTCCTTCGGCATTAGCACCCAAGGCAAGGTCAGCAAGCTTGTCCAAGCGACTCCACGCAGAGTTGGTCTTTGCCAGCTCATCCAAAGAGGCAGCGGCCTTTCCCCGGACGCTCCTGTGATTGTCCAGCAGCTTTTCCTGCTTGGAATACGCCTGATCTGCCGCATCACGCAGCTCTCCCGCCTCACCGAGCTCTTTGATCAACTCCTCAAGGTTAGTATAGCGCAGATCCCGCGTCTGCTCCGTCAGCGTTTTGATCCGCTCCGCTGTGTTGGCGCAGTCATTCCGATAGGCGTTAAGATTCTCTCGCTGTTGTGCAAGCCACTCTTCGCCGTCAGAATCCCCAATCGGCGCAAGGGCTGCCGTAAGCGCATCTTCGTCAGGAAAACCGTTCGCGGTGAGTGCTGCCGCATAGTCGCTCTTGCTGGTCGACTCCGCCGCTTCCTGCTCCGGCAGCGCCTGCTCTTTTCCGGCAAGCTCACCCCGTGCCTTGTCAATAGCCTCCTTTGCGACGGCAAGCGCAGTTTGGTGGCTGTTGATTCGCTTTTCAAGCAAACCGCGCTCTTTGTCGAGCGCCCTATCTATTTCTTCCGCCTCCGTGCGCGACCCGAAGGGGAGATTGGTTTTCAGGCTGTTTACCTCGGCTTGCAGGGAGACGGCCTGCTTCTCCGCCTCGCCCTTAGCAGCCTTAGCGTTGTCGATCTCCTTGAGGAGCTTTTCCAGATTTTCGGCAAGCTGCTCACAGCTTTCCTTCAGCTCCACCTTTCTGTCCTGCTTTCGGCGAGCGCCGTCATAGAAGGCCTTTGCGTCCTGTTCGACCTGATCAAAACGCACAATTGCTGCATCAAGGTATTCATCCCTGGACAGCACCTCCCAGCCAACACAATCAGGAAGAAGTTTTCCTGCTCGTGCAACAAGGGTATTCCGATAATTTTCCAGCTCCGCTCTCTTACGTTCCACGGTGCTATGTTGAGCGGCTCGCTCTTTTTCACAGCTGTCATAGCGTTTCTTCGCCTCGTCGACCTCTGCCTGTGTCGGCGTTCCTTCTGCGTACTGTGCGAAGTCGTGCGCGGTGCCTGCGCGGTGCTCGGTGTGACAAACAGGGCAGAATGCGCTCCCGTTTCGCTCCAGTTCCCTTTCCAGCTCTACAGCCAGCAGGCCAGCTTGCCCACTGACAAACGCCTGATACTTTCGGTGATGATCTTCCTCTGCTTCTGCCGCTGCCGCAGCCAGTCTGGACAGCTCCGCTTCTTCCGCAGCAAGCGGTGCTTCTTTCCGCTTGGCGGAATCCACGCCGGTCTTAATACCGTCCTTCCCATTCAGTTCTTCGGCATTCTTCTTTGCCTTCTCGTACTCCGTCTGTGCGCGTACTGCGTCCGATTCCGCAGTCTCCAATTCACGAAGCTCGGCTTGCCCGGCATCCAGCGAGGCTTTGTTCTCGTCGCGCTGTTCCTCGGCAGAATGCAAAATGCCTTGGATTTCCTTTACCGCGTTCGTTTTCGCCTCCAACTCGGACTGCTTCTCCGAAAGCTTGTCGTACCGAGGCAGACTCTCTTCGATGATACGGTGCTCGGCGTCGATCTCACCGACCCGCGCTCTGGCATTCGCGTCGGACTCCACATCTGCCTCAGCCTTGTTGTAGTCGTCCTGCAATTCCGCTTCTTTCGTGCGGAGTGCCGCGATGTCCGACTTTGCTTTTTTGAGGGTTTCTAACGCAGTATGATATTTGTCCCGTGCAGGACAGACCTTGTGAAGCGCCTTTTCCGCCTGTGTGTACTGCTGGTCAAGACGCTCCATTTCGTCGCGCTGCTCATCCAGTTTTTCCTCATGCTCCCGCGCGGCAAAAAGTTCGTCAAGTTTTTGATTATTGCCCTCCGCTGCGCCCTTACGCATGTTGATTTCGTCGACAGACTTTTGTGCAGACGCTTTCTTCTCAGACAGCTCCGCCGCTTTCACCTGATCGCGCTCAATGAGACGATCGAGATTGTCAATCAGCTGCGGATTGTTGGCGTTATACGCAAAGGCATCGTATTCCTCGATCTCAGGCGGTTGGAAGGTCGTGCGCATGATGGTGTCCACCGACTCCCGATACTGCCTGCGCTTTGCGTCCAATGCCGATCTTGCGCTGCCCAGCAGATTCTGATACCTCACATATTCCGAGCTGTCAAACAGTTTTCCAAGAATATCGCTCTTCTTGGCAGAATCTGCGGCGAGAAACTCTCGGAACTCGCCCTGCGCCAGCATAATGATCTTTCGGAACTGGTCGGCATTCAAACCCAACAACTCTTCACACCGCTTTGTGACGGCTGCGTGTCCGCTGACAGGCGACCCCTCCGGCAGAACCAGATCCGCCGACAGAGTACCGTCATTGTATTCATCTTCCGTTCCGCGCTTTTTGCGGAAGTGAATCGTTCTTGTGACTGTATACCGTTTGCCGCCGTGGTCAAACACCAGCTTGACCTGGGTATCCTCCGATTTATCCACATAATCGGAGTGCATCATATCCGGTTTCCGGTTGCTTCCACTGGCGGCGCCAAAGAGCGCAAAGACAATAGCGTCAAAAATCGTCGTCTTCCCAGCGCCAGTTTCGCCCACCACAAGATACAGACCGCTTTGGAAGTCCTCAAAGGGTACTTTTGTTTCCTTGGCAAAGGAGCCAAACGCCTTCATGGTCAAGGATACAGGCCTCATGTTCAGTTCCCCTCCTTTGCCAGAAATGCGAGCACTTGGTTAGACAGCTCCGGATCGACATATTTGCCATCTGTTCCTGCCTCGCTATTGCGCAGCAGCTCCGCCGCAAAATGCATCAGCGCGATTTCGCCTTCGTCTGGCAATTCGCCGCCGTTGCGTTCCCCGTAAAACTCAGTGAAGAGTTCTTCCACGGGCTTGTCCCGCAAATCCTTTGACTCAGGGGCGTCCTTTACGTCGACAAACCGTCTGTATTCGCTCATGCGCTCCATCAGGATGCTCCCGCGCGACTCAAACAACGCCTGAAAATATGCACTGATTTCCGGCGTCATCGGTCGGTCGGTCAGAACGATCTTCACATATGCGCCGTTCTCAACTGCGGATGCTTTCACGCGCAATTCATCATACGCCCCGCGCAATTCGCACATTGGATGCAGCGGCTGGATCGTCATCGTTTCGATGGCAGGCTCTACTCCCTTTGCACCAAGCTCAATCAGCAGCGCTCCTTTCTTCGGCTGACGCAACTCATCGAAATGATAGCACATTGGCGAGCCTGCATAGCGCACAGACTCTCGCCCCACGGCATACGCAGCGTGGATGTGCCCAAGCGCAGCATAGTCAAAACCGTCGAACGCAGTGTAATCCACCTGCCCGACGCCGCCGACCATGGACTCAGAGCCGCCGCGAATGCCCTCGATGCCACCCTTTGTCACATTCTGATGCGCAACGATCACATTTCGCACAGAGAAATCAACGTTCTGTTCCGCAAGCAAGCGACGCACGGCGGTATCGTAGTCGCGGATCGTATCGTCGCCCAAAATCTGCGCAACCGCAGCAGGGAATACATACGGCAGCAGCCAGAACGTCACTGGGCCATGCTCGTCATGAAGTGTAACATGGGTCAGCTCCCGCTGCAGTTCACCGGATATGTATACGTTTTGACGCGACAGGATGTCCTTGAAGCAGGAAAGCCGCTCCCCGGAATCGTGGTTGCCTGCTGTGATCAGCACCGGAACATTCCGGCTCGCCAGCTCCGTGACCATGTGGCTCAAAAGCTGCATCGCCGCTCCGGAGGGCATACTGCGGTCGTAGACGTCGCCGGCGATCACCACGGCGTCGGGCTGCTTCTCTGCGACGATAGTCAGGAACTTTTTGACCCAATCAGGCTGGTCGCCTTTTTCCAGAAGGGAAACGCCGTGCAGCATTTTCCCGAGGTGGAGATCGGACAAATGGATAAATCTCATGGCTTGTTTCCTCAACAATTTAAGCATTTATTTTCCAGACAGCCTATTGAAATGATTGATCACGCTGGCAGATTTGTTTTTGAATACATCCAGGATTTGCTTTCCTTTTTCCGCTACCGCTTTAACACTTTCATCGTCATAGGGGATATTGGCAAGATTATGAATCAAATCATTTCTTGCTTCTGTCCATTCTTTGATATCATCAACCATTTTCGCAGGGATGCGGTCACGGACAAATTTGTTTGCAAACTCCGGCCTATCTCTGAGTTTGTCAAGCTTTCGGGAAATCTTATCCTCGTGACCATTTTTGTTGATATACGGAACCCCAGCATAGCGGAGTATAGCGCGAAGGCGATCTTCCAGTATCGCATATTCAATAAAGATTGCCTGATAATAATATCCCGCGCGCATGGCTTTTGCAAGGCTCTCGTGCATGGATTTGTAGATTTCGTACTTTTCCATGTTCTTCTGCATATATTCCTCCTCATCGCTTTCACAACTACCATACTGCTCCGGCAAAAAATCGCCGGAGCAGCTAAATTGCCTGTGATGTTTATAAAGAATGGCGCTATCTTAATGTCAAAGCACAACATCCTTTCAAGCCAATTCTCTAATGCTCAAATATCATCTAAATAGTCCGACGGCCGGAGATGGTATACGGCATTACTTGAAAACTTTTTATTGTGAAAATCAATTGAGACAATTTCCTCACCGTCTTCAACTTCGCTAAACACAAGACCATCATACACCATATCAACCGCTTCTCCCAAATCGTCTGAAAGGCTTGATAGGTCGATGTATAGCTTTGGATTTGCCTTCAAGAAGTTCTCAGGGAACTCGTGGGACGTATGTCCATCAATACAAAACGGTTTATAGTCTCCGCTTTCTAGACGTTTTAGTGCACTTGCCCTTTTTTCTGAATTATCGTCCGCTGAGGCTGCTTCCTCAATTAAAGCCCAGAATTCAGTATCTTCCAGCGAAGATCCAAATTCAAGATCGAAGAAACGGTTTGCGCCCTCGCCCCAAGCCGACAGCTTTCTAGTTATCGTTAGCTTTTCAAGATTGTCTAGTGATTTTATTTTTTCCTTTAACTCGTTGGTGAATCGTGACAGCTTTAATCTGTCGTCTGTGTTATCACCTCTTTCGTCACAAAGTGAATCTGATAGCAGTGTGCAGAGTTTATCAATCGATGTTGCCGAAAGCAGATTATTGGCTGTACAAGATAAATTCATATCACTAGAATCGGTTATGGCTGGAAAGGTGCTTCAAGATCGCCACGGTAATCCTCCATGCTTCTGAGGCTCCTCAGTGCCATGCTGATGTCGCTGAGGCAGTTACCGATTGCGTCCGTCATTTGATTGTCTGCTCGTTCGCCAGAGTTCAGCTTACGGGCAATTTGATTCAGGTTTGAACCGATCTTCCCAAGCTGCCCGGTGACAGCCTTGCTGGTGGTTTCGTCCAGTGCGTACTGGAATACAGGACGGGGAATTCTCCCGGTGAAAATTCTCCTGCGAATGTACTTGGAGCGGTTCTCGTCGAGCAGCTCACAGATGATGTTGAGTTGCTCCCATTCACCGTCCGATAAACGGACGTTGACGAAGTGGGAACGGTTGGTTTCGTCACGGTCTTGGTACTTTTTTGACATTGAATTCCTCCTTGCGGATTTGATTTGTAGCTGCTATGCAGCATTTTCTGAAAGAAAATTACTCCGAGGGTTTGGGGCAGCGGAAGCCCCAACAAGTGTACCGACGAACCTTTCACGCAAAGCGGGAAAGTGTGACACGGTACGAACCTTGCCCTTCGCAGTTTCCGTTCATTTCTTCCCGGCTTTCGCCGGGAGTGATTTCGGTTTCCAAAAAACAGACGCGTGATTTGAAATAAACGGAGGGGCTTCATACGATCTCTGTGAGGCAGAGGGGTATGAAGTTGTCGGTTTCCGTTCATTTCAAATCAGGCGTCTGCTGATTGAGGTCAGTATATCAAAAGAAAATTGGTGTTGCAATACAGCGTATCCAAATTTGGAAGTATTGGAAAAGCATTTGGCATAAAGCAGCAGACAGGAGAATCTTGGTCATTGGCTCCTTCTTGCAGTTCCCACCGAGATACGCTATCCTATGACTGAAAACTTTTGAAATCCTGAAACGAACGCAGCCTCATCTGCGAATATATCTACGAAGGACGAAGGGCGGTGACGGAGTGGAGCAGGAGCAGAGATGGATTTTGCGCATACAGCGCCGAAACAGCAGAAAGGACGCCGAGCGGCTGATTCAGGCATATTACGATGAGATCTACGTCTATGCGTACCGGCAGACCGGAAACAAAGAGGATGCCCTTGACCTGACCCAGGAGATTTTTCTCTCCGTCCTGCGCTCTATCAAAAGCTACCGACCGGAAAAGGCAGCCTTTCGGACTTGGCTCTACCGGATCGCCACAAACAAGATCATCGACGAACGGCGCAGGCGGCGGCTGAATCTGGTTGACATTGACGACATCGACATGCCGGACGAGATGGACTACCTGAGACAGTCGGAGCACCGTCTGCTGTTGGAGCAAATTGATCTCTACGCCTCCCGTCAGGATGGGACGGTGGAGCGCATTTTTCGCATGAGACTTTATCAGGGCTTGTCCTTCCGGGAAATCGGGGACGCCCTTGATATGCCGGAGGCAACCGTGAAGACGAAATATCACCGCCTCTGTCAGAACATCAGAAAGGAGTTTGGACATGCATATTCAGATGCCGAGTGAAGCGGAAAAGCGCCGTTCCATCCAGTTCATTCTGGATGAGGGAATGCCTCAAAAAGAGCCTCTGCACAGGGTCATTTCCCACCTGATTCACACGATTGGGCTGAGAAACCTGTTCTGGGGCACATGGGACTGCATCTTTCTGGCGCTGCTGGGCGGGCTTACGCTTGTCATTCTATTTGTGATTCCTTCGGCGGTGCAGACCCAACTGCTGCCCCTCGGTCTGCTGCTGATTTCCCCCGCCGTCTACGGACTGCTCCACGGTCTGACGGTGTGGAAGGAGCGACAGGTGGGGCTGTACGAGCTAAAATTGACCTGCTGCTACACCCTGAAAGAGCTGACCGCCCTGAGAATGGTGTTCTTCGGCGGAGGGAGTGCGCTGTTGGACGTGCTCTTTGTGCTCTGCCTCCGACAGACGGGGACGGTCCTCTCATTCCTGCAAATGCTGGGTATCTCCCTGTCGGCGTTGTTTCTGTACGGCACGGCGACGCTGCTGGTTTTTGCCCACAGCAAAAGCCAGTGGAGCGTTCCGGCGGTGTGGTGCGGACTCTGTGTCGCACCGCTCGTCCTGCGAGTCGATCTGCTGGAATGGCTGCTAAGAATCCCTGCGGCAGTGGCAATGGTCGTTGCCGGATTGTCGGTTCTGCTCTTTTTCGCCCAGTTGGAGCACTATCTATCCGCAAATCATGAAGGAGGCGTTTCCTATGCTGTCAGTTGACCATGTGACCAAAAAATTTGGCAAAGATTTGGTGCTGGAAGTTATCACGTTAGACTTCGAGAGTGGCGTCTACGGTCTGCTTGCCCCCAACGGGGCGGGTAAGACCACGCTGATTAAGATGCTGACCACCCTGCTCCTCCCAACGGAGGGTGAAATTCGGTGGAAAGGCACGGACATTTTTGCCCTGGGTGCCAGCTATCGGGCGGTGCTGGGTTATCTGCCCCAGCAGTTCGGCTACTACCGGGACAACTCCCCCAGACAGTTTCTGAGCTATCTCTCCGCCTTGAAGGGACTGGACCCCAAGGAGGCGGAGCGCCGGATCGAATTGCTGCTGGAGACGGTGGGGCTTAGAGATGCAGCAGACAAGAAGATGAAGAAATTCTCCGGCGGTATGCTCCAGCGGGCAGGCATTGCCGCCGCCATGCTGAATGACCCTCAAATCCTGATTCTGGACGAGCCGACAGCAGGGCTGGATCCCTGTGAGCGGGTGCGTTTCCGCAACCTGATCCACAGCCTCTCCCAAGACCGCATCGTCATTCTCTCCACCCACATCGTCTCGGACATTGAGACGATTGCCAGCAAGATCGTCATGCTCCGAGACCACAGGCTGTACTGCTGCAAAACGCCCCAGGAGGTCTGCGGCGCACTCCGGGGCAAGGTGTTTGAAGTTCCCTCCGGCACAGCGCTCAACGTACCCTATCAGTTTCTCAGCGAGCGTCAGTCAGAGCGTGGGACGGTGCTTCGTATCGCCTGTGAGACAATGCCGGGAGGCGGTACGCCCGTGACACCCAATTTGGAGGACGTGTTCCTCTATGTGTACGGCGAGCAGGAGGGAACAGGTCATGAACCTTCTGCGGTATGAGCTGAAAAAACTGCTCACCCTGCCCATGCTGTGGGTGTTCATTTTTAACTCCGGGTCGATGCTCATGGCGTAGCGGACGAATTTCAGGTCGCCGAAGGGCACCCGGGCTTCCAGGCTGTTGACGGAAATGCAGCGGTCCGCCCGGAGCACGTCATACACGTGCAGTTCCCGGATACGCTTTTCCGCTTCCTCCTGGAAGGCGGCGGCGGAGGGCGCGAAGTCGGTGTACTTGTAGCCGAACAGCTCGTCGGATATTTCGCCCGTCAGCAGCACCCGCACATCCGTATGCGCGTGAATCCATTTGCACACCAGGTACATGCCGATGGAAGCCCGGATGGTGGTGATGTCCCAGGTGCCCAGCAGTTCCACCACCGTGGGCAGGGCGTCAAGCACATCCTTTTCGGAAATGATGACTTCCGTGTGGTCGCTGCCAATGTAATCGGCGACAATCCGGGCATATTTCAGGTCGATGGCATCCACGTCCATGCCGATGGCGAAGGTGCGGATGGGTTTTTTCAGCATCTTCTGGGCAATGGCACAGACAAGGGAGGAATCCAGTCCGCCGGAGAGCAGGAAGCCCACCGGGGCGTCGGCATCCAGGCGTTTTTCCACCCCGTCCATAAGCAGGCGGCGGAGTTTTGCGCAAACTTCCTCCTCTGTTTTCATGGTAAAATACCCCACGTAGGCCGGGTCGGCGTATTGGATGAACTGCCCGTCCAGCCAGTAATGCCCCGGCGGGAAGGGAAGAATCTGATCACACAGCCCCATCAGGTTCTTGGGCTCGCTGGCGAAGGCCCATGCCCCGTCAGGCAGCCTGCCGTAATACAGGGGCCGGATGCCGATGGGGTCCCGGGCGGCGATCAGCTTTTGCTGGGCATCATCCCACAGGATCAGGGCGAATTCCGCGTCCAGGGTCTTGAACATCTCCACGCCGTATTCATGATACAGGGGAAGCAGGATCTCGCAGTCGGACTGGCTTTGCAATTCGTACTTGGAAAGCAGCCGATTCCTGAGGGGCCGGAAGCCGTACAATTCTCCATTGCACACCACGGCGTCCCCATTCAGATGAAAAGGCTGCATGCCCCGCTCGTCCAGGCCCATGATGGCCAGGCGGTGGAAGCCCAGGTACCCCACGGGGATTTCCTCAAAGCGGCTCATGTCCGGGCCTCTTGAGATCGTGCGGTCAAAGCAGGCTTTCAGGGTTTCTTCCGGGATTTCTTTGCTGGTCACGCCGAAAATGGAACACATAAATGGCACCTCCGTTTGTGGTCGGCTATCGTTCTGATATTTCAGGACGAAGGCCGCCGCTCCGTGGTGCCACCTGATTTGCTTCTTTGCCAGGCTCTTGGAAGCCCCTTTGCTTCCGCCAAGCCCTGACGGCTGTAACGGGCCGTCCATCCCGCCGCCCCTACTTGCCTGATCGGCTTTCAGCTTGGGCTTGGAAGGGTTCTTCCTCTGGGCCGTCATACGGTATTCCCATCCTGCAACCGCTCTCTTGGATGCCCGGACACCAGGGTACTTTGCTTCCGCAACGCTTTGATCTGTGAAATTTGCGGGCATTGTAGCACCGGGAAAAGGGCTTTGTCAAGACGGAATACAGCCAAAAAACAGCGGCGCACGAAATACAGCAGGAATACAATCCGCCCTCTTGACTTTGGAAAAAACAGGCAGTACAATGTGCGCAACAAGGCAAGGGAGCCGAGTTGATCGGTTCCCTTGTCCCTTTTTATTTTGTGAAGGAGGCCTTTTCATGAGCAAGTACAGCAAGGAAGACATCATCCGCATGGTGCGGGAAGATGATGTGGAATTCATCCGGATGCAGTTCACCGATATTTTCGGCCAGCTGAAAAACGTGGCCATCACCGCCAGCCAGATCGAAAAGGCCGTGAACGACCAGATCATGATCGACGGCAGCAGCATCGAGGGTTTTGTGCGCATCAACGAAAGCGACCAGTACCTGCGGCCCGATCTGGATACCTTCGCCATCCTGCCATGGCGGCCCCAGCACGGGAAGGTGGCCCGGCTGATCTGCGACGTATACAACCCGGACGGCACGCCCTTTGCCGGCGATCCCCGTGGCGTGCTCAAGAAGATGCTGAAAAAAGCCGCCGATATGGGGTATGCCTTCAACGTGGGCCCGGAGATGGAGTTTTTCCTTTTCCAGACCGACGATCAGGGCCGCCCTACCACCACCACCGGCGACGAAGCGGGCTACTTTGACCTGGGCCCCCTGGATCACGGGGAAAGCACACGCCGGGAAATCTGCATGACGCTGGAGCAGATGGGCTTTGAAATCGAAGCCAGCCACCACGAGGTGGCCGCGGGCCAGCACGAGATCGACTTCAAATACACCGATGCCCTCACCGCCGCCGATAACATCATGACCTTCAAGCTGGCCGTCAAGACCCTGGCCCAGAAGAACGGCCTGCACGCCACCTTTATGCCCAAGCCGGTGTTCGGCATCAACGGCAGCGGCATGCACACCAACATGAGCCTGTTCAAGGACGGCAAGAACGTATTCGCCGACCCCAGCGACAGGCGGGGCCTTTCCAAGGAAGCCTACGCCTTCATCGCCGGCATCCTTGCCCACGTGCGGGGCATGGCGGCGGTGACCAACCCGCTGGTGAACAGCTACAAGCGCCTGGTACCCGGCTACGAAGCCCCCTGCTACCTGGCCTGGAGCGCCAGCAACCGCAGCGCCCTGATCCGCATTCCCGCCAGCCGGGGCATGGGAACGAGGGTCGAGCTGCGCTGCCCCGATCCCAGCTGCAACCCCTACCTGAACATGGCGGTGTGCCTGGCCGCGGGCCTGGATGGTATTGAAAAAAGCCTGACGCCCCCGGACGAAATCACCGAAAACATCTTTGCTATGGATGGAGCCACCCGGGAGGCAAAGGGCATCAAGTCCCTGCCCGGCACGCTGCGGGAAGCCATCGACTGCCTGAAAGAGGACGATGTGATTTGCTCCTGCCTGGGCGATCACGTGCTTTCCCAGTACGTGGAAGGCAAGGAAAAGGAATGGGACGCTTATCGCACCCACGTGAGCAAGTGGGAAATCGAGCGGTATATCGTGATGTACTGAGTCTTTAAACCGAAAGAGTGCGGAAGGAGGGAACCAGAAGTGGCCAGGATCGTGATCGCCAGCGCTGCAGAAGAAAGCCGGGAAAAGCTGTCCCAGCTGCTGGTTTCCTCCGGGTTTACCGTATTTCGCTGCTGCGCCTCGGGCAGCGAATTGAGGCGCACCATCAATGAATGCGAGGACGGCATCGTGGTGCTGATGGGCGTGCTGCCGGATTGCAAGCCGGATGAGCTGCATTGGGATTATGGGGACAGAATCCAAATCCTATTGATCGCCAAGCCCATGGTGCTGGAAAGCTGCGAAACGCCGGAGATTTTCCGCTTGCCCCTGCCGCTGTCCTCCCAAGCGCTGATCGGGGCGGTGCAGATGCTGAGCCAACTGCACCAGATGCGCTTGCCCAAGCGGGCAGGAACGGAAAAAGAAACTGTAGACCAGGCCAAGCAGCTTCTCATGAAGCAGCACGGCATCACCGAGCCGGAAGCCCATCGGGCTCTGCAGCAGTACGCCATGAACCATGGCATCAAAATGGCCGATTACGCGGCGCAAATATTACGCGCGTCAAGGGAGACGGACCAATGAAGGACAAACAGTATCCGCTGTATCAAGAAGAATTGGAGCACGAAAGCTGCGGCGTGGGGGCCATCGTGGATCTGAGCGGCAAAAGCACGCACCGCACCGTGGATCAGGCGCTGTCCATCGTGGAGCGCCTGGCCCATCGGGCGGGCAGCGACGCCCTGGGCACCACCGGCGACGGCGTGGGCATCATGACCAATCTGCCCCATGCCCTGTTTTCCGCCTGGGCCCAGGAGGAGGGAATCGCTTTAGGCCGGCCCGGAGAATACGGCGTGGGCATGTTTTTCCTGCCGGAGGACGAGGTGGGCGCGGAGAACATCCGCCGCATTTTTGAGCAGCTTGCTTCATCCGAAGGGCTGACGGTTCTTGGCTGGCGGAACGTGCCCTGCCATCCGGCTCAATTGGGCGCAGGAGCCCGCCGCACCATGCCCCGCATCCGGCAGTGCTTTTTGAGTCGTCCTGTTTCCATCGCCGCCGGTGCGGATTTTGACCGGCGGCTCTATATTTTGCGCCGGGTATTTGAAAAGCAGGATACGGATACCTACATCTGCTCCCTGTCCAGTAAAACCATCGTGTATAAGGGCATGATGCTGGTCAGTCAATTGCGCTCCTTCTACGACGATCTCCAGGACGTGCGCTATACCTCTCCAATGGCCCTGGTGCATTCCCGTTTTTCCACCAACACCTTCCCTTCCTGGAGCAGGGCCCATCCTCAGCGGATGCTGCTGCACAACGGCGAAATCAACACCATCCGGGGCAATCATGACCGGATGAAAGCCCGGGAAGAAACCATGCGTTCTTCTGTCTTGGGTGATGAAATGCGCCGGGTGCTGCCGGTTGTCATGGACGGTGGCAGCGACAGCCAGATGCTGGACAATACCCTGGAATTTCTGCACATGAATGGCTTCCCGCTTTCCCTGGCGGGGATGATCCTGCTGCCGGAGCCCTGGCAGGGGCTTAAGCACTTTTCTCCCTGGCGGGACCTGTACCGCTACTATGCCACCATGATGGAGCCCTGGGACGGCCCGGCAGCCATCCTCTATTCCGATGGGGACACGGTGTGTGCCTCTCTGGACCGCAACGGTCTGCGCCCCCTGCGCTGCGCCCTGACCGACGATAAGCGGCTGATCCTCTCCTCCGAGGCGGGGGTGCTGTTTGAGGAAAACGCCCACATCCTGCGCCGCTGGAAATTGAAGTCCGGCGACGTGCTGGAAGCCGATTTGCGCACCGGGCAACTGCTGGAAAGCGAAGAACTAAAAGCCCGCTATGCCCAGGCTCAGCCCTACGCCGAATGGATGCGGCATTTGATTCATTTGCATGATCTGCCCACGGCGCAGCATACGGAAGAAATCACGGATGAAGCACATCGGGTAAAGCTGTGCAAAGCCTTTCACTATACCCAGGAGGATATGCAAAGTATCATCCTGCCCATGGCGAAGAACGCTGCGGAGCCCATTGTGTCCATGGGGGCGGACGAGCCCATGGCCGCGCTGAGTAAAACCCATCCTTCCTTATTCGATTATTTCAAGCAGCGCTTTGCCCAGGTGACCAACCCGCCCATCGACGCCCTGCGGGAGGAAATCAAGACTGACTGCTCCATCTATATCGGGGACGACGGCAATCTGCTGACCGGCGGCCCGGACAACTGCACCGTGCTGGAATTGTCCTCGCCGGTGCTGACGGAGGAGGAATTGGGCCGCATCCGGACGCTGGATCATCCTGCTTTTTCGGTGCGCACGGTTTCCCTTTTATATGAAAAAGAAACGAGCCTGCGGGCCGCTTTGGACGCTTTCTTTGCCGCCTGCGATCAGGCATGCAGGGATGGGATCAATATCCTGATCTTATCCGATAAAGGTGTGGACGAAAACCACCTTGCCATTCCCTCCCTGCTGGCGGTGTCCGCCCTGGAGCAGCACCTGATCCACATCAAAAAGCGCACGGCGGTTTCCGTGATTCTGGAGAGCGGGGAGCCTCGGGACGTGCACCAACTGGCCCTGCTGATCGCCTACGGTGCCCGGGCGGTGAACCCGTACCTGGCCCATGGCTGCGTCAAGTCTCTTTGTGAAAAAGGGCAGGTGGAAAAGGAGCCGGAGGCAGCCATCCGGGATTACGACCGGGCGCTGACCGCCGGGGTGTTGAAAATTGCTTCCAAGATGGGCGTTTCCACCCTGCAAGCCTATCAGAGCGCCCAGCTGTTCGAGGCCGTGGGCCTGGACGAAAAATTCGTGGAAACCTGCTTCACCAACACGCCCTATGCGTTAGGTGGCGCAGACTTGCATACCATCGAAACGGACAGCCGCTTTCATCATGCTGCCGCCTTTGCCGGAATGGAAAGGGGCCTTCCCAGCATTGGCGTGCACAAGCTGCGCACGGGAGAAGGCGCGGAGGAGCATCTTTATTCTCCAGAAACCATTCATCTGCTGCAGCAGGCGGTGTGGACGAATGATGAAACACTGTTCGAGCAATACGCTCAGCGCGTGGAAAACGAAGGGCCCCGCACCATCCGCTCCATGCTGACCTTTGATTTTGACGCCTGCCGGGATATCCCCCTGGAGGAAGTGGAAAGCGCCGCTGAAATTGTTCGGCGCTTCCGCACCGGGGCCATGAGCTACGGCTCCATTTCCCAGGAAGCCCATGAGTGCATGGCCCAGGCCATGAACCATTTGGGCGGCAAGAGCAACAGCGGCGAGGGCGGCGAATTGCCCGCGCGCTATGGAACGAATCTCAATTCGGCCATCAAGCAGGTAGCCTCCGGCCGCTTTGGTGTTACAAGGGAATACCTGCTTTCCGCCCAGGAGATCCAGATCAAAATGGCCCAAGGGGCGAAACCCGGCGAGGGCGGCCACCTGCCGGGGGCCAAGGTGACTGACAGCGTGGCGAAAACCCGCTGTTCCACCCCGGGCATCTCCCTGATCTCTCCCCCGCCGCACCATGATATTTACTCCATCGAGGATCTGGCCGAGCTGATCTACGATCTGCAATGCGCTAATGAGCAGGCCAAGATCACCGTGAAATTGGTTTCGTCCACGGGCGTTGGCACTATCGCCAGCGGGGTGGCCAAGGCCGGAGCGGGCGGCATCCTGATTTCCGGCGGCGAGGGCGGCACGGGAGCCGCGCCCATGAGCAGCGTGCATCACGCCGGCATGCCCTGGGAAATCGGCCTAACCGAAGCCCATCAGGTGCTGTGCCGAAACCGCCTTCGCCAGAAGGTGACGCTGGAAACGGACGGCAAGCTGATGACCGGCCACGACGTGATGGTAGCGCTGCTGCTGGGGGCGGAGAAATTTGGCTTTGCCACCGCGCCGCTGATCACCATGGGCTGCCGGATGATGCGGGTCTGCCATCTGGGCACCTGCCCCTTCGGTATCGCCACGCAAAACCCCGAGCTGCGCAAACGCTTTATCGGCAAGCCGGAATATGTGGAGCGGTTCATGCTGTTCATCGCGGAGCAGCTGCGGCGCATCATGGCAAAGCTGGGCGCGCGCACAGTAAACGAATTGGTGGGCCGCAGCGACCTGCTGAAAATGAAACCGGACGCGAAGATGGATTTGACTGATCTCATCGGCTTTGCCCGGAACACGCACTTTCAGCCGGACGCGAAGCACGATTTCCATTTGAGCGAACGCACCGATGCCCGGCTTTTCCAGGATCATGTACAGCTCATGACTACGGATCGGGCCTTTGGCACGATGCTGAAGGGCGAGCGGCACATCCAGGCCCAGGGCTGCGGCGGACAGTCCTTCGGGGCATTTCTGCCCAAGGGCCAGCAGATCATTCTGTACGGCGTAGCCAACGATTACCTGGGCAAGGGCTTGTCCGGCGGCACGATTGCCGTGTGTCCCCCGGTGGACAGTATATGGAAGCCGGAAGATACCCTGATCGGCAACGTGGCGCTGTACGGGGCCACCTCGGGCCAGGCTTTCATTGCAGGGATGGCGGGCGAGCGCTTCGCCGTGCGCAATTCCGGGGCTTGGGCCGTGGTGGAGGGCGTGGGTGATCACGGCTGCGAATACATGACCGGGGGCCGGGTGGCGGTGCTGGGAGCCGTGGGCGACAACTTTGCCGCGGGCATGAGCGGCGGCATCGCCTGGGTGCTGGATGAAAAGGATGATTTGCAGGATCGCATGAACCCGGGCCACGTGAAAATCAACACTGTCACATCCAACCAGGCGAGCGAATTGCAGCGGCTGTTGCAGATGCATGAGCGGGCCACGGGTTCAAAAAAAGCCAAAGAGATCCTCACCCACTTTGATTCGTATCTGCCCAAATTCAAAGCGGTGATTTCCGAGGAATACTTATCCTTCCTGAAAGGGGCGTGACGGTATGGGCAAGGCTACAGGATTCATGGAATATTCCCGGACGGAAAACCCGTACCGGGACGCGCGGGAAAGGCTTAAGGATTTTAATGATCTGCATATAACCCAGCCCGCAGACGCGCGGCGCTGCCAGGCGGGACGCTGCATGGACTGCGGCGTGCCCTTCTGCCAGTCGGATTTCGGGTGTCCCTTGCACAACCTGATCCCCGAATGGAACGATTTATTGTATCAGGGCCAGGAGAAGGAAGCGCTGGAGCGGCTGCTGCTGACCGCCCCTTTCCCGGAATTCACAGGGCGGGTATGCCCGGCGCTGTGCGAGAAAGCCTGCAACCTGGCGGATAACGGCGTGACCAACCGGGACAACGAGCTTTATCTCATTGAAACGGGCTTTGCCAATGGCTGGATACAGCCCCGGATTCCCGCTGTGCATACCGGGAAAAAAATTGCTGTGGTGGGCAGCGGCCCCGCGGGATTGGCAGCAGCGGATTTACTGAATCAGCTGGGACATACCGTTACGGTGATGGAGCGGGCAGACCGCCCCGGTGGGCTGCTCATGTACGGCATCCCCAACATGAAGCTGCCCAAGGAGATCGTTGATCGGCGCATTCGCCTGATGGAGGCGGAAGGCGTTTCCTTCCTGCTGAACACCTCCGCAACGCCCGATTTGCTGCATGCTTACGACGCGGTGCTCTTGTGCTGCGGTTCCCGGAAGCCCCGTTCCCTGCAAGTGGAGCACATGGATGCCGATGGCAAATATTTTGCCGTGGATTATCTCACCGCTGCTACCCAGAGCGTATTGTCAGGAACTGCGCCTGCGGTCACCGCCCAGGGGAAGCATGTGGTCGTGGTGGGCGGCGGAGATACGGGCAACGATTGCGTGGGCACCACCCTGCGCCAGGGCTGCCAAAGCGTTGTGCAGCTGGAAATGATGCCCAAGGCCCCGGAAAAAAGGCTTGCAGGAAACCCGTGGCCGACATGGCCCCGCATCCTGCGCACCGATTACGGCCAGGTGGAGGCCATCTCCTTACAGGGCAGCGATCCCCGTGTTTATGAAACCACCGTCAAAAGCATTCGGGTGAATGCTGAAAACAGGATCACCGGTCTGGAAACGGTGCGGCTGCAAAAACAATCCGATGGCAAGCTGACGCCCGTTCCGGGCACGGAACAAACGCTGCCCTGCGATCTATTGCTGATTGCGGCGGGCTTCATCGGCTGTGAAGAAGAAACACTGTCCCGCTTTTCCCTTTCCGCGGATGCGCGGGGACGGCTGCTGCCCAAGGATGGCTCCCATCACCTGGAGGGCAAGCTGTTTTCGGCTGGGGATATGCGAAATGGTCAATCCCTGGTGGTCAGGGCCCTGGCGGACGGGCGCTCCGCCGCAAAAGAAATCCATGATTGGCTGAGGGGGAGGAAAGGATGAGCAAATACATTTTTGTAACCGGCGGCGTGGTATCCGGTTTGGGAAAAGGCATCACAGCGGCGTCACTGGGACGGCTGCTGAAAGCCCGGGGACTTAAGGTGGCCGCGCAAAAGCTGGACCCCTACATCAACGTAGACCCCGGCACCATGAGCCCCTACCAGCACGGGGAGGTGTACGTCACCGAGGACGGGGCGGAAACCGACCTGGACCTGGGCCATTACGAGCGCTTCATTGACGAGGACCTGAACAAGTATTCCAATCTGACCACCGGCAAGGTGTATTCCAATGTGATCCACAAGGAACGTCAGGGCGGATACCTGGGCAGCACAGTGCAGACCATCCCCCACATCACCGACGAAATCAAGCGCTTTATATACCGGGTAGGTGAAAAGACCGACGCAGACGTGGTGATCACCGAAATCGGCGGCACCATCGGCGATATCGAATCCCAGCCCTTCATCGAGGCCATCCGGGAAGTGGGCTTGGAGGTGGGCCGGGAGAACGCCCTGTACGTCCATGTCACCCTGGTGCCATACCTGAAAGCCAGTGGAGAGCATAAATCCAAGCCCACCCAGCATTCCGTCAAGGAATTGCAGGGCATGGGCATCAGCCCCAATATCATTGTGCTGCGGGTGGACGAAAAGATCACCGACGACAGCATTTTCACTAAGATCGCCCACTTCTGCAACGTGAAGCCCGACTGCGTCATCGAAAACCTGACGCTGCCCATCCTCTACGAAGCGCCGCTGATGCTGGAGCAAAAGAACCTTTCCGCCATCGTGTGCCGGGAACTGGGCATTCAGGTGCCTGCCCCCGATTTGTCCGAATGGAAGGCGCTGGTGGAACGCATCCGGCATCAGAGCAAAACGGTCAAAATCGGTTTGGTGGGCAAATATGTGCAGCTGCACGACGCTTATCTGTCCGTGGCCGAGGCCTTGCGCCACGCGGGCTACGCCCTGGATGCGAAAATCGATATTACCTGGATCGATTCGGAAACGCTGACGGAAGAAAATGTAGAGGCAACCCTGTCTTCCATGGACGGCCTAATCGTGCCCGGGGGCTTTGGGGGCCGGGGCATCGAGGGCATGATCCTGACGGCAAAATATGCCCGGGAGCATCACGTCCCGTACTTTGGCATCTGCCTGGGGATGCAAATCGCTGTGATCGAGTTTGCCCGCCACGCTGCCGGTCTGAAAAACGCCAACTCTCGGGAGTTTGACGAAAACGCTCCCCACAAGGTGATCGACTTCATGCCGGGGCAGAATGACGAAATCGACAAGGGCGGCACCCTGCGCCTGGGCAAATATCCTTGTATCCTAAAGGAAAACACTGTAATCGCCCGGTGCTATGGAACAAAGGAGATCAGCGAGCGCCACCGCCACCGCTATGAATTTGCCAACGCATACCGTCAAGTGCTGGAGCAGGCTGGCTTATGCCTTTCCGGCCTGTCCCCGGACGGACGATTGGTGGAAACCATCGAGCTGTCCAAAGAGGATTTCTTTGTTGGCGTCCAGTTCCATCCTGAATTCAAGAGCCGCCCCAACAAGCCCCATCCGCTGTTTGTGGGCTTTATCCAGGCGGCCATACATGAACAGTATACCGCTTCTTAGGGTACATTGTTTTATCATCAAAAATGTCCCCAAATGTCCCAAAATGTCCTGAAAAGTCCAGCAATGTCCTAAATATGTCCTGGAATGTCCCACACATGTCCAGGGCTTGACGTAGTATCATGTATCCTGTGAAAATCTATTGAAACATTAGCGGCAAAATGGCAGTTGGTCTTCTACTGCGCTTACCGTAGCCCAGCATGGTGACACTTGCAAAGTTCATATGAAAAAATGTGTCGTTCTATGTCGTGTAAATGTCGTCCAATGTCGCCCCGATGTCGTCTTGATGTCGTGGTGGAAAACTGGTATCATGTATCATGCAAAAAAAGCAACAGGGAAAAGTTGAAATTTCCACCCAACAGCGCCACTTGTGATTGCCAATGGATTGAAGCCCCGATCCCAAAAAACGTCGCCGCATGACGCCAAAAGTCGCAAGACGCCAAAGTCAAGGTGTGCTATAATGTACGATGTAAAAAAAGGAAAGTTGTCCATAACAAGCCCCCAGTTGGCCCATTCAAGCCCCCAGTTGGTCACTTGACTGCATTGCCAATATATTTTATCATGTACTCTGAGGAGTTGGAAGCACTGGCGATTATGCTGGTGCTTTTCTTTTACCCATTGCCCAGCGAAAAAGGAGGAAGAGCATGAACGAAAATCAGAAACGCACCATCCACTACAGCTTCAAAGCCACGCCGGAGGAGGATGAGATCATTCGGAAAAAGATGGAACTGGCCGGAATCAAGAATCAGTCCGCGTTCATCCGGCGCATTGTTCTGGGAGGATTTATTCTATGTCTGGATCTGCCGGAGCTGAAAAATGCAACGCGCCTCATGGGCAGTCTTTCCAACAACGTGAATCAGATTGCCCGGCGGCTGCACGAAGGCGGATCGATTTATGAAACGGAGATGGACGACATTGTGGAGAGACAAAAGCAGTTACAGGATACGTTGGACAAAATCCTCACCAGCCTGGATCGGATAAGACGATAAGCAGGAATCATCATTTACCATCGCGGCGGTTTGCATGGAGTAGATCGCCGCTTTCTTATGCGCAAAAAAGGAGGAGCCATGGCGACCACAACCGTCATGTCCGTTCATGTCAACAAAGGAAAAACGCCGAAGCAGTGCGTGGCAGCGCAGCTGAATTACATCATAAATCCGGCAAAGACCGATGGCGGCAAGCTCATTTCATCACACGCCTGCATGCCGGAAACGGCGGTTAATGAATTCATGCTGTACCGGCAGGAGTATCTCGAAAACACCGGCAGGGAAAACGAAAATGAGGTTTTGGTTTATCATGTCCGCCAAGCATTCAAGCCGGAAGAGATCACGCCGGAGGAAGCAAACGAGATTGGAAAAGAGCTGGCCTCCCGGATGACCAACGATCAGTTCGCCTACGTCGTAGCGACACACATCGACAAGCATCACATCCATAATCACATCATCATTTGCTCCACCGATCTGGATGGGCAGCACAAATATCGGGATGTGAAGCAATCGGCAAAGGATCTGGCGCAAATCAGTGATTCGCTCTGCCGGGAACACAGCCTGTCGGTGATTCAGAATCCGCAGGACAAAACCGTCACTTACGACAAATGGCAGGGCAATCAGCGAAAGTTCACCCACCGGGACGAGCTGCGGATGATCATTGACGCCGCGTTGCGGATGCAGCCTGACGGCTTCGATGCGCTGATGCAGCTGCTGGAAGAGGCCGGCTGTCGCATCAAGCGCGGCGCGCAAATCAGCATCAAGCCACCGGAGGGAGAACGGTATATCCGGCTCGATACGTTGGGGCCGGAATACGATGAAGCAACTTTGCGCCGGTCACTGACAGGCGATCATGTGCACATCCCGAAAATCCCGCGGGGCGATTTCACCGAAAGCCAGATCAAGCGACTGGTCGACATTGAAGCAAAGCTCCGCGCCGGCAAAGGGAAAGGCTATCAGGTGTGGGCCGAACGGAACAACATCGACGCGAAAGCGCAGATGGTGATCTTTCTGAAAGAGCATCAGATCGGTTCGCTGGAAGAACTGAACGAGCAGATTCAGGAATTGACCGATCAGCGAGATTCTCTGAAAGCTTCCATACGAGAAAAGCAAAATCGGATGAAGGAGATCAATCGTCAGCGGCAAGCGATCCGGGATTACAGCCGGACGAAAGAGGTTTACATCCAGTATCGGGAATCCGGCTGGTCGGTGAAATTCTATCAGGAGCATCGGCAGGAGATTGAAGATCACCGGAACGCCCAGGCGGTTTATTCCTCTCACGATGGAAAGATTCCGACGCTGAAAGAACTGACTACGAAATACGATGAGATGAAGAAGCGGAAAGAAAACGATCAGGCAGTGTTCGATGAACTGAAACCGAAGCTGACTGATCTCAAGCACATCCGGTATAACTACGGAATTCTGGAACGGGACAGCGCACCAAATAGTCACCAACATGTCATACCAAAAGATCACCACTTCGATGAATACGCCGCCCATCATGATGACGAATCTCACTGATTCACATAACAACCACAGCGCTTGCGCTGGTAAAAGGGGCTTGGGGACAACGCTCCCCAACAAGCAAAGTGCAAAAAGTGCTACGATTGCCCTGCTTGCTACTCTGTTTTTCGGGCTTTTTTCGCGTATAACGTTCCCAAAAATTCCGCTCAGGAAAAGCTATCCTGCGCGTTTATATAAAGTAGCCGCCCTGCGTCATGCTGTCGCGAAGCATGATCCGAACGCAGGACGGCTTTCTTTTTCCCGCCTCGTGATCGGACACGCAGCAGGAGCACAACAAAGAAAACAACCAACTTCAAAGGAGAAAATATGGAGAGACAAATGATTCGTCAGATCAGAACCCTGGCGCACAAGGAATGCTGCAATTATATCGACGGCAAATGCATTTACCATGGAAACTGTGCTGTCATCAATCCCCGGTATCCGTCGATTCATGACGGAGCTATCGACTGCGATTACTTTCTGGAATGCGTACTGCCCATTGATCCGGAATTGAACCGGATCATTTGGGGTGAGTTGCTTCGGGAAGAAGACATGATCCGTCCGGATGAGAGAACCTGTGTCTGCTGCGGTGCGGCCTTTGTGCCGGGCAGCAGCCGGCAGCAATACTGTCCGCATTGCAAACCGCGCCACGAGCAGCTTCGCAACCGGGACAAACAGCGCAGCTACAATCAAAGAAAACAAGCAA
>CACWUV010000006.1 GCA_902764185.1 uncultured Eubacteriales bacterium
TCCAGCGCTTGAATGCTGTTTGTCAAGGGCGGCGGTGGGTTACGAGATTTTCTGCAATTTCCTCCTCTCGGGGGCTTGACTTTTAATAGTCAGTCTTTGATGTTTGATAGCATTATTACATCGGAAGGCGGATAGCGCAATAAACAAATGGGCACGATCTGTCTGAAATCGAACAGATCGTGCCGTATTGTATGGATTTATGATCGAATCGCCTGCCGCAGCTCCTCGGGAAGCATGCCGATCAGGCAGTCCGCCATCTCCGACGGTGATTCCTTGCAGTTGGTCAAAATGTATTCCCGCAGGATGGCGTTGCTTCCTTCCACAATCATCAGAATTTGATATTTCTGCTTTGCGGACAGCGGATCAATGTGCAGCTCTTCTTTGTACAGCTTTTGATAGATGGCCGTCACATAGTCCGACAGGAAAGCAAAGAAGGAATTCATCCCGGTTGTCCGGATGGAACGGGTGAAATACGTGTGATTGTCTTTGACAAAGGTGCAGAAATCAATCAGGAGAAGCCGGTAATCGCGCAAGCCGTATTTTGTCTGGAGCCGCTCAATCTGGCTCTGGTAATACCAGGTCATCACATGGTACTTGTCCTGAAAATGGTGATAGAAGGTGCTCCGGCTGACTCCTCCTTCATCTAAGATCATCTGCGTTGTGATCTTTTCAAACGGCACCTTCTCAAGCAAACGCACAAAGGCTTGCGTAATGAGGCCTTTTGTATCCATCGTTCCATCCCCGCGTTCTGCATTTTTCACAAACAGTATAGCACGGCGCTGCATTGAAAGCAATCCAGATCGCCTGTTTCTAAATTCAGAAAGCTGCGTTTTCGGCATATCAGCCTGCCCTTCCGCGTTGCTTTTCCTCGATTTACCGACAGTAAACCATCGTCAAAGCGCCTTGCTTTGCAAGCTGATATGCTCGAATTTAGGAACAGACGCTATTTTCATGGCGCCGTTATTGGGCGAGGCTGCCTCTGCGAATCATCGCGTCGGCCATTTCCGCCATCTTTTCAGCCGGTTCCTGACATTTGCCGTTCAGCCAGGCGCGGAAGACGCCGACGCAGCCGTAAACGACAAAGCTGTAGTGATACTCAAAGGTGGAGTCTTTCTTGTCCGCTTCATTGGGCCACATGTGCAGACATTTTTCCCGCACGACTTTATTGAGCCTGTGCAGGAAATTCATATCTCCATGGGGGCTGAGCAGCACGCGGCACATTTCCTGGTTGTCCTCGATGAAATGGAACAGATCCAACAGGATGGGCGTGGTCTGCCGGGCCACGTCATCGTGTTCGTGCAGGGACACGATTTCGTCCAGCGCTTCAAACAGACCATCCTCGATCTTTTCCAGCATATCAAATATGTCCTTATAATACAGATAAAAAGTGCCCCGGTTCATATCCGCCAGATCGGTCAGCTCTTTGACGGTGATTTCATTGATCTGCTTTTCCTGCAATAATTGGGTCAACGCCTGGGTCAGCAGCTTTTTCGTCCGCCGCACACGACGGTCTTCTTTTTTCTGGAGGGTTTCCTTTGACTGCGTCATGGGTTCAAAGCCTTCTTTCTCAACAATTTCGGGGGGAGCTGTTCGATAACCCTTCGCTGGACATCAAATGTTGATTAACAAACGATTGATAATCAAATTGATTATTGAAACTGATCACAGAAGCGATTATAATTCTTTTCGTTGAGAAAGTCAACACAATGTTTTTAAACGTGATGAATGTTGGGAGGTAGAAATGTGAAAGGCTTCACCAAATGGCTGGTCAGGCATCGAATCGCGGTCATCATCCTGTGTATCGCGCTGATGATCCCCGCGGTGCTTGGCATGGCAGCTACCAAGACCAAATATGATCTTCTGTATTATCTGCCCCAGGATCTGGAGACGGTGCAGGGCCAGGAAATCCTGCTGTCGGATTTTGGCAAAGGCGCTTTTTCCCTGCTGGTCACGGAGGGCATGAGCATCTCTGAACAGGCAGACATGGAGAACGCCCTCAAGGACATCCCTCATGTGGACAGCGTGATCGGCTTTGCCTCCATCACCAAGGGGATGTTCCCCATTGAAATCATTCCTGACAACATCCGGGAAATGTTCCAGCGGGGCGACTGCATGCTCTCCGCCGTGTTCTTCGATGAAGGCTCCTCCTCCGAGGAAACCATGGAAGCCATCAATCAGGTGCGCAGAGCGGCGGGCGAAAAGTGCTTCGTCAGCGGCCTGTCGGCGGTGGTCACCGACACCAAGCAGCTGGTGGAGGATCAGGAAGCGATTTATGTGGGCATCGCCGTGGCCCTATGCGCCGTGGTGCTGATGCTCACCATGGATTCCTTCCTTTTGCCGCTTATTTTCCTTGCCTGCATCGGTGTTTCCATCCTGTGGAACATGGGCAGCAATTACTTCCTGGGAGAAATCAGCTACATCACCAAGGCCGTGGCCGCCGTGCTGCAGCTGGGCGTGACGCTGGATTATTCCATTTTCCTGTGGCACAGCTACAAGGAACAAAAGGCGTTGATTGCGGATAAAGACGAGGCCATGGCAGAGGCGATCCACCTGACCTTTACCTCGATCCTGGGCTCCAGCCTGACCACCATCGCGGGCTTCGTTTCCATCTGCTTCATGAGCTTTACCCTGGGCAAGGACCTGGGCATCGTCATGAGCAAGGGCGTGATCATGGGTCTGCTGGGCACAGTGGTGCTGCTGCCCTGCGTGATCCGCCTGCTGGATGGGGCGATCGAAAGGACCAGCCACAAGCCGTTGCTGCCTGACGTGGGCGGCATCGGGCGCTTTGTGGTCAAACATTACAAGGTGCTGGCCGTGGTGCTGGCGCTGATGGTCTTCCCGGCCTTCTATGGTTACAACCATGTGAATGTGTACTACGACATGAGCAAGGTCATGCCGCCGGAACTGAAGTCTGTCATTGCCAACAAGAAGCTGGAAGAAACCTTCGATATGGCCACCACCCACCTGCTGCTGGTGGACAGCGATGTGAGCCAGAAGGACGTCCGGGACATGACGGAAGAGATGCGGCAGGTGGACGGGGTCAAAAGCGTGATCGGTATCGACAGCCTGCTGGGCGCGGGCATCCCGGAATCCATCGTTCCCAGCGATATTCTATCTCTGGTCAAGGGCGATCGCTATCAGCTGATGCTGATCAATTCCGCTTACGTGATCTCCTCCGATGAGGTCAACGCCCAGATCGACAGCCTGAACGATATTTTGAAGAAATACGACCAGGGTGGCATGCTGATCGGCGAAGCGCCCTGCACGAAGGACCTGATCGCCTGCACCGATCACGATTTCACGGTGGTCAGCCTGATTTCGATCATTGCTATTTTCGTGATCATCCTGCTGGTGCAGAAATCCATTTTCTTGCCGGTGCTGCTGGTAGCGATCATTGAACTGGCCATTGCCGCCAACCTGTGTATCCCGTATTATACGGGCACAGAGCTTCCCTTCGTGGGGCCCATCCTGATTTCCACCATCCAGCTGGGCGCGACGGTGGACTATGCCATCCTGATGACCACCCGGTACAAGCAAAACCGTCTGTCCGGTATGAACAAGAAGGAAGCCGTGGAAAAGGCCGTGGCTTCCTCCGCGCAAAGCATTCTGGTCAGCGGGTTCGGCTTCTTCGCCGCCACCTACGGCGTGGGCCTGTATTCCAATGTGGACATCATTTCCTCCATGTGCCGGCTGATCGCCCGCGGCGCCCTGCTGAGCGTGGCCGTGGTGCTGCTGCTCCTGCCCGCCATGCTGCTGTTGCTGGACAAAGTGATTGTCCATTCCACCTTTGATATGAAAGCCGCTCGATAATCAGGAAAGGAAGGATCAAGCATGAAAAAGATCGTTGCGCTGTTGATGGCCGTCCTCATGGCGCTGGGCTGCGTGCCCGGTTTGGCGGAGAATACCAAGCATGAACGGGTGTATGCGGTTGTCTCCGCCGATGGAACGATAAAAAGCATTACGGATAGCGTCCGCCTGGAAAACGCAGACGGGCTGGAGGAGATCTTGGACCAGACCATCCTGACCGACATCCAGAACGCAGGGGGCAAGGAAACCTTCACCCTGGATGGAGAAGCCCTGACCTGGAAGGCAAAGGGCAAGGACATCGCCTATCAGGGCACGTCGGATAAAACGCCGGCGCTGCTGCCGGTGGTGACGCTGACGGTAGATGGCGAAGCTGTTTCCTTTGCGGAGCTGAAAGACATGACCGGCGATGCTGTGCTGACTGTTGCCTATCAGCAGCAGGAAAAGCTGCCCGTTCTGGCTGTGACGGTGCTGCCTTTGCCCGAGGAAGGCGTGACCGATCTGCAATTGGAAAACGCTGCCGTTCTTTCTGAAATGGGCCGGCAAGCGCTGGTGGGCTGGGCTGTTCCCGGCGCGGATGATAAGCTGGGGCTTCCCGCTTCCTTCACCGCTTCCTTCCATGCGGATCACGCGGATCTGAAATGGATGATGACCTTTGGCACATCCGACCCTGTGGAAGCTGTTTGCAAGGAGCTGGATGAACGGACGGATCTGGATCTCCATGCGGAAATGGATGAAGTAAAGCGCCTGCTGACAGCGATGCAAAACGGCGAAGCCCTGCCGGAAACCACCGGCAAAACCAAAGGCATCGCGCCAAAGGTCAATGAATTAAACAATGGACTGACGCAGCTGAACGATGGCGCCGCCTCTCTGGCGGACGGCGCGGCCCAGCTTTCCTCCGGCGCATCGGAATTGAAGGAGGGCTCGGCAGCGCTTGCAGACGGCGCCGTTCCCCTGGCCGCCGGCGCGGCGAATGCCCAAACCGGGGCCGCGGCGCTGGATGAAGGCCTGGCAGCGCTGATTGCCAATAATGAAGCGCTCAATACTGGTGCGGAAACCCTGTTTGCCGCTGTGCTGGATACGGCCAACCAACAGCTGGCCGGTGCGGGATTGGATGCCGCCGGGATCACGATTCCCGAATTGACGGCGGCAAATTATGCTGATATACTCGGCGGCATGCTGGCGCAGCTGAACCCTGACGCCTTGCGGGAAGCGGCTTTCGCCCAGGTGGAAGCGGCTGTGCGTCCCCAGGTGGAGGAAAGCGCCGACCAGGTGCGATCCGCAGTGGAAGCAGCGGCGCGGCAGAAGGTGCTGGAGGCCGTGCTGCAGGCAGCCGGTCAGGAAATGACCGCTGAACAGTATACCCAGGCAGTGAAGGCTGGGATGGTATCTGCGGAACAGGCTGCGATGGTCAGCGCAGCCGTGGAGCAGCAGATGGCCTCCGACGAGGTGAAAGCGCAGATCGAAGAAAATGTGCAGGCGCAAATCGATCAGCTGGTGCGGCAGAACGTGGAAAGCTATCTGGCATCCGATGAAACCGTCACCGCCAAGCTGGCCATGGCGCAGACCGCATACGACAGCCTGTCCGCGCTGAAAGCCCAGCTGGATCAGGTGCATACCTTTGTCACGGGCTTGCAGGCATATACCGCCGGCACGGCCCAGGCGGCAGAGGGCGCGGCGCAGCTCCATGCCGGATTGACGCAGCTGAGCGCAGGGGCTGCCAGCCTGTCCGACGGCGCAGCCACTCTGTCCGCCGGCGCTTCGGCACTGGCTGACGGTGCGGCGCAGCTATCCACCGGAGCCGGCGCTTTGAAAGACGGCATGCAGACCATGAAGGATACCATTGTGGGCGCGGAGAAGGAGGCGGCCCGTCAGCTGCTTCCTTATGTGGAGAACGAATTGGCGGATGCATTGCGGATCTATGAAGAGACTCGCGAGAGCGTCAAGAACAGCGGATACGATCTGCGTCCCGAAGGCATGAAAGCCGTTACTGCCTATATCATTCGCACGGATCTGCAATAAAGATGCCGTCGACCAATCCAAAAACGCTGAAAAAGACGACCTTGTATTGGGCAAGGCCGTCTTTTCATAAACGGCGGAATCAATATGCGCAGGGAACGTTGCCTGTTCAAACCGTTTTGTGCTATAATGCTGCAAATGGGCATCGGCATCAATGGTTTGGTGTGCGACAGAATTTTTCAGCGCAGGAGGAGTAAAAATGAAAAAGCTGTTCTGCTTGTTGCTGACGATATGCGCGGCGCTTGCGGTGGCGGTTTGCGGCGCATTGTCCGAAGGGGAGGACTGGGCCCGGCAGGGCGCTTTTGAAGACGCAAACGGCAACCGCCTGCTTGTGCTGCCGTCTGAAACAGAGGGCTACGAAGGATGGGCCGTGTCCTTCATCCTGGACGGCGAGCCCATCGGCTGGATCATACAGCAGGAAGGCAATACGCTGCATGGCAACCTGAGAGGCTGGGATGAAAACGAAGAGCCTTTCATTGTCACCGTCTCTGAGGAGGGCGCGGACGGCCTGAGGCTTGAGGCCGAAGGCGGCGAGACCTACCATTTCACGGCGATGGATTGGCCGGAGGCGTCCATCGTCGTTACCGTCAATGTGGAGGGATGGGGCCGCATTGCTTACGCCGAGGGGGAGGACGCGCCGGAATTCGATCCGGAGTTTCCGGCCCAATCGGCTTACATCGGCCTGGCAGAGCCCGCCGTCCACACCTTTGCCGCCGAGCCCCAGGCGGGGAATCTCTTTGTGAAATGGACAAAAAACGGCGAGGATTTTTCGACCGACCCGCAGATTACGCTTCTGCTGGATGAAAGCGCTGAATACATTGCCGTTTTTGAGGAGGACCCGGACTGGCAAAACCCCGTGATGAACTTCATCGGGGAGTATCAGTGCGACCGGGCGCAGGCCCAGATTAGCTGCTTTGAAGCGGATAAGGCGTGGATTACCATCGACTGGGGCAGCAGCGCCCGGGAGCTGACGCGATGGATCATCGTCGGGCGGCTGGATGCGGAAACGCTGACGATCGCATATGACGGCGCCAGCAAAACCAACCTTGTCTATGATGAGGATGGCGAAATAAAGAGCGAAGAACAGGTGTACGACGATGGTACGGGCGTGATCGCCTTCCATGACGACGGAACCTTTACCTGGCATGAGGATCAGTCCGAAGCCGGAAACGATCTGGTTTTTGCCTGGATCGAGCCAGCCTTTGCGTATATCCACGATCCCAGAGAGAACCCCGGGGCAATGGCGGATGTCATAGAAAACCCGAAGGCTGTCTACGGCTTTTCTCCGAATCCTGATTCCCGGCGGCTGGGCGCCTATGCGGCGTATGACTGGACAGATCCGGCATTCGTTGCCCAGGCCCAGGAAGAACGCAGAGCGTACCACGAAGCGATGGATTCCATGACGGATATCCTTTACCGGATGCGAGCGGAGGGCGCGTCCATTGAAGCGATGGCGAGGGCGGTTTCCGAGGAAAGAAACCGGCTGCGCCTGGCGGCCTATGCGGACAACCCGGAGGGCTTGGCGGCGCTCAGGGAAAGCAACCTGCAAACCTACGGCCATGAAGAAGGGCCGCTGCCGGATGAGCTGCTTGAGAAGTATGGATCCTGGACAGCCGTTTTGCAGAAAGCCTTCAGCGCCAACATGGGCATGGATGCCTGCTGCGGACTGTACGACGAGTATTACTGGCTTTATATCGAGCTTGGATATGTGGAAGAATAATACTGTCATGCAGTGCCCGTTTGTTAATGGGGAAACTGAGCAGACATAATAAGGAGGCCATTGTATGGCGATCATTCAATTTGCGCTTTCCCTGATCGTGCTGGGAATAATCTATACGCGGGCGATCCGCAGGGAGGCGCCGGAGCCCATAGCCAAAGCCCAGGCGCTGGTGCCGGTTGTTCTGGGGGCCGTCTCAACGCTGCTGTCTTTCGCGATTTTTTTCGGCATCGGGCTGCTGCTGCAAAAAATCGGGTTCTCCTCCAAAAACCTGCCTGACTTTCTCCGCTCCGTGATCGCGTCGTTCATTTTGGCAGGTCTGCCGGAGGAGCTGGCAAAGCTTTTGATGATGCTGATCACCCTGCTGATTTTTCGCTCAAGGGTCAGAAACGTCTACGAATATGTGCTGATCGGGGCGGCGGTTGGTTTTGGATTTACGCTGCTGGAGGAGTTCTTCTATGGCTCTGGCTCCGGCGTTTCCGCAATCGCAAGGCTGATCACCATTGCGGGTCATATGGTTTTCGGCGTCATAATGGCAAAGCACCTTGGCTTGGCAAAGTACAGCAAAACAAACGGCGGAGGATCTGCGGCGGGAGAATATGCCAAGGCGCTGATCATCCCCATTCTGATGCATACGCTGTTTGACGCCGGTACGGCAAATAATTACATGCTGAACAGCAGCGACGAGAGCGCTGCTGCCATTGGACTGGTCATCGGCATCGCCTGTACCGTTTTCCTGTTTGTCATACAGATCGCGGTTCTCATCAAATGGAAAAAGAACGCGGAGAAGTACTGCGGCATGGCGCTGACCTAATCGGCGGCGCAAAAGGCTGCGAGGCAGCCGTCTCCATATGCATTTACAAAAAAAAGAAAGAGAGAAATAGCAATGAAAAGGTTAGCATGCATCCTGTTGGCAGTCATCATGGTTCTGGGGCTGACCGGCGCCGCGTGGGCGGACGAAGTGCCGCAGCCGGAAGGCGGAAAGAAGTTTGAGGGCAGCTGGGCCATGATGTGCGGACTGATTGAAATCGTATATGAAGAAGAGGGCTATCGCGTCCTGGTCGATCTATTCAACCAGGAGGACAGCACCGGCACGATATGGCAGTACGCCTGCCTTTACAGCGAGGAAGAGGATGCGCTGGTATCCATTACGTCCAGCAAAAACGCCTACGTCATGAATCCGGATACGCTGGATAAGACCCTTGACGAGCCCGAATACGAGGGCTTTGACGAGTCCGCGGATATCAGCGTGTTTTCCTTGAATGAAGAGGGCGCCCTGGAATGGCGGGACGGCCATGAAAACATGGGACAAGACCTGCAATTCACCCAGATCGGCAGCTTCGAGGGATTGTGGCGGAACGAGGAAGAAGACATCTATGCGGAATTCCATTGGCAGGGGCTGCTGGATGAAAATCAGTTCTGCTATGCCGGTTTTGTTGCGCATGGGGAAAAGGAATACCATCTGCTTGGAATGTATAACCAGGAGACGCGGCAGCTGGCCTGCTATGACGCCGCCGTCATCCCGATGGAAAGCGCGGAGGACTATCTTACTGCTGCTGATGAAGGAAGGGACTATCAGGCGGTTTTCACTGATCTGGGCAGCGGGCAGATGCGGTATGAAACCGAAGACGGCGTGTTTACTTTGACATACGACCTTCTGGGCCCGGTTTCCTGACCGGAAACTGCGCCCGGCGGCAGGCAAAGGCTGAGCCAGGGGCCAAAGGGGCGGTGAAACGGGACAAAAGCGAAGGCCCGTCGGATTTTACTCCGACGGGCCTCAGGGCATCGACAAAGCCGATGCCCCGAAGAAAATGAAGGATCATTTTCTTCGGAATGCAAATTTTCTTGTGCGCTTAACAGCGCACGGCCAGAAAATTTGAGCGGAATGAAAATTCCCTCTCGGCCGGACAAGCGGGCCTTCGGGAATTTTCTCCTCGGCGGCGTACACGCCGCCGCCTGCGGATTAAAAATGAAGGGGCTGCGGCCCCTTCATGCATCCCAGGCATTCAACAATAGGTTTGCTGATCGTCTGAGGCCCGTCGGAGTAAAATCCGACGGGCCTTGTGTTTTTAACTTTATCCTTCAATCAGGATCTGTTTCTTTTCGGGAACCTTTTTGACGTCCTTCTTGGGGATCAGCAGGTTCAGCACGCCGTTTTCGTACTTGGCCTTGATATCCTCCTCGGTGATGCTGCCGCCCACATAGAAGCTGCGCTGCATGGTGCCCACATAGCGCTCCTGGCGAAGCATCTTGCCCTTGTTCTCTTTGTTCAGGCTCTTTTCGGTGGAGATGGTCAGGTAGCCGTTATTCAGCTCCAGCTTGATTTCGTCCTTGGTGAAGCCGGGCAGATCCACGTCCACCTCGTAGCCCTCGTCCGTTTCCTTCACGTCGGTCTTCATCATGCGGCTGGCGTTCTTGCCGTAGAGCACATGCTCGGGACGGCCAAAGCCACGGAAGAAGTCACGGTCGAAATCGTCAAACACATCCAGCAAATTTTCACCAAACACGGTAGGAAGATAAGTACTCATAATGCAAACCTCCAATTGGCCTTGTACGCTTGGTTCTTTGCCACGCTTGCAGGGTCGCATTTTATTCCACCTTGTTCGGGCTCTCTTTCGATCCCCCTCCCTTGATGGTGACTATAGTATAATCCATAGGTCAAAGAAAGTCAATGTAAAAAACCGGGAATTCCCGCCTGAATCCCGGCCTGATGGGATTTATTGGCGGAAAATCTTCTGTTTTTAAATAAATTCATCGAAATTCTTTCCAATTCGCTGCTTTTTGATTTGTGTTCCCGGCAATGGCGCGGCCTTGATCTTGACGGATTATTGCGGCGGGCAGAATTGCGAACATTCGCTTTCTGTGTTATAATCTTATGGCGAAATATGGTCAAAATTGGAATATTCAGCGGAAGCGCATATTTGGGGATATGGCCCGGAGCGGATAAAGCAACGCAGCTGTGAGGCTTCAGAAAAAAGCGAAAGAAGGGGAAAGAGAATGAAAAAGCTGATTGCGCTGGTTATGACAGTGGTGATGCTGTGCGCGGTGCATGGGGTTCTGGCAGAGGAAGGACAGCTTGCGCCTTTGTACGCGACGGTGGGCGAGGCGCTGGAAGACAGCGCTGAAGGCCGCGTCGTCGCGGGCGGCGTTTCGGGGGAATATTACGCCGTGATAACGCGGAAAGACGGAAAATACTATCGCAGCGTAGCCAACTGCGACGAAAAGCTGAACGAGCTGAACGAAGCCCTTGAAAACCTGGACTATGAAGCGGAAGACTTCTTTGAGAAGCACGACGCCGCGATGCAGGCGGTGGACGATTATCTGAAAACGCTGCCGATCGCCTACAGCGAAGCGTTCACCGCCCAGCCTTTGACAGACGAGGACATGGCGTCTGCGCAGGGGAAAAGCCTGTCTCAGCTGACGGAGGAGGGCTTCGAGATCGGGAGCAATGGCACGGAGCCCGGCGAGGGGGAGGAGCCCCGCATCGTTTATTCGCTGCGCTATGGCGTCTATGACTATAACTGCGTGGTGGACGCGGATTTTGACCAGTATATCGCTGCCCAGGATAACGGCGCCGAGGGCGATTTGGTGGTAAAGGACATGACGCTGGCCGGCATTACGGAATGGGGATATGAAAAGCGCTTCCACACCGACGGCACGGTGGACGAGCCGGAAGATCCTTTCGCGGAAATCAACGAGATCATGGCAGAAATAATGGCCCTCATTGAAAAGGCCCAGGCGGGGGAGGAAATTGACATCCAGGCCTTCGCTGACACGCTGAAAGCGAATCATCCGGATTATGCGGAGATGATTGACATGTGCGTGACTTTGTACCAGACGTATGGAGCGGAGGGCCTCTTCTCCATGACAGATTCTGCTGAGTAAGCCGCCGGGGGCCGCAAACATGAGAGAGAAGTGGTGACGCCTTGATGAACCGAGACAAGAAGAATGATATCGCAACAATTGCCATAGTCGGAAGCCTGATCCTCACAGTCATCCTGGTGGCCGGCACGGTATGGATGGGCTCCCGCGCCAAACGCGACACGGAAGAGGCGGTCCGTTCCGTAAGCCTTCTGTATCTGGACGAGCTGGCAGGCCGCAGGGAGCAGGTTGTGGGGGACAACCTGCGGGAAAAGATCTAGACAATCCGTGTTGCCATTGACCTGATGACCGAGGAGGATACCAGCGACAAGGCGCACATGGAAGCCTATCAGTCCCGCATGAAGCAGCTTTACCATCTGGATAAGTTTGCCTTTGTGGATACGGAGGGGCTGATCTATACCTCCACAGGCACCCAAAACGACATCGAGAAATACAGCTTTGATTATCGGGCGCTTTCAGAGCCGGAAATATCCATCTTTAATCCGGAAGCCCGGAAAAACGCGTCATTATCGCGGTGCCGGTCAACATTCTCTTTGAAGGGAAAACGCTGTCCGTATGCTTTATGGAAATAAGCATGGAGGAAATGCTCTCCGGCATCTCCTTGAGGACCAATACGGACAACGCCACATTCTGCAATATCTATACGGAAAGCGGTATAGCGCTGACGGACTTCGTGCTCGGCGGCCATGCCATGGAAGACAATCTGTTGGACGCCATGCGGAACGCAACCTTCGAGCCGCCCTATTCCTATGATCGCTTCACGTCGGAATTTCAGTCCAGAGTACGAGGCGTCGTCTCTTTCACCTTCAATGGCATTCGGGAGACGCTGGCCTATATTCCTGTAAGCGGGACGAATTGGCAGCTGACCTACCTGATCCGCGAGAGCGTCATCAGCGAGCGCATCAGCTCTATTTCGGAAGGAACCATAAGGCGGAGCGTCATCCAGTCCGCACTGACGGTCATCGCCATGCTGCTGATGTTTGGTTTCATCATTGGCCAAACCCAAAGAAACAGCAGACTCCAGCTGGAGCGGGAGACCGCCGAAACGGAAAACCGTGTGAAGCAGGAGGAGCTGGAGCACCGCCTGGCGCTGCAGGAGGAGCTGTTGGCAGAGCAGCGCCAGCGGGAGCAGCAGGACAAAATGATCACCGCTCTGGCCGCGGACTACTGGAGCGTGTATTATTTGGAGCTGGACAAGGATGAGGGCGTGTGCTATCAGGCGCACACGGATCTGGACGCTCCGGGCTTGGCGGTGGGAGAGCATTTCTCCTATCTCTCCTCTGTGACTGCCTACGCCAATCAATACATAACGGATCAGTAC
Organism: uncultured Eubacteriales bacterium; assembly: GCA_902764185.1. Taxonomy (GTDB): domain Bacteria; phylum Bacillota; class Clostridia; order Christensenellales; family Aristaeellaceae; genus SFMI01. Next base: position 12,744 of record CACWUV010000006.1, read on the forward strand.
CGGGAGGATTTTCTGCGCTTCATCCAGCCGGATGCCATCCGGGAAGGGCTGAATAAGCACTCGGTAATTTCCTATACCTACATGGTGAAGCGCCGCGGAAGGGAAAGCTATGAGACCGTCCGCTTCGCCCGTGTTCAGCATGACGAAAGCCAGCGTGAACGGCATATCGACAGCGTGGGCGCCTGCTTTGTGAATGTGGACACAGCCACCCGCAAAGCCATGGAGCAGCAGCGGGCGCTCAGCGATGCGCTGACAGCCGCGAAGGAAGCAAACAAGGCGAAAACGGCATTTCTGTCCAACATGAGCCATGAAATCAGAACGCCGATGAACGCCATCATCGGCCTGGACAGCATTGCCTTGAACAACCCGGATCTGTCACAGGAGACCAGGGGGTATTTGGGAAAAATCGGTGCCTCCGCCGACCATCTGATGGGGCTTATCAACGACATTCTGGATATGTCCCGCATCGAGTCCGGGCGGCTGACGCTCAAAAATGAAGAGTTCTCCTTCCGCAAGCTCCTGGAAGCGATCAACACCATGTTCAGCAGCCAATGCCAGGAAAAGGGGCTGGAGTATCAATGCAATCTCAACTCTGAGGTGGATGATTACTACATCGGCGACAACCTGAAGCTGCGTCAGGTGCTGATCAACATTCTGGGCAACGCTGTCAAATTCACGCCCGAAGGCGGCAAGGTGGAATTGCAGGTGGAGCGAACCGCCCAATTCGACGGGAAGTCCACCCTGCGTTTTACGATTTCAGACACCGGCATCGGCATGAGCAAGGAATACCTGCCCCGGCTGTTTGACACCTTCTCCCAGGAGGATTCCTCCACCACGAACAAATACGGCAGCACCGGCCTTGGCATGGCCATCACAAAAAACATCGTGGAGATGATGAACGGCCACATCGAGGTGACAAGCGAAAAGGGCGTGGGTACGACCTTTGTTGTCACGGTCACCCTCTCTGACTCCGCCAAAACGGACATGCAGGGCGAAGAAGAAATAAACCCCGGAGAAATGACCGTGCTGGTCGTGGATGATGACCCGGTTGCCTGCAAGCACGCGCAGCTGGTGCTGGAGAAGGCCGGCATCGCTTCGGACTTGGCAAGCTCAGGGGAGCAGGCGGTGGATATGGTCAAGCTGCGCCGTGCCCGCATGAAGCCCTATAACCTGATCCTTGTGGACTGGCAAATGCCGGGAATGGACGGCGTGGAAACCACGCGCCGGATTCGTGCGGAAATCGGCCACGAATCCGCCATCATCATTCTTACCGCGTACCGCTGGGACGATGTTCTGGAGAAAGCCCTTGAAGCCGGGGTGGACAGCTTCCTGGCAAAACCGCTTTTCGCCGCGGCCGTTTTGGATGAGTTTAAATCCGCGCTGAAGAAAAAGGACATTCCCGCCAAAAAGGAACAGGCCAAGGCGGATCTTGCCGGAAGGCACATCCTCCTGGCGGAGGATATCGACGTGAACGCTGAGATCATGCAGATGATCCTGCAGATGCGGGATGTGGCGGCGGACCGCGCCGAAAACGGAAAGAAGGCTGTGGAGCTGTTTGCCGCCCACCCCGAGGGGTTCTACGACGCGATCCTGATGGATATGCGGATGCCGGAGATGGACGGGCTGGAGGCTACGCGCGTGATCCGCGCCATGGATCGGGCCGATGCCAAAAGCATTCCCATCATCGCGCTGACGGCTAACGCGTTTGATGAAGACGTGCAGCGCAGCATGCAGGCCGGCCTGAATGCGCACCTGTCCAAGCCAATCCAGCCGGAGATGCTGTTCGAGACGCTGGAAAGTCTGATCAAAGCCTAAAACCCGGCAGCGGCGGATGCTGCACGACTTCAACAACAGGCAGCTTCCCGCTGCTGCTTGAATAACGCGGGCCACCGCTTCCGGGCAGCCAGCTTTGCTGGCGTACTGTGCGCGAAACGCACAGCAAAAAACCGATGGACAGACCAGAAAATGAATGCATTCATCTTCTGGCTGGCCATCGGTTTTTCTTATGTCCGGAAGCTCTCGTTCCGACGTTCAAATTCCAGGCGCAGACTGCTTGCAGTTGTTTTCAAACCGGTTCGCCGGGATGGGTCCAGGGCCCAAGCGGGCCCCGGACGCGGAGGCCCTTATCGTTCCCCCTTGCCAATTTCTTTTCCGCATCCTGGCAGTCACGGCGGCAGCCGCCACTTTGCAGCGTCTGACGACGGAGCGCCGCCGACGCACCATCAATTTGTCCGATAGCTGTATTCCAGAACGGTGCTCTCTCCGTTCTCCGTCCAGACCACATTCCGCTGGCTGTCGTAGGAAAACGTGACGGTGATGCTGTCGGGATCAAAGCAGCCCTCTGCGGTAATGCTGTCCGTCTCAGGGTCATAAACACCCTTCAGGATGGCGTCGTTCAGAATCACATCGTTTTCTCCCCACTGGTACAGGCGGATATCGTATTCTCCATCATACCAGTCGAAGAAATACACCTCAATATCGTCCTTCATCCAGCGGCCGCCATAGAAATCGCCGATCTTGAGAAACGCCAGATCCTTTCCGGCGTCTTCCTTGAGATCGTTCCACAGGAGCATTCCGGCGTCGTTGAGGGTAAAGACGGCATCGCCGTCCTCATAATAGATTTCAACCCACTCGGACGTAACGGTGTCCTGCCTGTAATGCAGGCCCAAAGGAACGGTGGTAAGCGCGTCCTTTTCCGGATTCAGAGCGGCGGAGTATTCCCATACGTCTTCCTTGCTGTCGCCCAGCGCGTGGAAGATCCCCAGCTTTATCCCGTCGTCTTCATCATAGGCCTCGATGCGCCAGTCCCCGTCCTCGGCCACCCAAGTGCTGACATAAGCGGCTGCCTCCGGGTGATCATCCGCATAGAAGCCGTATTCCTCCTCCGCTGCCGCCATAAGCGTCATGAGGGAAAGGCAAAAAACCAATATCAGGGTCAGCAGTTTTTTCATTGCAGCAGTCTCCTTTTGATTCATCATGGCTTATATTTCATTTAAACCGCCCTGCGGCGGGCGTCTGGCTGCCTCAGCGCTTATCCTTGTCGATGAACTCCAGCGTAATCATGGAAAGCAGGGCGAAGGCGATCACGAACATGAACAGCTGCAGCCAGTAGGAGGTGATGTTTTTCTCGGTGCAGTCATAATCGGGATTATAGCTGACCGCCGCCGCTTTTTCCTCCAGGAAGGCTTTCACCCTTTCTTCGCCCGCCATGTCCAGCACCTTGCCCACCGTGGTATGCACGGAGATTTCCTGATCGCGCTGGGCTTGCATCTCGGGGCTGCCTGCCAGAAAATCCACCGCTTCACCGATGGTGACCGTGCCGCCGACCTGCATATCCCCGTACTTTTCCAGCAGGCCGGCCGCTTCCATGGCGTTCAGCGCATCTTCCAGGGTGAAACCATCCAGCAGCGGTTCCTTTATTAAGGCGTCGAAGCTCTGGGAGCTTTCCAGCACGGTTTTCAGCTCCGCCAGGGTCATTGCGTTGCCAAGCTCTTTTGCCCGCAGCTCGGCGACGGCAGGGTTATCGTCTGCCTGCAGTACGTCCAATACCTGGCCCACGGTGAAGGCGCCGCCGATTTCGCTGTCCCGCATCTTGCTGACCATGCTGGCGATGGAGGCGTAGGGGCGGCTGTTGGTATCCGCCTGGGCGGCGATCACCTTGAGGCCCGGATTGGAAATGGTGAAGTGGGTCAGCGTTTCCGTCCAGGCAGGCAGCGTCAGCATCCCGCCGGAGAAAACCAATTGGAAAATCAGCACGAAGGGCATGATGGTCATGGCGGCTGTGGTGTTTTTTGCCAGGGCGGATACCCACAGGGACATCATATCGGATGCGTAGGTGATCAGGAACATGGAGATCATGAAGTCCAGGGCGAACACCGGCGTTACCAGCCCCTCCCAAGGATACTGGACGCCCACCAACTGCGTCACATACAGGGTAACCACCGTCTGCGCCAGGCACAACAGCGCCTGATACAGCATGTGGGATACGATGTAGGAGGAGATGTGCATCCCCGAGCGGTGCTCCCGCTTGATCACGTCCCGCTCCCGGCAGATGACCTGGATAGAATTAAAGCACCCGTTCCAGATGCACACGCATACCATGGCGAAGGCGCCCATAATGGTGCCTTCCATGTTGAGAAACATTCTGTTGCGAATGACCATGCCCACCAGACCGGCAATCAGCGCCGCCATGGGCAGCACCTTCCAGTCGTTTTGGTAGATGAACATCCGAAGCATCTTGCCCAGGTAGATCAGCACCTGCGCTCCGCGCCCGCGATGGCGTATCATCATTTGACGCTGGCTTTTCGCATGCGCTTCACTCATTTCACGCCACCTCCTTCGCGTACTTCATGACGAACTCGTCGGCCAGGCCGTCCCCGCCTTCCTCCTTGCGATTGACGGACTTGACGATCTGCTCCATTTTATCCCGCCCGAAGAACCTTCGCGCCTCCTCGATGCTGCCATAGTAGGCCAGGCGGCCGGTGCGCGCGCTGTCCTTCGCCAGCACGATCACGTCGTCAAACAGGTCGATCACGCGGTCCGGCGTGTGGGTGATCACGATGACGATCTTGCCGGCATCGGCGATCTTGCGAAGCTGCTCGAACAGCTCCCGCGCCATGACGCCGTCCAGGCCGCTGTCCGGCTCGTCCAGGATGAACAGGGAGGGATTGCTGATAAACTCCATTGAAATGGACAGGCGTTTCTTCTGGCCGCCGGAAAGCTTCTCCACCAGATTATTTTTCACGGGGAGAAGGCCGAAAATCTCCATCACCTCGTTGACGCGGGCCTTGCGCTGCTCCGAGGAGACCTCCTTGGGCAAGCGCAGCCTGGCGGCGTCCATCAAGGTGTTCAGCACGGTATCCTTGCCGCGCATCATTTCAGACTGGGGCACAAAGCCCACCTCATACTGCATCTTTTTGTAGTGCTTGTACAGGTCGGTGCCGTTCAGCAGCACCTCGGCCTTCGCCTTCTCATAGCCGTTGATGGCGTTCAGATAGGTGGTCTTGCCAGCGCCCGAGCCGCCCAGCAGCAGGACCATGTGCCCCTGGGGGATGGCCATGTGGATGTCCCGCAGCAGCACCTTCTTTTTGAAGAACTCCGTGGCGCTGCGCTCGGTCAGGTTCACGGTCAGGCCTTCGCTCATCACGGAGGCGCTGCCGTGGGTGGCCAGGCGGGCCATCTCCGTCCTGATGTCCTCCACCTTCCAGGCGGGCTGGAACTTCTTGCCAAAGCCCCAGAGCAATGCCGGGATGAAGGACGTATAGGGCAGCACCCACAGCCACAGCCAGCGCTTGCGCACGCCGTAGACGTCGATCAGGCCGGAATACACACGAACGGAATAAATGAAGCTGACCAGCGCCAGCGCCATGGAGCCGATCGCGATCATGATTTCAATGGTGGAAACATCGGTGCTGTTGAAGGAGAGAAGCAGGCTGAGCACCTGCAGCGCGATGCTGCTGGCTGAGGCCAGGGAATATACGGGCCCTTCGGATTCACGCCCGGCGCAGCACGCCAGCTGGTATTCCCGCGCGCCGGGGATCAGCGCCCACCAGCCCTTGATGCCGGATTTTTCAAATATCCTCCATATACCGGCCATGAAGAGGGCGGAGATAACGATGTCGCTTACTGAAGTGCCTCTGGCAAAGATGGTCAGCAATATCCGTACCACAAGCATTTCATTCACTCCTTTCTTTTATGGAAGCGCTCTGTTTAGGGCCTGTTTCTAAAAAGATGCATTTTCGGCATATCAGCCTGCGCTACTGCGTCGGGAATGGCCGTCAGCCGCTGGGATGCGATCTTCCAAAGCGCGCTCAAACAGGATTTCCTGCCCCGGCTGCTGGTCATCATACCAGGACAAACAGAGCTTTTGACCGTCCATGACAAAGGTGAAGGCGCCCGCTGCGCCGGCAATCCTTGCTTCGCCCAGTTCGGGATTCTCCGCATCGGTGATGGGTATATCCCAGAACTTGCCCTTATCGTAGACAAAGCTGTCCAGATCGCAATCGTAGTAGACCGTGGTCTTGAACACATACGCCCCGTGGGTCAGCGGCGAGGTGATCTCCACGTCCCATCCCCGTTCCTCATTCTTGGCAATGGTCATCCGGGCGAACTGGGTTTCGCTTTCCAGCCAATCGCCGGAGAGGTAGGGGTCCTGCTCCGCCTCATCGGGAGAGGCGGTGAAAGAGCCGCCGGTGCTCTCCGTCACGGCGCCGTTTTCCACATGCAGGTCGAAGGTGTGTACTTCATCGCAGGCAATGCCGGTATAATGCCGGATGCTCACGGTCGCGTCTCCGTCGCCCGTGGGATCATAGCGCGCCACAAAAGCGCCTTCCTGGCTGCCGGCATAGCCCAGCTTCACCACCGAATCATCCTGAGCCATATCATCGGCAATCCAGCCCAAGCCATTACCGGATTCGACCTGTATGACGTAGCTTCCATTCTCGATCTGGCATTTGATGCTGGTGCCCGCATCATCATCAGCGGTTTCCGCATGGGAAGCCATGCCGCACAGCAGCAGGGCCAGCATCACGAATACAGCAATCAGTTTCTTCATCATTATCACCCTTTTCTCGAAGGGATGCGTCTCGAAACGGTGCGCGATCGTCAGTTCAGTTCCGATCGTTCGCTTTACTGCCTCATTATGTGTTCTTGTCGTTGCTTGCGGGCAAAGGCAAGCGGGAAGACAATCATGGATAAGATCAGTCGTCCTTTTTCCCGGCAAACTGCATCAGCAGGTCGAGGATCTTCAGGTAGATCCAGATGACGGTAAAGACCAGGCCGAATGCGGCGCTCCATTCATATTGCTTGGGATAGCCTTCCTTCACGCAGGCATCGATCAGGGCGAAATCGCTGATGAGGAACAGGGCCGCGACGATCAGGCCGATCACATCCATCGCAATGCTGAGCGCGGGGTTTTGCAGCATGGTTTCCACAAAGGGCCGGGTGGCGGGAATCAGCGTTCCCAGGAAACCCAGCACGCCAAAGCCGATGGAGCCTAACAGCAGCGTCAGCAGCACGGTGCGGAACTTCTTTCCGCCCTTGACGATCCCGGAGGAATACAGCCAGCTCATCACCGCGACCACCGCCACGGTGAGCAGCAGCGCTTCAAGGCCGAGATACTCGTATCCCGTCAGGACTTTGAAAACGAGGAAGGAGATCACGTAGCCCTGGCTGGCGGCGTACAGCGTCCCTGTGACGGGGATCGTTTTGCGGACGAAGATGCCAAGCAGCTCGCAGAGCAGGCCGATCACGAGCGCCGCGCCTACGATCACGGCCTCCTTCATGGAGAGGGAGAGGGTGAATTTTTCATAGATCGTCAGGGTCTGCCACACGGGTTCCCCGGCCATGGCGGTCTTGACCAGGAGCTGCGCAATCATGCCGGCCAGGGTTATCAGCAGGAAGTAAAGGGTTTTTGACGCAATGCCGCTGTAGGTCGCCGCGTTGGTTTCGGTTCGCTCGGATACCTTGCTCAAGCGGGACAGCACCGGGTTGGAATGCACCAGGGTACGATTTTGCTTCCTTTCGCGGGGCAGTGCAGTGTTCATAATGAATGCCTCCCATTTTCTGAGTTATTTTTATTGCAGGTTTACGTTTATGAAGGGCGCCGCATTCGTTGCCTATGGCAAAAAATGATCAATCGGCGTTCGCCTCCTTTGGATGCGTGATGGCCGCCGCGGTTCCGTTCTCCGCAGAGGGAAGAGCAAGACGGGCTGCATGGAACAGGCATAGACCGCAAGCAGCGGGACAAGCAGTGAGAAAAGCGGCATATCAGCCGTGACAAATATGTATCGTTATCATCCACCGCTCTGCGCTGTCTGCTGCGTCAATTGCGGGGCCGAAGCGCATATTATAATACAATCATCAGGCAAAAATTGCAACATCCGGGAGCATGAACGCAGCGGCATGCTCCCGCTCCGAACTGGGGCCTGTTTCTAAATTCGGAAAGATGCATTTTCGGCGTCTCGGCATGCATTTCAGCGTTGCTTTTCCTCGATTTACTCAATCGCGCTTTTGACTGGCAATTATTTTGCTGAGAATATTGCCAATATCCCCATTGATGCAAATGGATTTTTCTCTGATTTCCTCCGGCGCGTAAGCCTCGCCATAATTGAGACACGCATAGGCCGCGTCCGGCCAATCATGCACCATCCGCCAGAAGGAAAACTTCACAATACTTGGCGTGTTCCAGCCGGTGCCCGCCTCCAGGAATACCGTCTTTTTTTCCTGATGCTCGCGCAGGAAAGCGGCATAACGGTCCGCGGCGGCATGCCAGCCTTCATCCTCAACGAATGTGCCGTCGGAGCGCAGGTTCAGGGTCATCGGCCTGCCGCATACAGGACAGCGGGGCAGCAGATCGCTGGGGACGGAGGTGTAGATTTTTGCGCCCTGGGGGATCGTCAGCGCGCCGTCCGCCGCGATTTCATAGCCCTGGGACAATACCATCTGGCGGATAACTTCTTCATTATCGTAGGTTTTCTGATGGCAAGGCTTGCTGCACTGGAACAGGCCGTAATCGCCCTGGGTGTAGAACAGGCGCTGTTTATCAAAGCCCGCTTTTTGGAAACAATGATCCACATTGGTGGTCAGCACAAAATAGTCCTTGGCCCGCACCAGATCAAACAGCTGTTCATATACGGGCTTAGGCGGGTTCGTGTAGCGGTTGACGTAAATGTTGCGGCTCCAGAAGGCCCAGAATTCCTCCCGGCTGGGATAGGAATAAAAGCCGCCGGAATACATATCCCGGAAGCCGTATTTGCGGGAAAAATCGCCGAAATATGTTTCAAAGCGCTCTCCCGAATAGATAAATCCGGCGGAGGTGGACAGCCCCGCGCCCGCGCCGATGATCACGGTGTCGGCCCGCGTCAGCGCGGCTTTCAGCTTTTCCAGTCCGTTGGGGGTTTCGGTGACAGGCGGTTTCTCGTTGTACATAAAGGCACGTCCTTTCCAGAAAGCCAGGGTTTTCCTGGCCTTCTGTACCATATCACAAATCGGGAGGTTTTGCCAATCGTTGCTTTTTACCGTTTATCGTATGGCAAAAACCACGCATTCCGCGTTTTCCCGTCCTGCCATTCCGTATTGGTGGCGAAGGGCAGGATCACCAGCACCCGAAAACCGCTTCCCAGCGGCGCGCTGCGCAGGGTATCGCCATAGATCTCCACCAGGGTGTTTGCGGGAAGGCGGAAGCGGTGGGGCTTGTCCTCCCAGCGGTGGGCCAGCAGCAGATCGAAAGCCGTGTCGCTTTGCACAAAGGCGCTGCCGCCATGGCGCGCCAGCACCTCCGCCCGGTCATTGCTGCCCGCGCAATAGCCCAGCTGATAGGGCATATCGGCATACAGCGCCTCGCCCCAGGGGGTAAAATCCAGCACCGCGTGCAGGTCGTCCTCCCGGGGGGAATAGACCATGCCGGTCTCCGGCAGCGGAAAGCGGCGGACAGCCGCCATCAGCGTTTCGGTGGGGATGCCCGGCACGACGCGGGCGTATTCTTCAAACCTTGGCTGCATGGTTTTCTCCTTGCTTGACAAAGCGGTTGATTTGTATATATAAATGCGTGGACTCCGCGAGGCTACCGCCTGCCGGCGATCGTAATGCAAAGCCACCGCGCATTGCTGCTGCGCGGTGGCTTTTGGTTTGCTTAGAGCCTGTTTCTAAATTCGGAAAGATGCATTTTCGGCATATCAGCCTGCCCTTCCGCGTTGCTTTTCCTCGATTTACCGTCAGTAAACCATCGTCAAAGCGCCTTGCATTGCAAGCTGATACGCTCGAAACTGCACATTCCTCATTTTAGAAACAGACTCTACTTTTCCGCCTTGACCCCCGCTTGCTTCAAATACTGACCGGTATAGCTCTTTTTCACCGTGGCCACCTGCTCGGGGGTGCCGCTGGCCACCACCAGGCCGCCCTTATCGCCGCCTTCCGGCCCCAGGTCGATCAGGTAATCGGCGGTTTTCAGCACGTCCAGGTTGTGCTCGATGACCAGCACGCTGTTGCCCGCGTCCACCAGCTGCTGGAGGACCCGCACCAGGCGGCTCACGTCGTCCACGTGCAGGCCCGTGGTGGGCTCGTCCAGCAGGATCATGGTTTTGCCGGTGGCCCGGCGGCTGAGCTCGGTGGCCAGCTTGACGCGCTGGGCCTCGCCGCCGCTGAGGGTGGTGCTGGCCTGGCCCAGACGCATGTAGCCCAGGCCCACGTCGTACAGGGTTTTGAGCTTATTCATGATCAGCTGGTGGTTTTCAAACACCCGCATGGCCTCCTCCACCGTCATGTCCAGCACGTCGGCGATGGAATAGCCTCGGAATTTGACCTGCAGGGTCTCATGGTTGTAGCGCTTGCCGCCGCAGACCTCGCAGGGCACGTAGAGGTCGGGCATAAAGTGCATTTCGATCTTGAGCAGACCGTCGCCGCCGCAGGCTTCGCAGCGGCCGCCCTTGACGTTGAAGCTGAACCGGTTTTCCTTGTAGCCCCGCACCTTGGCCTCGGGGCTTTGGGCAAACACCTTGCGGATCAGGTCGAAAAGGCCGGTGTAGGTGGCCGGGTTGCTGCGGGGGGTGCGGCCGATGGGGCTTTGGTCGATGCAGATGATCTTGTCCAGCTGGTCGATGCCTTCGATGCCGTCGCTGTCGCCGGGCTTGGTTTTGGCGCGGTTCAGGTCCCGGGCCAGGGTTTTGTGCACGATGCTGTTCACCAGGCTGCTTTTGCCGCTGCCGGATACGCCGCTGACGCAGCACAATACCCCCAGGGGAAAGGGCACGTCGATATTTTTGAGGTTATGCTCCCTTGCGCCCTTGACGGTGAGCCAGCCCCGGGGCGTGCGGCGCTTTTGCGGAATGGGGATGGACTTGCGGCCCGCCAGGTAATCGCCGGTGACGGAGCCGGGGGTGTTCATGATGTCCTCCACCGTGCCCTGGGCCACCACATTGCCGCCGTGCTCGCCCGCGCCCGGACCGATGTCCACCACGTAATCGGCGTTGCGCAGGGTTTCCTCGTCATGCTCCACCACGATCAGGGTGTTGCCCAGGTCCCGCAGGTTTTTAAGGGTGGCCAGCAGCCTGGCGTTGTCCCGCTGGTGGAGGCCGATGCTGGGCTCGTCCAGGATGTAGAGCACACCCACCAGCCCGCTGCCGATCTGGGTGGCCAGGCGGATGCGCTGGGCCTCGCCGCCGCTGAGGGTGGCCGCCGCCCGGGAGAGGGTCAGGTAATCCAGTCCCACGTCGCACAAAAAGCCCAGGCGGGCGTTGACTTCCTTGAGGATGGGCGCGGCGATCATCTGCTGGGTGGGCCCCAGCTCCAGCCCGGCAAAGAAGCTCTGCGCCTTGCGGATGTTCATATCGCTGACATCGGCGATGTTTTTATTGCCCACGGTGACGGCCAGGGCTTCCTTTTTGAGGCGCTTGCCCCGGCAGGCCGGGCAGGGCTCATGGCTCATGTATTCCTCATAAGCCTGCTTCATGCTCTCGCTGTTGGTCTCGCGGTAGCGGCGCTCCAGGGCGTTGATGACGCCCTCGAAGGCGGTCTTGTAGGTGCCGCGGCCGTTGATGCTCTCGTAAGCCACGTCGATCTTTTCGCCCTTGGTGCCATAGAGGATGAGATCGACGGCGCTGTCCGGCAGCTCCCGCACGGGCACATCCATGGAAAAGCCGTAATGCTTGGCCAATCCCGCGAACACCGAATGGGCGAAGCTGTCGCCCTCGCCGCTGTTCCAGCCCATGCAGCTCACCGCGCCCTCGTTCAGGGTCTTGTCCCGGTCGGGGATGCACAGGTCGGGGCTGATCTTCATCACGTCGCCCAGGCCCGCGCACTCCGGGCAGGCGCCGTAGGGGTTGTTGAAGGAGAACATGCGGGGAGCCAGCTCCTCGATGTTCACGCCGCAGTCCGGACAGGCGTAGTTCTGGCTGAACTGGGTCTCGCTGCCCGTGTCCACCTGCTGCACCGTTACCAGGCCGCCGCTCTGCTTCATGGCGGTCTCCAGGCTGTCGGTGAGCCTTTGGCGGATGTCCCCCCGCACCACCAGGCGATCCACCACGATCTCGATGGTGTGCTTTTTCTGCTTGTCCAGCTTGGGGGTTTCGTCCAGCGGGTACATTTCGCCGTCGATGCGCACGCGCATGAAGCCGTCCTTCAAGGCCTGCTCCAGCAGCTTCACGTGCTCGCCTTTGCGCAGACGCACAATGGGGGCCAGCAGCTGGATGCGGGCGCCCTCGGGCATGCTGAGCACCGCCTCCACGATCTCGTCCAGGCTTTGCTGGCGGATCTCCCGCCCGCAGTTGGGACAGTGGGGCACGCCGATGCGGGCGTACATCAGGCGCAGATAATCGTGGATCTCCGTCACCGTGCCCACGGTGGAGCGCGGGTTGCGGGCGGTGGTCTTTTGGTCGATGCTGATGGCCGGGCTCAGGCCTTCGATCAGGTCGGCGTCGGGCTTGTCCATCTGGCCCAGAAATTGCCGCGCGTAGGAGGACATGCTTTCCACATAGCGCCGCTGGCCCTCAGCGTAAATGGTGTCGAAGGCCAGGCTGCTCTTGCCCGAGCCGGAGAGGCCCGTGAACACGATCAGCTTGTCCCGGGGCAGCGTGACGTCCACGTTTTTCAGGTTGTGCTGCCGCGCGCCTTTAATAATGATGGAATCGTGCATAGTTTTCCTCCCTGGGGCGAATTGCAACGGCAATTATAGCACATATGTTCGCATTTGTGAAGGGGGGAGAGGACGGGGTAATGCGTTTTTGATACGATCCTTGATTATATGGAAATTACGAAAACAGAAATTGGCAGGGGGAACGTTCGAGGCCTCCGCGGCCTCGAGCTCTGCGCCAGGGCCCGCTTGGGCCCTGGACCCATCCCGGCGAACCGGCTTGGCAACAATAACAAA
>CACWUV010000007.1 GCA_902764185.1 uncultured Eubacteriales bacterium
ATTGATGCTCTGGATGAAATCCACAAAGTCGGAGACCAGGGGATTTTTCAAACTGGTTTTTTCATACAGCAGCCAGGTGAGCCGTGTCACCGAGGCGCCGTCGGCAAAGGTCAGGGGCTGGGAGTACAGGCCCTTTTCAAACATGAAGTACTTGGGGTCCGGGAAGATGCCGTAGCCCAGGCCGTATTTGACCATGGCCACGCAGCAGTCTCCCGTGGGCACCTTGAAGCGCAGGGTGCGGGGCGTGGTGAAGTTTTCGTTCCACCAGCGCTGGATCAGGGAGAGGATCATGGGGTTTTTACTGAACTCGATGAAGGGCAGGTTTGGCAGCTCTTCGATGGTGAAGGGCCGGTTGTACACGGCGTAGACCTGGTCCTCGCTGACCTTGATGCGCTCGAGATGGGTGTCGAAGGCGTTGTAGCGGGCGAAGGTGAGATCCAGTGTGTCATCCTCCACACGCCGCGTCAGCTCATCGGAGAGGCCGGTGATCACGTCAAACTCCACGCCCGGGTGGGTCTTGACATATTCGGCCATCAGCGCGGGCAGCACGTAGCGCACATAGGAGTAGGGCACACCCAGGCGCAGCACGCCCTTGGCGCCCTTATTGCGCTTGGCCACGTCCTCCTTGATCTCCTGGATGGCGGCCACAATGGACTCCGCCTTCTGGGCGATACGCTCGCCCTCGGCGGTGAAGACGCTGCCCTTGCGGCTGCGCACGATCAGGGGGATGCCCAGCTCATCCTCGATCACCTGGATGCGTTTGGTCAGCGTGGGCTGGGACACATACAACAGCTCCGCCGTTTTGGAAATGTTGTGCGTTTTGTGGAGCGTCACAAGAATCTGCCAGTCAAAATCTCGCATGCCGTCTCTCCTTTGTTTTTACACCGTTTCCCGTTCTGTATTGTCTTTTGACCTTATTATAATGGATACCGACCGATTTTTTATATAGTTTTTTCGGTTTGCTTCCATAAAAAAAACTATTTGACTTCCCCCTGCCTTTTCCCTTACTTTTATAGCAGAAGTGTCAAACGCGATGCGCTTTTTTTTCAAACGTTCAGCAAAAAGCAGGAGGAATATCATGAGAAAATTCCCGGTTGTCTATATGCGCGGCGGCACCTCCAAGGGCATCATGTTCCTGGAGAAGGACCTGCCCGGCCGCGAGGAGTGGGACGACATCTTCGTCCAGTGCATGGGCTCCCCCGACCCCAAGCAGATTGACGGCGTGGGCGGCTGCGTCTCATCCAACAACAAGATCGTCGTCGTGCGCCCCAGCGAGCGCCCCGGCGTGGATGTGGACTACATCGTGGGCCAGAGCATCGTCGGCCAGAGCAAGATCGACTACAAGTCCAACTGCGGCAACATGACCGCCGCCACTGCCCCCTACGCGGTGGAGATGGGCCTGGTGGAGCACCTGACGGAGCCGGTCACGACGGTTCACATGTTCAACCTCAACACCAACAAGTACATCGACGTGGACGTGCCCGTCAAAAACGGCCAGTTCAACAACGAGGGCGACTGCGCCATTGCCGGCATCGACGGCACCGCCGGCGAGCTGCGGGTCAACTTCCTCAACCCCGCCGGCAGCAAGACCGGCAAGCTCTTCCCCACCGGCCAGGTGCAGGATGTGCTGGAGATTCCGGAGCTCGGCTCCATCCGCTGCACCATCCTCGACGTGTCCAACCCCATCGTTCTGGTGCGGGCGGAGGATCTGGGCGCTGCCGGCACGGAGCTGCCCGCCGCCGTGGACGCCGACAAGCGCCTCGCCGCCGCGCTGGAGGCCATCCGCGGCGCCGCCTGTGTGAAGATGGGCTTTGCCAGGGATCTCAAGGACGCCACCGAAAACAGCCCCGCCGTCCCCAAGGTGGGCTTCTTCACCGTCCCGAAGGACTACACCGACATCGCCGGCAAGGCCGTCTCCGCCTCCGAAATGGACATCTGTGCCCGGGTGATCTCCGTCTTCAAGTGCCACAAGGCCGCCCCCCTCACCTCTGCCTGCGCCATCTCCGTGGCCCGCGCTGTCCCCGGCACTCTGCTCTATGAGCTGCTGGGCGCCCCGACGGACGACAGCGGCGCCGTGCGCATCGGCCACCCCAGCGGCGTCATGACCATGTTCCCCTACATGGACGACCCCACGCTGCCCGACCCCAACCTGATCCAGCTCAGCGGCGTCGCCGTGCAGCGCACAGCCCGGCGCATCATGGACGGCAGCATCTACATCAGCCGTTAAACCAAACTATCGGTTTTCCCTATGCCTCTTATCCGCTTTTCCCCTTGCCGGGCGATAGCTGCCCGTTTACAATAAAATCAGAAGAAGCAGCCTTTGCTGCTCACTCCGAACACAACACGAACAGAAAGGAACAGGAACATGATCAAGCTTTATGACGGCGGCGTTTATCTGCTCAACGGCAAGACCCTCACCCAGAGCGAGGAAGAAGTCCAGGCTCTCACCGGCAGGGCTCCTCAGAAGGAAGAGGCCCGCAAAGGCACCATGGCCTACTCCATCCTCAAAGCGCACAACCAGTCTGACGACATGAGCGCCATGCGCCTCAAGTTCGACTCTCTCACCAGCCATGACATCACCTACGTCGGCATCATCCAGACGGCCCGCGCCTCCGGTATGACCGAGTTCCCCATCCCCTACGTTCTCACCAACTGCCATAACTCTCTGTGTGCCGTCGGCGGCACCATCAACGAGGACGACCACAAGTTTGCCCTCTCCGCAGCCCACAAGTACGGCGGTATCTACGTGCCCACCAACATGGCCAACATCCACTCCTACAACCGCGAGACCATGACCGGCTGCGGCCGCATGATCCTCGGCTCCGACTCCCACACCCGCTACGGCGCCCTGGGCAACATGGCCGTCGGCGAGGGCGGCGGCGAGCTTGCCAAGCAGCTGCTCGGCCGCACCTACGACTTTGCCTATCCCGGCGTCATCGCCATCTACCTCGACGGCGCGCCCCGGCCCGGCATCGGCCCCCATGACGTGGCCCTGACCATCATCGGCAACGTCTACAAAAACGGCTACGTCAAGAATAAGGTCATGGAGTTTGTCGGCCCCGGCGTGAAGAATCTCCCCATCGAGTACCGCAACGCCGTTGACGTCATGACCACCGAGACCACCTGCTGGTCCTCCATCTGGGTCACCGACGAGGAGACCCAGCGCTACTACACCGTCCACGGCAGACCCGAGGCCTACAAGAAGCTCGACCCCGCGGACGTGACCTGGTACGACGGCTGCGTGTACCTCGATCTCTCCACCCTGGAGAGCACCATCGCCATGCCCATGCACCCGAGCAACATCTACACCATCCACGAGCTGCAGGAAAACGCCCAGGATATCCTCCACCTGGTGGAAGAGGCCGCCAACAAGCAGATCAAGGGCGCCAGGATGGACCTCATGAGCAAGTGGCACGACGGCGGCGTCTGGTGCGAGCAGGGCGAGATCGCCGGCTGCTCCGGCGGCACCTTTGACAACGTCATGGCCGCGGCCGACATTCTCCGCGGCAAGAGCTGCGGCAACGGCGCCTTCTCCCTGAGCGTCTACCCCGGCTCCATGCCCGCCTTCGCCGCCCTGGTCAAGAACGGCAGCATCTCCGACCTGGTCTCCGCCGGCGCCATCATCCGCGAGTGTTTCTGCGGCCCCTGTTTCGGCGCGGGCGACACCCCGGCCAACGGCGAGTTCTCCCTCCGCCACACCACCCGCAACTTCCCGAACCGCGAGGGCTCCAAGCCCGGCGAGGGCCAGATGAGCGCGGTCGCCCTGATGGACACCCGCTCCATCGCCGCCACCGCGGCAAACGGCGGCAAGATCACCGCCGCCACCGACATCGAGGTCGAGTACCGCAAGCCCGTGTACGAGTTTGACGGCGGCATCTATGCCAAGCGCGTCTACAACGGCTGGGGCAAGCCCGAGCCCGAGAGTGAGCTCAAGTTCGGTCCCAACATCAAGGACTGGCCCGAGATGCCCGCGCTGACGGACGATCTGCTGGTGAAGGTCTGCTCCTACATCACCGACCCCGTCACCACCACCGACGAGCTGATCCCCTCCGGCGAGACCTCCTCTTACCGCTCCAACCCCGAGAGATTGAGCGAGTTTGCTCTCTCCCGCCGCGATCCCCAGTACGTCTCCCGCTCCAAGGTCCTGCGCCAGGCCGACCGCGACCGCCGCGCCGGCAAGGGTCTCTCCGAGGAGATCAAGGCTGTCTACGCCGCGCTGGAGAAGGCGGGCCTGAAGGTCGATCCCGAGGGCACCGACATCGGCTCCACCATCTTTGCCAACATGCCCGGCGATGGCTCCGCCCGCGAGCAGGCGGCCTCCTGCCAGCGCGTCATGGGCGCCTCCGCCAACTTCGCCAGGCAGTATGCCACCAAGCGCTACCGCTCCAACTGCATCAACTGGGGCATGACCCCCTTCCTGGTGCCCAATCCCGAGGTCTTTGAGCTGGGCGACTACATCTTCGTCCCCGGCCTCAAGAAAGCGATCCTGGAGAAGAACGACGATCTGACCGCCTACGCCGTCAAGCCCGACGGCACGGTCACCGCCTTCCCCTGCTCCATCGGCGCGCTGACCGATCCCGAGCGCCAGACCATCGTCGACGGCTGCCTCATCAACTACTACCGCAACAACTGATCGTTTTCAAACACGGCAAAGGGCCGGCGGGAGTTCCCGCCGGCCTTTTGCCTGTTTCTTTCGCTTCTGTCGTCCCGCGCTTCCCGCCGGGCAAGCCTCCCTTTGGCAAAGGGAGGTGGCGCGCAGCGCCGGAGGGATCGAAAAGCGGCGGAGGCATGCTTGATCCCCCACCGCCTTTGGCGGAGCCCCCTTTCCGAAAGGGAGCCCTGAGGCCGCCCCTGCGCCTTTTCAGTCTTTCAGGCTCCTGTAATAGTTGATCAGGCAGCCCGCTTTGAGGATCTGCTTTTCCTTTTCTGTGAGCGTATCCAGCGTGGCGCGGACGGTGGTCTCCGAGCCCAGTACGGGCAGCTCGAACCACTCCCCGGCTTTGTCCAGCCGCTCATAGACATCCTCCACCAGCAGCCAGTCCCCAGGCTGCAGCGCGGGCTTCTCCTCCGTCCGCAGGGGCAGCAGGCCCCAGTTGATGCAGTTGGAACGGTAGCGCTTGGTGGAGTACTCCTGCGCCAGGTTGCCGAGGCCCGCCAGCACCTTCTGGTTGGAGGCCGCCTGCTCCCGGGAGGAGCCGTCCCCGATCTTCTCGCTGACGACAAGGCCGCCGATCAAAATCTCGTCCTCGCCGCAGCCGAGCTTTTCCGCCGCCGCTTTCAGGACCGCCGCGGTCTCCGCATCCTTTTCCCCGTCCCGGGCTTTGCGCAGGGCGTGGCTGCGGGAGACGTAATCCGGATCCCGGCTCTGGAGGGTGAAGGCGGAGAGCTTTTCGGGATTGGATCGCCAGGCCGTGGCCTCGCCGGAGGGGACCAGCTCGTCAGTCGTCACCGACCCCTCGTAAACGCCCATGGTTTTCAGCAGCAGATGCTTTTTCATCCGCGGCATCTCCGGCCAGGGGGCGATGTTCGGGCCCATGCGCACATCCCTGCCCGGCTCGCTTTTGCCGAAGCAGTCGAGCACCTGGCCCTCATAGATGCGCGGATCGTACTGATAGTCGTAGCTGCGGTATTCCACGTCCAGCTCATCGGCGCCGGTGAGGCGGCCGCCGTTTACCATGGTGGCCGCGATGGACCTTGCGTCCATCAGAATGGCCGCCGCCATCTGCCCCTGCCGGGGCTTGGAGCCCTCCCGGTTGGGGTAATTGCGGGTCACATGCCGGATGGAGAGCTGGTTGTCCGCCGGCACGTCCATCACGCCAAAGCAGCTGCCGCACATGGCCGGGCGCAGCGTCGCGCCTGCGGCAATCAGGTCCGCGGCAAGTCCCTGGCGCAGCAGTTCCATCATCACGGGCTGGCTGGCCGGGTGGACGCCCAGGCCCGCGCCGCCCGCCGGGATCGTGTGGCCCCGCAGGATGTCCGCCGCCGCGCCCAATATGGCCTTGGCGAAGCCTTGGCGGCGATAGTCGGAACGGGTGTAGAGGGAAATGAGGGTCACGGTGCTGCCCTGGCCGGTGAGCAGGGCCTCGCACACGGCGTTGCCGCCCCGATAATAGCCGATGGCGGTAAAGTGCTCCATGGCCATGCACTGGCCCAGAAAATCCATGTCGATGGGGGTCATGCGGTAGGCGTTGAGCCGCTGCAGGAAGGCCTCCACCTCCTGGGGATTGCGCAGGGCCACCGAGCCGTAATTGCAGCTTACCGGCGCGATGGCGGGCCAGATGGGCAGGGGAAAATGGTACAGATCCTCGCTGTCATCGCTCTTGAACCCGGCCTTGGTGAAAAAGTTGATCATCTCCCAGTTTTCCGGGGCCAATTGGGTGTAGAGCCGGGCGTGGGTGCCCGGCTGCTGCTGGGCGCGGAGCTGCTCCGCCCGGGCCAGCAGCGCGCCAAAGAGCAGGTTGCGGCCTGCGGGCTGGGCGTCCAGTTGCAGATAGATGTGCAGCGGGTTTTCCGGATACAATTCCGGCTGCCAGAACTGGGTCAGGGAGCCCATGCCGATCTCGATCATCTGATCGTTGGTCACAAAGATGCAGTCCTCGGGCGGAATGCCCTGATAGGGAGCGATGGGGTGTTGCAGATGCATGCTGATCCCTTTCGTTTGTATAGTTTATTGCCATTCCACGCCGCGGGTGCGGGTGGAGGGGGACAGATCGTAGACCACGCGCACCACCTCGGGCCGCTCCCGCAGGATGCGCTCGGTGACCCGCTCGAGCAGATCATAGGGCAGCCGGGCGGCGTAGGCCTGCTGGGCCGTCTCGCCCGCCTGCACGGCGCGCAGAATGACGGCGGAGCGGGTGTCGCCCTCCGGCAAGGGGGTGAGCACGGCGAAGTAGTGGCGCATGCGCTTGCCCAGGCCGGCCCCTGCAATTTCGGCGGTGAAGATCTGGTCCGCCGCCCGCAGGGTTTGCAGCCGTGCCGGAGTGACCTCGCCCAATATGCGCAGGGCCAGTCCGCTGCCCGGGAAGGAAGGCCGCTGCAAAATGGCCTCCGGAATGCCCAAATGCGCGCCCACCTGGCGCACCTCGTCCTTAAACAGCTCCCGCAGCGGCTCCAGCATGGGCAAATCTCCCCGCAGGCCGGGACGGCTCAGGGCGTCCTTGCCCTCCATCAAGTCTGTGCAGGTGGTGGCCCGCAGGATGGCGCTGAAGGTGCCCAGGCTGTTGGCCGCTTCGTCCAGGGTGGTTTGCAGGGCGGCGGCGATGATGTGGCGCTTTTTGCCGGGATCGGTGATGCCCGCCAATGCGCTCAAAAACCGGTCCTGGGCCGGAATGGGGGCGATGTTCAGCCCCGCCTGGTCCCGGAAATAGGCCAGGAACTGGTCGGCCTCGTTTTCCCGCATGAGGCCGGTGTCGATGAACAGGCATTGCAGCCGTCCTCCCAGGGCGCGGTGGGCCAGCATGGCGGCCACGGCGCTGTCCAGGCCGCCGGTGAGGGCGCAGATGGCCTGGCCGTCGCCCACGGCGGCGCGGATCTCCTCCACCGTGCGGTCCATGAAGCCCTCAAAGGTCCACCACCGGGTGCAGCCGCAGACCGTCAAGGCGAAGTTCAGCAGCAGCTGGATGCCGTCGGTATCGTTGGACTCCAGGGAGAACTGCACGCCGTAGATGGGCAGCACGTGATGCATGAAGCCCACGGTTTCCTCGTGGCTGTGGGCCAGGGCGCGGGCGCTGGCGGGCAGCCGCAGGCGGCGGACGCTGCGCAGCATGCGCTCGCAGCTCTCCAGCCCCTCCGTCAGCGGGCTGGGCTCAAAGGTCACCGCGCCCACCACGCCGCACAGCGCCGTTTCCAGGGCGTCGCCGCCGAGCTTGCGGCACAGCATGGCCGCCGCGTCGCCCAGGGCCAGCACGGGCCACGCCCCCGTGAGAAGATCGGGATCGATGCCGCCGGGCACGGCGCCGTTGACGCCGCCTGCCAGGATCAGCCCCTGGGGCTGCTGGGCGGTCACGTCCTCCGCGCTGATGTCGGGGGTCACGATTTTGCAGCAGATATGCTCGGCCCGCAGAGCCCGCGCGATGGCGCGGCTGCCCGCGGCGTCATAATTGAGGATCAGCAAAAGATCGCTCATGCTTTTTTTCCTCCGGTCATTCCTGATGGATCAAAAAATTGTTGTCCGTCTGCCAGTACATTTGCCAGTACAGTTCGTCTATTTTCAGCTGGGTGTGGCGGTTGGCGATGCCCGTGGGCACCTTGTCCGCGGCGGTCTGAAAATCCTTGACGGCCTGGGCGGTGGCGGAGCCGTAGGTGCCCACCACATGCTTTTCGTCCAGGTAGCCCAGGGCGCAGAGCTTCTGCTGCAGGGCCAATACCTTGACCCCGGCGCATCCGCTTTTCATCACCACGCCTGCCAGGTCCCGCACGGTGCCGTAGCCCATCACCCGCCAGTCCGTCAGTAGGTGGCTGGACCGCTGCACCTTGTCGGGCAGATTGCCCTCGATGGTGTGCACGGTCACCACGCCCTGCTCATCCCGGCTGCAATATTCCACCATGGCCACGTGGGCGGTGTTGCCGCTGTCGTCAAAGGTGTAAAACACCCAATCGCCGGGCTGGGGGATGTAGCTGCCCGATTCCATGCGCTCGTCCAGACCCTCGTACCACTGGCTGCCCCAGTCGGGCACGCTGCCTGTGCGGGCCACGTAGCGGCCCTGCCGGATGAACCAGTCCCGGCCGGTATTGCTGCCGGAATAGCGGGGGTAAACCGCCGTCAGCAGGTGGGTGCCATGCAGGGTATCCACCTGATTTACGCACCAGCCCAGAAATTCGGCGCACCATTCCGCCTGCGGGTCCCCCGCCCATTCGCCGTACTTGGTGTAGCCGCTGGATGTCTCGGTATAACCCAGCTCGCCCCGGGCCACGTCCAGCAGCCATTGCACATACTGGGGCACGGGCCAGGCGGGGGTCACGATTTCCTCCGCGCAGGCACGGGAAAGGAGGAGCAGCAGCGCGGCTGCGCACAGGATCAAGCGGCGCACGACGGACCTCCTTCGGCGTGTTTTCTTACATATTATACGTCATTCCCCGGCGATTGGCAACGCATTTACCACAATTTACAGCACGCCCAGGTGCTCCAGCAGGATCTTGAAGCCCAGCAGGATCAATATGACGCCGCCGCAGATTTCCGCCCGGGATTTGTAGCGCAGGCCGAAGAGGCTGCCGATTTTGACGCCCGCGGCGGAGATCAGGAAGGTGATGACGCCGATGAGCCCGGCGGCGGGCAGAATCTTCACCCGCAAAAAGGCGAAGGTAACGCCCACGGCCAGCGCGTCGATGCTGGTGGCCACCGCCAGCAGCAGCATGGATTTGAAATCCAGGCCCGGGTCGGCTTTCTCCTCGTCCTTGTCCAGGGCTTCCCGGATCATGTTGCCGCCGATGAGGCAAAGGAGGACCAGAATGATCCAGTGGTCGTAGCGGGCGATGGACGCGGCGAAGCGGTCGCCCAGCAGAAAGCCCAGTACGGGCATCAGCGCCTGAAACCCGCCAAACCACAGGCCCACGGCGGCCATGCGGCCCGGCGTGGCCTTCCGCAGCGCCAGTCCCTTGCAGATGGCCACGGAAAAGGCGTCCATGCTCAGCCCCAGGGCCACCAGCAGCAATTCCAGCAGCGACATGTCTTTCCTCCCAAGGTACGCGGATATTACTTGTTACAAACAACTATTATACCATAGGAGAAAATATGCGTCAATCAAAAGGCGGCGAAGCTTTTACGCAAAGCCCAGAATCCTGCCCACCCGCTCCAGCAGCGGCCAGGAAAAGGTGACGTTTTCATCGCCGTCCAGGCCGAATAAGCCCGGAAACAGCAGCCCCCACCAGGCCGCCGCGCGGCCTGCGGGCAAGGCGGGCTGCCGGGGGATGGAGCCGGCGAAAATCAGGGAAAACAGGAGACACAGCGACAGGAGACAGCATAGAACGGGGCGCATAGGCATTCCCTCCGGATACAGGATATAGACAGTATGCGCGGAAAGTACAAATCCGATGCAGAAAAATGGGAAAGCGCATATTGACAGAAGGCGGGGAAAAGCATATGATGTTGCATGTCGTACATTTGCGCAAGGAGGCAAATTTATGGAACGCGCCATCGGGATCGAACTGAGGAAGCTGTCCAATCTGTCCTGCCGCTATTTTGAGCAGCGGACCAATAAAAAAGAAGTGGAAGTCCTGACGGGCACCAACGGCTGGATCATCGGCTATATCGCCGGGCGGGAGGCCAAGGGAGAGGCCGTGTATCAGCGGGATCTGGA
Organism: uncultured Eubacteriales bacterium; assembly: GCA_902764185.1. Classification (GTDB taxonomy): domain Bacteria; phylum Bacillota; class Clostridia; order Christensenellales; family Aristaeellaceae; genus SFMI01. The sequence continues at coordinate 10,296 of CACWUV010000007.1, forward strand.
GGCCCGCTTTGGCATCACCCGCTCCACCGCCTCCAAGGTGGTGAGCCTGATGGTGCAAAAGGGCTTCATTCTTCAGCAGGGGGTGCCGGAGGACCGGCGGCTGCGGCGGCTGGTGCTGACGGAAAAGGCCGCCCAGGTGACCCGGCTGATGGAGGAGGACCAGCAGAACTTTGAAAGCACCCTGCGCCAGGGCTTCACCGACGCCGAGCTGCAAACCCTTTTCGCGCTGCTGGACCGTCTGCAGGGGAACCTCAAAAAGCTGGATGACAAGGAGATCGCGCTATGATCAAAAAGCTGGCCGCCCGGGTGCGGCAATACAAAAAACATGCCGTGGCCACGCCCCTGTTCATGGTGGGCGAGGTGTCCATGGAGGTATTGATCCCGCTGATTATGAGCTATCTGGTGGACCGCGGCATCGAGCGCGGCGACATGAGCCAGATCTATCTCTACGGCGGGCTGCTGCTGGCGACAGCCTTTGTGTCGCTGTTTTCCGGCGTCATGAGCGGGCGCATGGCCGCCGTCGCCTCGGCTGGCTTCGCCCGGAACCTGCGCCACGACATGTATTACAGCATCCAGGATTATTCCTTCGCCAACATCGATAAGTTCAGCACGTCCAGCATCATCACCCGCCTGACCACGGACGTGAACAACGTGCAGAACGCCTTTCAGATGATATTGCGCATGGCCGTGCGCGCGCCCATGACGCTGATCTTTTCGCTTATCATGGCCATGACTATCAACGCCCGCATCAGCATGGTGTTTCTGTTCATGCTGCCGGTGCTGGCCCTGGGCATCTACCTCATCATGAGCCGCACCCATCCCGTGTTCCGCCGGGTGTTCAAGACCTACGACAAGCTCAACAACGTGGTGCAGGAAAACCTGCGGGGCATGCGGGTGGTCAAGAGCTTCGTGCGCGAGGATTACGAAATTTCGAAGTTCAACGGCATCAGCGATTCCATCTATAAGGATTTCACCCATGCCGAAAAGAACATCGCCCTCATGGGCCCCTTGATGATGACCTGCATTTACACCTGCACCCTGCTGATCTCCTGGCTGGGGGCGCGGGCCATCGTGGCCTCGGGCAACAACCCCGCCGTGGGCATGACCACAGGCCAGCTCATGAGCCTCATCACCTATGTGATCCAGATCCTCTCCAGCCTGATGATGGTGTCCATGGTGTTCATGATGATCACCATGAGCCGGGCCTCCGCACAGCGCATCGTGGAGGTGCTGGACGAAAAGACCGACATCACCAGCCCCAAGCTGCCGGTGACGGAAATCGCCGACGGCTCCATCGACTTTGAGCACGTGGACTTCCGCTATGCCGCCGCCAGCGAGCGGGACACCCTGAGCGACATCGACCTGCACATTCCCTCCGGCGCCGTGGTGGGCATCCTGGGCGGCACGGGCAGCGGCAAATCGACGCTTGTGCAGATGATCCCCCGGCTCTATGATCCCTCCGCCGGCCGCGTGCTGGTGGGCGGCGTGGACACCCGGGCCTACGATCTGACCGCGCTGCGCGACAGCGTGGCCATGGTGCTGCAAAAGAACGAGCTCTTCAGCGGCACCATCAAGGACAACCTGCGCTGGGGCAACGAAAGCGCCACCGACGCGGACATCGAGGAGGCCTGCCGGCTGGCCCAGGCGGACAGCTTCATCCAGGACTTCCCGGATAAATACGACACCTGGATCGAGCAGGGCGGCGCCAATGTGTCCGGCGGCCAGAAGCAGCGCCTGTGCATCGCCCGGGCCCTGCTCAAAAAGCCCAAGATCCTGATCCTGGACGACAGCACCAGCGCCGTGGACACCCGCACCGACGCGCTTATCCGGGCGGGATTCCGCAGCTATATCCCCGATACCACCAAGATCATCATCGCCCAGCGCGTGTCCTCCGTGCAGGATGCGGATATCATCGTGGTGCTGGACGACGGCCGGGTGGCCGACGTGGGCACCCATGAGGAATTGCTTTCGAAGAGCGGGATCTACCGCGAGGTCTACGAATCCCAGACGAAGGGAGGCGAGGAGCATGAGTGAGCGCAAAAATCAGCCGCAGCAAAAGCCCGTGATGGCCGGCGGCGGTCCCCGGGGTCCCCGGGCCATGGGCCCGCGTCAGCCCATTAAAAAAGAGGACGCCCTGTGCCTGCTGGGCTACTTGAAGCCCTATTGGCCCAGGCTTCTCGTCGTCCTTGCATGCATCGTCCTCAATGCTGTTGCCACCGTGTCCGCGGCCACCTTCCTGGGCCGCATCATCGACGATCACATCACCCCCATGCTGGCCATGGCCACCCCGGACTACAGCGGCCTGCTGGCCGCCATCCTGCGCATGGCCGCCCTGTACCTGCTGGCCATCGCCGCCACCTACACCCAGGCCCGGGTCATGGCCGTCATCTCCCACAGCGTGCTCAAAAAGGTGCGCGACGAGATGTTCGCCCACATGCAGACCCTGCCCGTCCGGTATTTTGACAGCCATACCCATGGCGAGGTCATGAGCTACTACACCAACGATACCGACACCCTGCGCCAGATGGTGGCCCAGGTGCTGCCCCAGTCCCTGTCCTCCGCCATCACCTTGATCGTGGTGTTCATCTCCATGCTCTCCACCAGCGTGTGGCTTACCCTGCTGGTGGCGGCGGGCACCTTCGTCATGCTCAAGGTGACGGCCAAGCTGGGCGGCCGCAGCGCCGGCTTCTTCGTCAAGCAGCAGACCTCCCTGGCCAGCCTCAACGGCTATATCGAGGAGATGATCAACGGCCAGAAGGTGGTCAAGGTGTTCAACCACGAGGAGATCGCCAAGGCGGAGTTTGACCGCCGCAACGACGAACTGTGCGAGAACGCCACCGAGGCCAACAAGCTGTCCAACATCCTGGGCCCGGTGAACAACAACATGGGCCATATCCAGTATGTGGTGCTGGCCATCGTGGGCGGCGCGCTGGCCATCGGCGGCGTGCCCAACCTGAGCCTGCGGGGCATGGGTCCCCTGACCCTGGGCGCCATCGCCTCCTTCCTCACGCTGAGCCGCAACTTCATGCAGCCCATCAACCAGGTGGCCCAGCAGATCAACTTTATCGCCATGGCCTTGGCGGGGGCGGGGCGCATCTTCAAGCTCATGGACGAGGCGCCCGAGGCCGACGAGGGCCAGGTGCGCCTGGTGAACGCCCGGGAGGTGAACGGCGAAATCCAGGAGACCGCCGAGCACACCGGCATGTGGGCCTGGAAGTATCCCCATACCGACGGGCGCGTGACCTATGAAAAGCTCCAGGGCGACGTGGTGATGGATCACGTGGACTTCGCCTACGATCCCGAAAAGCCCGTGCTGCATGACATCACCCTCTATGCCCGGCCGGGCCAGAAGGTGGCCTTCGTGGGCGCCACCGGCGCGGGCAAGACCACCATTACCAACCTGATCAACCGCTTCTACGACATCGCCGACGGCAAGATCCGCTACGACGGCATCAACATCAACAAGATCTCCAAGCGCGACCTGCGCCGTTCCCTGGGCGTGGTGCTGCAGGATGTGAACCTCTTCACCGGCACGGTGATGGACAACATCCGCTACGGCAAGCTGGACGCCACCGACGAGGAATGCATCGTTGCCGCCAAGCTGGCCAACGCCCACGACTTCATCACCCGCTTGCCCGAGGGCTACAACACCATGCTAAAGGGCGACGGCAGCGGCCTCAGCCAGGGTCAGCGCCAGCTGATCTCCATCGCCCGGGCCGCTGTGGCCGATCCGCCGGTCATGATCCTGGACGAGGCCACCTCCTCCATCGACACCCGCACCGAAGCCCTGGTGCAGCGCGGCATGGACCGGCTGATGCAGGGCCGCACGGTGTTTGTCATCGCCCACCGCCTGTCCACCGTGCAGAACTCCGACGTCATCATGGTGCTGGATCACGGCCATATTATCGAGCGGGGCAGCCACGACCAGCTGATTGCCGAAAAGGGTCAGTATTACCAGCTATATACCGGCGCGTTTGAGCTGGAATAACGGGAAAAACGCCGATTTTTTCCAAAATGTTTCGGCTATGCGGGCTTTTGTTGATATTCAGTTGAGGCTGCCGTGCCATAATGCACCCGGTGAAAACGGATATTCACCGGAAGGAGTTATTAGGTATGCGTATCAAAATCACCTCGGACAGCACCTGCGACCTGACGCCGGAGCTGCTTGGGCGGTTCGATATATCGGTGTGCCCGCTGTATATCATCAAAGACGGCGTTTCCTATCGGGACAATGTGGACATCACCCCGGCCCAGATCTTCGCCCATGTGGAGGCGGGGGGCAGCCTTTGCTCCACCGCCGCGGTGAGCGACGCGGACTACGAGGAGTTCTTCACCCGGGAAATGGCGGGCTATGACAGCCTGGTGCATGTGACCATCAGCAGCGAAATGAGCGCCTGCTATCAGAATGCCTGCAACGCGGCCCGCCGCATGAAAAACGTGCATGTGGTGGACAGCCGCAACCTGTCCAGCGCCCAGGGCCTGATCGTCATGGAGGGCGCGGAGATGGCCCAAAGGGGCGATATGACCGCCGCGGAGATCGCCCAGGCCATGCGCGATCTGACCCCCAAGGTGGACGCCAGCTTCTGCGTGGACCGGCTGGAATACCTGCGCAAGGGCGGCCGCTGCTCCACCGCCGCCGCGCTGGGCGCAAACCTTTTGTCCATCAAGCCCTGCATCGAGGTGCGGGAGGGCAACATGCTGGTGGCCAAAAAGTACCGCGGCCACTATGACCGGGTACTGAAGGAATACGTCCATGAGCGCCTGGCGGGCAACGATACCCTGCGCCTACACCGCATCATGGTCACCCACACCCCCGTGCCCGACGGCATCGTGGATATGGTTAAGCAGGAGATCATGGCTTGCCAGCCCTTTGCCGAGATCCTGGAGACCGAGGCCCTGGGCACCGTGGCCTGCCATTGCGGACCGCACACGCTGGGCATCCTGTATATCCACAAATAATACTGAACGCAAAGATCCTTCGCCTCCGCTTTCGCTCCGCTCAGGATGACAAACAAAGGCGCTTTTTCCTTTCAATGTCATCCTGAGCGAAGCGCAGCGAAGTCGAAGGATCTTGTCATTTCGCGGCTTCTGCGTGTATAATAAAATGGAAAATCCAATTGGATGGAGGTAAAAACTATGTTCTGGTGGATCGTAAAAATCGCGCTGTGGGCGCTGACGGGCCTGGCGGCTTCCCGGCTGATGAAGAGCGAAGGCTCCCTGCTGTGGAATGTGCTGCTGGGCCTGGCGGGCGGCGCCGTGGGCTCCGTGGTGGCCGACTGGGTGGGCATCCACAGCACCAACATCCTGGGCAGCCTGATCATCTCCGTGGGCGGCGCGTGCCTGGTCATCGCGGTGGCGCGGTATCTGCTGCCCCGCTTCAAGCGCTGATGCAGGGATACTTTGAGCGCCAGGCGGCGCTGCACCCGGCCATGACGCCCCAGGATGCTTTGAAGATGGCCTATCAGGCCGCTTTCGGGGCGGAGCATCTGGCCGGGGATGGGGAGGCCGTCCGGCGGTATCTGCATGCGGAGCTGGCGGAGTGCCAGGCCGACCCCGCGGAATCCTTGACGGAAGCCATCAGCCCGGACCTGTGCCGGGTGAATCTGCGCGCCTGGAAGGCGGCGGGCCTGCCCGAGGAATGGCTTGCGCGCATGTTCCTGGACACCTGCCAGCCGCGCCCGGAGGGGGAAAGCCGCTTCCAGGCGATGCTGGCCGACCTGGACGAAATGACCCAAGCGGGCAGGCTGCCCTTTTCCTGGGATAGCTGGCAGCGGGAAAAGCGGGCCTATCTGGCCGCCGGTCCCCATGCCGTGCACCATTCCGACGCCTATCGCCAGCAGGAAAAGCCCGCCTATCGGCTGATTCTGGGCCGATATGGCCGTCTGCTGCCGCTGCTGACCGCCCTGGACCTGTCTAAGCGCCAGATCATCGCCCTGGATGGCCGCTGCGCCAGCGGCAAAACCACCCTGGCCGCCGACCTGGCCAGGCTCGCCGGGGCTGCCGTGGTGCATATGGACGATTTCTTCCTGCCGCCCGGGCTGCGCACCCCGGAACGCCTGGCCCAGCCCGGAGGCAACGTGCATTATGAGCGCTTCATCACCGATGTGCTGCCCGGCCTGGCCAGCGGCGGCGCCTTCGCGTACCCCGTTTTTAATTGCTCCGTCATGGCCATCGACGGCGCGCGGCCCGTGCCCGCCGCCTCCCTGGTGATCGTGGAGGGCGCGTACAGCTGCCATCCCGCCCTGGGAGATTATATGACCCTGCGGGCCTTCAGCGACGTGGAGCCCGAAACCCAGCGCCAGCGCATCCGGACCCGCAACGGCGAAGCGGGCCTGCAAAATTTTGTGACCCGCTGGATTCCCCTGGAGGAGCGATATTTTGCGGCCTGCCGCATCCGGGAGCGGGCGCAGGTGGTTTTGGAGTGAAAAGATCCTGCTGGACAGCAGGATCTTTTCAATTCATTTTATTTCTTTTTGTTCCCTTGCTGATGCACCTTCATCAGCTTCCGCTGCTCCTCCGTGTCCCCGTCCCAGGGAATGGCGGCCACCGCGCCGGTGCATTCTGTGGCGGACGCGACGGCGTCCAGGCCGTCTTTTCTTTTTTCGCTCATGTTCATCCCTCCTCGGCCTTTAGCATGCGGCGAAAACGTGATCAAAATGCAACACTTTCTTTGCTTGTTTTTGGGCGCATGCCGTGATACACTAAAATTCTAAAGGAGGCGTGCCCATGGAAGAGTGTCCCTTGAACGGATTTTATTCTCCCGCCCAGCGGGAACGCTATCGCCAGGCCATTCCCGGGCGGTATAGCTGCCGCGCCTACAAGGCGGGGCCGGACGCCGATCAGTTGGCCGCCTTGCATTATGCCGCGGCACGGGTGTGCCTGCCCGGCGTCCGCATCGAGATCGTCCCCTGCCCGGACAGGCTGTTTTTGCATGTGCCGCTGGTGGATCCCATCCGCGGAGCCAGCCACGCCGCCTATTTTATCGCGGATATGGACGCCTGTCTGCCCCGCGCCCTGGCGGGCATCAGCGGCGAGGCCTTCGTGCTGGAGGCGGCCGCCCTGGGCGTGGACACCTGCTGGGTGTCGGCCACCTACCGCCGCGGCGCTGTGGATGCGGATTTGGCCGAGAACGAGCGCGTGGTGGCCGTGACGCCTCTGGGCGTGGCGGAAAAGGAACCACCCACCGCCCGCAAACGCAAAAAGCTGGCGGACATCTGCACCACCCCGCCGGAAAAATGGCCCCTGTGGGCCTATCAGGCCGCGGAAGCCGTGCGCCGCGCGCCCTCCGCCGTCAATATGCAGCCCTGGAGCCTGAGCTACACCCAGCACACCCTGCGTCTGCTGGGCAGGCGGGCCGACAGCCTGGATATGGGCATCGCCATGCTGCACATGGAGGCCGCCGCCGGGGATGCCCTGCACCTGTGGCAGTGGGGCGAGGACAAATGCGTGGCCCATCTGATCGTAGAGGAGAATAAATGAGCTTACTGGACGCGCTGGAAGAACAAAATACCCGCAAAAACGCGCCGCTGGCCGAGCGCATGCGGGCCCGGACGCTGGATGAATTTTACGGCCAGGAGCATCTTCTGGGAAAAGGCCGCCTGCTGCGCCGGGCGGTGGAGGCGGACCGCCTGACCAGCAGCATCTTTTATGGTCCGCCGGGCTGCGGCAAGACCACCCTGGCCCACGTCATCGCCAGCACCACCAAGAGCGCCTTCGCCCGGCTCAACGCCGTCACCAGCGGCGTGGGGGACGTGCGGGAGGTGCTGACCGAGGCCCGGGAGCGCCGCAGGCTCACCGGCCAGAGCACCTATCTGCTGTTGGACGAATGCCACCGCTGGAACAAGGCCCAGTCTGATTCCATATTGCCCGCCATCGAGGAAGGGCTTATTCGCTTCATCGGCTCCACTACCGAAAATCCCATGATTTCCATGACACCCGCCATCGTCAGCCGCTGCCGGGTGTTTGCCTTTGAGCCCCTGCGGGCCCAGGACGTGCGGGACATCCTGCTGCGGGCCATCGCCGATAAGGAACGGGGCCTGGGCGAACTGAACGTGCACATCGACGAGGACGCCCTCCACCACATCGTCACCGTGGCCGGCGGCGACGTGCGCAGCGCCTTGAACGCCCTGGAGCTGGCCGCGCTCACCACGCCCACCACAAAGGAGGGGATCCGCATCACCCTGGAAGTGGCGGAGGAGAGCATCCAAAAGCCCGTCATCCGCTGCGACGATACCCTGTATTACGACATGCTGTCGGCCTTCTGCAAGAGCCTGCGGGGCTCGGACAGCGACGCGGCCCTGTTCTGGTTCGGGCGGCTGATCTACGCCGGAGCCGATCCAAGGCTGCTGGTGCGCCGCCTCATCGTCCACGCCAGCGAGGACGTGGGCCAGGCCCATCCCATCGCCATGCTGCAGGCGGCCGCCGCCATGCAGGCGTTGGAGCATCTGGGCATGCCCGAGGCCCGCATCCCCATCGCCCAGGCCATCATCGCCGTGTGCGAAAGCCCCAAGAGCAACAGCGTGTCCGCCGCCATCGACGCCGCTATGGCGGACGCCGAAACCGCCGTGGGCGCGGTGCCGCCCGCGCTGCGGGACACCCATTACGCCGGGCACACCCGCCTGGACAACGGCAAGGGCTATCTCTATCCCCATGATTTTCCCGATCATTGGGTGGCCCAGCAATATCTGCCGGACGAATACAGGGACCGGGTCTATTATGTGCCCAGCGATCAGGGCCACGAGGCCAAAGTAAAAAAGCGCAAGGATCAGCTTTGATCCCTGCGCCCAGCGGAGAAAAAATGTTATTTTTGCTGCATCATCCGGACGACGCGCGGTCCGATCAGCACGCCCAGCAGCAGGCAGATGACCATCTCCGGCAGCATGTAGGACGTGTTGTAGGTGATGCTGCCCCACAGCGGCGTGCCCCAGACCACCACGCCGGACAGGATGCTGCACAGCAGACGGCCCACCAGGGCGATGATCATGGCGACGTACAGCCCCCAGCTCTTGGGCCAGTTTTTCGCCAGGCCCGCCAATCCCAGGGCGGTGAAGGCCAGAATGTAGTCCAGCAGCAGGCCCATGAAGCCCGCGGCTTCCGCGCCCTGCACGATTTGCAGCAGCGCATAGGCAAAGCCCACCAGCAGGCCGGGCACCAGGCCGTAGGCCGCGCCGAAGAGCATCACCGGCAGCATGCTGCCCGGAGTCACGGCGCCGCCGCCCGCCATGCGGAAGAAACGGATGTAGCTGAGCACGAAGGACAGCGCCAGCGCCATGGCGGCGTGGGCCAGCATCTTGGTGGTCCACTTCACCTTTTTCCGGGAGAGCACCAGCAGCACCACCGCCAGCACCACCAGGGCGGCGATGGACAGCCATTCCCACACGCCGGCCTTGGCCAATTTGCCAAAGGGGTTGCTGATCCACTCGATGAAGGGCGCCTTTGCTTCCTCCGCGGCCTCCTCCGCCAACGCGGAGCCGATCAACCAATCAAGCATTTGTACCTCCTTGTTTTCCCGCAAAACAAAACCCGCATGTCGATGCATGCGGGAAACGGCACGGAATAATCCGTCGCTCCGCTTCCCTACGGTAGGATGATCTACACAGGTTCAAGGGGACCGGCGTTTTCCGCCATCTCAGCCGCTTTGCGACGCCCCCAGCGGGTACGCAAGTATTATAGCACAATCAGATTATATGTCAAGGAGTGAGAACCATGGCCTATCATTTTTTCGCCTACATGAACCGCATGAAGCACATCCGCCGCTGGGGTCTGATGCGCAACACCAAGATCGAAAACGACATGGAGCACGTGTTCCAGACCGCCATGATCGCCCATGCCATCGCCTTGCTTGGCAACAGCCGCTATGAGCGGAGCTACAACGCCGAGCACATCGCCGTGCTGGGCATGTACCACGACGCCAGCGAGGTCATCACCGGCGATCTGCCCACCCCCATCAAGCACAATAACCCCGCCATCATCAAGGAATACCACAAGCTGGAATCCATTGCCCAAAAGCGCCTGCTGACCATGCTGCCCGCGGACATCATGCCCGATTACGAACCCTTGATCGAGCCCGACGAGACCACCGAGGAATGGCGCGTCGTCAAGGCTGCCGACAAGATCAGCGCCTACATCAAGTGCGTGGAGGAGCGCAGCGCGGGCAATCGGGAATTTTTGCAGGCTGAGGAAACCACCCTGGCCGCCATCCGCAAAATCGATCTGCCCGAGGTGCAGGACTTCATGGATGAGTTCATTCCGGGGTTCAGCATGTCGCTGGATGAGATCAGCAGGGGATGAGGATCAGCGGATCAGATAGACCCGCATCAGATAATACACGCACAGGCAGTTGAGGGCCGTCAGCAGATCGAAGCAGCGCAGGAGCAGCATGGAGCGGATGCCGACGCTTTCCGGCTTGCTGTGCAGGCTGAATTTAGACAGCAGAAGCAGCGCCAGCGGCAGCACGGGCAGATAATAGCGACCCTGCAGGCCGCTGATCCCCGCGCCGCCCACCGGCGTGATGCTAAGGAGCATCATGGGCGTCAGGCACAGGGAAAGCAGCACCGGAATCATGAGGACGCGCTTGTTTTCCGGCTGGAGGGGAAGGGGATCCTTTTCCCGGCAGGCGCAGACGAAACAAACCGCCACGATGCTCAGGGGCAGCACAACGGGCAGCACCGGCTCCAGCCAGCCCAGGGCGTGACCGGCTATATTGCTGATCCATTCGTCCGGGCTGTTGACATAGGCTTTCAGCGCCATGAACACATACCGGATGGGATGACGGAGGGCGAAGGAGGCGGACAGCATGCCGTTATCCGCCGTTCCCAACTGGAAAAGCCCCTGTTTTCCCACCAGGATGAGATCGAAAAGCACACAGGAGACCAGCCCGGCGGCAAGAATATACGCCATGCTCCGCAGGGCTGTTTTTCGATTGGTGTACTGCAAAAGCAGAAGCGCCAGCGGCAGCAGCAGCAGGTATCCGCCGCCCTTGATGGCCCCGATCAGGAAGGCCCACACGATGCATGCGATCAGGCGCTTTTTATCCGCTGGAGACTGGCACAGGGCCAGGGTGGCGGCAATGAAATTGAGGGTGCAGGCGATCACGACGGCGTCATAGGAGAAGGCGCCGCTCATCATGAGCGCCATGGGAAGCAGCGGCACGACGGCGAAGATGATCTTGCCGGCGGGAGCCGTTTTGACGGCGTTCAGGCACAGCAGGATATAAAGCGCCGCGGTCAGAATGCGGGCCAGATAGGCGCTGGGCACGCCGCCCAGGCCCAGCAAACGCCCCAGCGCCATGCCGATGATCTGCGGTAAATAGCTGATGGGCGAATAGCCCTTCATGTGCTCCGCCTGGTCAGGCAATGGAACAAGCTCGTCCGTGGAAGCCGTCCACGCGCCCTGCGTTGCCTGCCAGACCCCCTCCGCCGTGACTTCCTTGCGCAGCATGATATTCTGATAGAATTGCAGGTCGTCCTCCCGTGCGGACCACTCCTGCTCCTGGCCGCTGCCCAGCAGCCGGTTGGTGTAATTGTACGTGATCAGATAATGGGTGTCGGCGTCCGGCGAGGAACCCGGCAGGATCAAAAGCAGATAGGCCGCCACCAGAGGAATCGCCGAGATAAGGAAAAAGGACGGGGCTTTCAAACGCTTTTCCCCTTTGAGGAACACCGCGCCGGCGTAACCCATCATCAGCCAGTACACGGCGAAAACGACGTACAGCACCGCGTCGCTGCGCGTGGGCTCCTCCTCCGCGGACAGGGCGAACTTTGTCACAATGTTGGGGAGCAGGTCATAAAACAAAAAAAGCGTGGAGAGTGCCGCCATGCAGGCATAGGCGGCGTATCGGGACAATTTGAACTTTTTCCGATCCGTCCACAGCCACAGGCACGCGGTCAGCAGCAGGAACAGCGCGGCGGAGATCCCCAGGATCAAGCCGCTGATTTTCACCTTGCTGGTCAGCGCCTGATAAAAAAACGCGATGGGCGTCAGCAGCGGCAGCGCGAAAAAAGAGAGGGCCCTGATATTTTTCATCATTTTTTTCTCCTTCGCCTGTTCAGGCGTGGTCAAACGGCTTTTCTTATTGTATAATGATGGCGTTCATGCGCAATCAATATATCATACGCGGATTCTTTTGTCAATTTAAGAGGAAAGGGGAAACCTTATGCATGCCTATTTTGCCGGCGGCTGCTTCTGGTGCATCACGCCCTTTTTCACCCGCCTGCCCGGGGTGGGAGAGGTGATCAGCGGGTTCAGCGGCGGAGACGAGGAAAACCCCGCCTACGAGGACGTCAAGCATCAGAAAACCGGCCATCGGGAGACCATCAGCATCGAATACGATCCCGATCAGGTGAGCTTTGACACCCTGCTCCGGGTGTTCCTGGCCAACGTGGACCCCACGGACGGCGGCGGCCAGTTCATCGACCGGGGGCGCAGCTATACGCTGGCGGTCTATTATCAGAACGCGGCCGAAAAGGCCGCGGCGGAGCGCCAAATCGCCGCCATCGAGGGGGCGCGGATCGCCCTGGAGCCCTTCAAATCCTTCTGGCCCGCGGGGGAGGAGCACCAGTATTTTTACCTGCGGCATCCCGAAGCGTTTGAACGGGAAATGCAGGAATCCGGCAGGAGGGACAAGCATGGAAAAGTATGATCTGCTGGCCCGGCAAATCCGGGAGCTGGCCCAGGAGGAGCCTTGGTATGTGCCCTTCCTGTCCAATGTCTCCGCCCTCCTGTGGGACGCCCTGCCCGATCTCAACTGGGCGGGATTTTACCTGATGCGCGATGGCCACCTGGTGCTGGGCCCCTTCCAGGGCAAGGTGGCCTGCATCCACATCGCCGTGGGCAAGGGCGTCTGCGGCACGGCGGTGGCGGAAGACCGCGTCCAGCGCGTGCCGGACGTGCATCAGTTTCCCGGCCATATCGCCTGCGACAGCGCCTCCAACAGCGAAATCGTGCTGCCCATCCGTCAAAACGGCCAGGTCGTCGGCGTGCTGGACATGGACAGCCCGCTGCTGGATCGCTTCACCGAAGCGGATGAAAAGGGACTGGCGCAGATCGTGGAAGAAATTGAAAGCGCCATCGTGTTTGAGTGACGCTCCGTATCCAATTTCATACAACTTCTTTGACTTTCCGCCTGCTTCATAGTATGATGTATGCAAAATCGCGGAAAGGAGGCGCAGGGGATGAAGCGGATGATTTGCTGGCTGCTCAGTCTCCTGTGCCTTTTTTGCGCCTCCGCGGAAAAGGCGGAAACCCCCGCGATCCATCGCGCGCTGCTGGTGGGCTGCGACGTCTTTTTGACCCATGAGGACACCGCGCCCAGCGCCGCGCTCAACGTGGAGCGCATGGACCGCATGCTGCGCACCGACGCCCGGGGCTATGCCGCCATCGTCCGCCGGGACGCCGGGCTGGCCGACGAAGGGGCATTGCGGGGGGCCATCGAGGAAGCCTTCTCCGGTGCGGACGCAAACGACGTCTCCTTTGTCTATATCTGCACCCACGGCCTGTACGACCGCGTCTCCCTGGAGCCGCTGCTGGTGCTCTCCGACGGCCAGAGCGAATACAGCCTCAGCGCCGCGACCCTGCGGGGGCTGCTGGACGACGTGCCGGGGCAAAAAATATTGGTCATCGACGCCTGCAACAGCGGGGCCTTTATTGGCCGGGGCGGCCGCGGTGGACAGAACGCCTTTGCCGGGGCGGATTACAAGGTGCTCACCAGCGCCGGCGCTTACGAAAACAGCTTCCTTTGGCGGGACAGGCAGCAGAGCGGCGGCAGCTATTTTGCCCAGGAGCTCTGCGAAGGCTTGCGCGGCCGGGATTTCGACATGGACCAGGACGGCGTCGTGACCCTGGCGGAAGCCCACGCGGGCTTGCTGGAATGCCATGGCGCGTCCACCGCCCAGGTATATCCCTTGGCGGATGATGCGCCAATCTATGCGTATGATCCCGCTGCTGCCTCCGGCGGCGAGCGGCCCTTATCCGATATTCTGCTGGATACCAACGTGCTCACCGGCGGCGAGGATACCCTCTATTTCAGCTTCACCGTCCGCCGTCCCGTGCGGGTGCAGTATCAGATCGTCTATTACCGCGGCGGCCAATGGCGCTTTGACGCGCCGCAGATCGTGGAGGACGCCGAAAACGCCCAGGGCGTGCTGGCTCCGGGCCGCAGGCAGCGGGCCGTCACCCTGGTCAGCGAGGACGAGACCCCCTATGGCTATGTGCTCCTGCAAATCGTGGCCCAGGAGGGCCGCAGCGCCATGCTGGCGGGCAGCCGGCTCATCGCCGTGCAGCCTGAGAAGGGCAATCCCGGCCTGCGGGTGGCGGTATATCCCACACCCCAGGAGGCCGCCGTCTATGTGCGCCACGCCTTCCCCTGCAGCCTGACGGTGAAGGTGCTGGACGCGGCGGGCCAGCCCGTGGATACCCTGGCCTACAAAGCCCCCTCCCGTCCCACCGGCGAGCGCCAGGACGGCAGCTTTTTCTATTGGGACACCGCGAACGTGCCGCCGGGGGAATATGCCATCGAGGTCACCTGCCGGGTGGGCGGGGAAACCTATGCCCGGCAAAGCGCGGCGTTCAGGGTGGAATGAGACTTCTGCAAACAGAAATTTGTTAGTGTTATAAATAGATCCTTCGACTTCGCTGCGCTCCGCTCAGGATGACAATGTAAGGTGTATTTCCTTTTGTTTAGTGACTTG